>CAYTZA010000010.1:0-17854 GCA_964442365.1 uncultured Candidatus Saccharibacteria bacterium | reverse complement strand
GGTGTACGCCAATAATAAAAGGTGCCGATACATATCTTCTTAATTTTAACATGTTCCAACATTATTTCTGTGTGCTTCACATCCACACAAAAAGATTGCAAGAAAAATTGTTACCCCTTTTTTAATATCAAAACTAATCTTTCTTTGATCGAAGGATATAATACAACGCAAGTGGTGCTGCCCAGTTTGCAAAGCGTTCGATAAAATCAAGCCAGGAAGTAAATGAGAAATCGTTGACGAGTGGACGTACAAAGGCGGTAAAAAGTCCCCAGAAAGCCATCCACAAAAGAATTGGTTTGATAGGCTTTACAAGGATGATAAGGGCGAGAAGAACATCCATGATACCAACAATCAAAAGCAATGTTGTAGCTGTCGACGTTTCTATACCTGTGAGCTGGTTGATCCAATTTATCCAATCTTGTTTACCTAGTATTGCCAACACACCATGACCAAAAAATTCACCCGCTACCCCTATACGCAATATCCATTCAATTTTTTTATTATTTGTCATAAATTACACATTTTATTACTAATTAAAACTGAAAAAGTAACAATACAAGTTTAACATGTTTATATTATCAATTTTCAAATGCTTGGAATTTATTCATCGTATCTTTGGTTGGTGCAATATCGTGTATTTCCTCTGGTATTAGTATGATTAGTCCCTTTACGACTCTTTCTGGCAATATTTCTTTGATCCACTTCACTGCACGGTTAAAATCTTCGCCCTTTGTTTTGTATTCAACATTACCTTTTATTTGATATCCCATCATTTTTTTCCAACATACGAAAGCTACCGATTGGTTAACCAGAATATTAGACAATGTCTTATCCATAAAATAATTCATGAGCCAAATATTCCCGTCAACAATTTTAATCGAAGATACCGGTACAACATTTAAACTTTTACCATAAGTAGCTAAAGCTTTGGATTCAGCAGATAAAATAAATTTTTCAGTGTGTTCGTCGATTTTCATATAATTATGCTTCACATGAAGTACAGATATTTTCACTTACATGCACCACTGTGACGTCTTGTTTTTTATTTTCTTGTAATTTCTTTCGACCAAACTGCTGTGCGGCGTTCATACTATGCTGATAGTAAAGAGTTTTTATTCCCAACTTCCAGGCATGAAGATAAAGAGTGTTGACGTCTTTTGTCGGCATATCAGGATCAATCATTATATTAAGCGATTGACCTTGATCTATATACCTCTGTCTTTCTGCAGCCTGTTCAATAACTACTTTTTGATCTATTTCTGCAAAAGTTCGAAATATCATTTTTTCTTTTTCGGATAGCTTGCTAAGATGCTGGACGGATCCGTCGTTGTTTCTGATACTCTGCCAAATTTCCCGAGTATTGATATTTTTTTGCTCCAACAATTTTTCAAGTAGCGGATTCTTGATGGTAACCTTCATCTTATCTATGTCTTTCACATAGCAATTTGACCATATTGGCTCGATACTCTGTGAGACCTGCCCAAGAATGAACGCCGACGAAGTGGTAGGAGCAACTGCTAAGAGTGCTGTATTTCTCCTACCGTATCCCTTTAGAATCTCAGGCTCACCGTATTCCTGGGCCAATTTTTCAGAGGCTTGATAGCACTGCTCTTTGATGTCTTTAAAAATTACCCTGTTTAACTCATGTGCATCATCACTTTCAAAGGGAATCATTTTGCTCTGCAAAAGAGAATGCCAACCAAGAACCCCGACTCCCAAGGCTCTGTGTGCCTTAGCAAAATTATATGCCCGCTCCAAAAACAAGAAAATTTGTTTTTTGTGCAAATCGCCGTTATCTCGAAATTCTTCTAGTCTACTTATGAAGTCACTCATTACAGCATCGAGGAAATACACGAGTATCTCTGCCGCATCAGTATTTTTCCATTCCTCATAATGGAGCAAATTTAAAGAAGATAAGTCGCAAACCAACGACCACTCTTCACTTGAAGGTAGCAATATCTCTGAGCACAAATTACTTGCCAATATTTTCAGCTTCTTGTCTTTATACACATCTACAGTATTTTTATTAACTGTATCAGTGAAAAAAATATACGGGTAGCCGATTTGCCTCCGACGAGCTAAAATCTTTGCCCAAATACCTCTTTTCTCTTGGTCTCCGCCGATCATTTGATTAAGCCACTCATCAGTGACGGTAACTCCATAAGTAAGCTCTTGAATCGGATTACCTTCAGTCCCTATTTCTAGAAATTCTTTTATGTCTTTATGTTCGACCGGTAGATACGGTGCAAAGTGTCCCCGTCGTACAGATCCCTGACTAACTACATTGACCATTGCTTCAAACAAACGCATGAAATGCACTGCTCCTGAAGATACGCCGTTATCTTTTATGATTGCGCCTCGCGGACGCAGATCTCCAAAGTAGCCGGCTGTGCCGCCTCCATATTTACTCATCATACCAACCTCCGCTTGCGTAAATAGAATCTGACCCATGTCATCTCCTAGATAAGAAGAAAAGCAGCTTATCGGAAATCCCTTCGATAAGCCAAAATTCGACCAGATGGGAGAGGCAAGAGAGTAGTAACCGCGAGACATATATTCATAAAATTTTTCTGAAAAACCGGGTTTGCCTAGAATTTTTTCTGCTGTGTCTGCAATTTGCCTTATACGTTCTTCAGCGGTTATTCCATCCTTAAGGTATCCCTTAGATAAAAATAGTTTACTGTGTTCGTTTAGCCAGTTCATATGGTAATTTTTAGAATAGATCATCACCAGTAACACTCTGGTTTCGCTTATTGTAATTAATCGACCTTTTTACAAAAAAATCACCATGTTTAGTTGCAATTACTTCATCATCAAACCAGTCTGTCTTTTCAAGAATTGTTGAGTCAACTTCAAATATTCGCTGTATGCCAATCGCAACCAGCGAATTATTGAATCTATTTTTTATAAACTCAAGAATCATGTTCTTTGGAATAAAGTCTATTTCTCCCTTTTCTAGAATCCAATCAACCACCTCCTTTTCAGACTCAAAAGCCTCCTTGCATGATTCGATGATTGCATCTTTATATTCCTTATCAAACCAATCTGGGTGCTCGTCTTTTATGATATTGATAACATCTATACCAAATAGCCCGTGTATCTGCTCCTCTTTGGATGTCGCTTCGACCGCATTTGAAATACCCTTAAATAAATTCTTGTGCTTGTTAAACGACATCATGATAAGAAACTGGGAAAAGAGCGACACGTGTTCAATAAAAAGTGAGAAAAGCAATATAGACTGAGCGTATTCTTTGTTATCGTCGCTCTTTGAATTTTTTATCGCTTTCTCAAGATATCTGACCCGGTTTATGAGGGTAGGTATTTCTTTAATCTTTATAAATTCTTCATTCAAACCGAGAATTTCAAGCAGGTGTGCATATGCATCCATATGCCTCACTTCACTCTCGGCAAAGGTAAAGCCGACTGCTCCCATTTCTGGTTTTGGCATTTTTTGATAAATATTTCCCCAGAATGTTTTTACCGCAACTTCAATTTGAGCGATAGCAAGCATCGCATTTTTCATTGCATTTCTTTCTTTGTCATTAACATTTACCTTGAAATCTTGGATGTCGCTCGTATAGTTAAACTCAGTGTGTATCCAGTATGAGTGCCTAATAGCTTTTACATATTCGTACAACTCGGGATATTCATACGGCTTGAGATTAGTACGTTTTTTAAAAATATCGCGCTGACGAAGCTTTGCATGCTCCTGACGATATAGGATGTAGGATTTCGCAACATCATGGAATTGACTCGTCATTAATGTTTCTTCAACAATGTCTTGTATTTCTTCTACTGATGGGCAAAAAGTTATATTTGACTGACCGTTATTTGTGTATTTTATTTTTATATTATCCACTACATGGAGAGCTACACTGCGTGCGTCTTCCAAACTACCATGATCAACAGAAAGCATTGCTTTGCTGATCGCTGCAACAATTTTTTCTATATCAAATTTCTGAATTTCTCCGTTTCTTTTTTTAACGCTTTCTATTTTCAAACCTGATACAGTATCGTTCATATGCTTTTATTTATAAAAATGATATATTGATAATTGTCTATATACAATAACATAGATAGTCATCTATATGAAAGTTGATAACTTAGAGAAAGACGCGGAAAAGACAGGGGAGCAGCACACTTACCCTCGGCCTGAGTGGGTTCCTAAGACGGTTATGGGAGAAGAAGAATTGTGCCCAGACTGTTTTAAGGTTGTGGGAGAGCGTAGCCGCTATAATCTTGTATGTATGCTCGGCAAAACAAAAGACGGTATGACGGTTACCCAGCTCACTAAAAAAATGGGTCTGAAACAGCCCACAATCACTCACCATCTTCAAGTTCTGTCATCAGTAAAGGCTGTGCGGTCAGAAACAAAAGGCAGAGAAAAACATTTTTCTCTTAATCGCAAAGCTCACTGCTTTGAGGATTGTAAAATTCCTTATTAATAACTAACTTTTAAATTCAACTTCGAAGGGATACATGCCCATACCACATGATCCTTGAAGTGTACCAAGCTGTCTGGTTCCAATATCAATATCAGTCGATCCTGACTGTGACAAGGTCTTGCTAACACTCAAACTTGAAATACGAACCGATGAAGAACAGTCGAATGTCCCTGCTGTGTTGAATCTTAAGATTGTAGGAATACCAGCTTTGGCAATACTCTTTCTTGGTTGGTATCCACCCTTTGCTCGAATCTCGATGATTTGTTTTCCATCGACAATACTGACATTGTTCACAAGAGAGGTACCACCCTGAGAATCTCCTCTTGTGAGCACAAAAGCACTACCAATGAGGACCACTGCTACAGTAACTGAAACAATAGTTGCTTTCATAATTAGAATTATACTAGAAGTTGAACACTGGCGGTATGACCCCAATTACAACCAGGCTATTAATAAGATTAAAAACTGCGAACATAATGACGATGAGTCCAGCTGTCTTGAAGAACACTCCAGCTTTTGAACTTTTCTGGATACTGAACGAACTAAAACTAATCAAAGCTAGGACCGGAAGCGTACCAAGTGCGAATGCGAGCATGGTCAGTCCGCCTGTAAAAAAATTTCCGGTTGTTAACGTGTAGAGCTGCATGGACTGGGTAAATCCGCATGGCAGAAAAAATGTGGCAACACCGACAAAAAGTGGCGTGAGAGTATGGTTTAACTTTGATACGTCATGAGCGTGTTTTGCAATAAACTTTGGCATCGAGAGCTGAAATTTCTTAGTCCAATGGAATGTATCAAGGAGATTTATACCGAGGATAAGCATGACAATACCAATAATGAGACTGAGGACGAAAGTCGCTGAAGCGCTCAGTGTAAACGCAGCACCAATTGCACCGATTACTCCGCCAAGAATAAAAAATGAGACAATTCGACCTGCATGGAACATGAGTTGAGGTCTTACTTTGTCTCCCTCTTTCGCAAATGTCGCGGACATCGAAAGGACCAAGCCTCCAACTACTGCCATACATGTTGAGAGTGAAGCAATAATACCAATCACAAATGCTGTGCCATAGGTGACATTGCCAGCGTTCACTAGATTTACTATTCCCATTTTCTGAAGAACTACGAATAGAATTGCAAAACCTAATGCTATCGGTATCGCAATCTTAAAGTCGGACCATTTATTTTCTTTAATCTGCTTTTCAACTGAAACTGTATAGCCGTGGGGTTTGAGCGGAATCGTGAGCTCCTCTGCGATTTGTTCAGGTGTTTTATCACCGAAGTCTCCCATTACTTCAACTGAGTGACGTTTCAAACTCGATTTAACGTGAGTGATATGTGGCAGATCGCCAAGCTCACTCTCGGTCATGAGAACACATGCACTACAATGCATCCCATGTACATGAAAGGTGTATTTTTGTGTTTGGGTATTCATGGTAATTATAATTTCTTAGCCCTAATTCTAAGCGAGTTCGACACCACTGACACGCTCGACATAGCCATAGCAAATCCGGCAAAAACAGGGTTGAGAAGCCAGCCGAATACCGGATACAGCGCGCCGGCTGCGAGAGGGACGCCCACGATATTGTAGATGAATGCCCAGAAAAGATTTTGTTTGATTCCTGTCATGGTCATCTTTGAGAGTCTGATAGCTTTTACTAGTTTTGAAATATCTCCGTGAAGAAGCGTTATACCGGCCGATTCGATTGCCACATCGGTTCCTGTCCCCATGGCAATGCCAACATCAGCCTGAGCAA
The DNA here is from genome assembly GCA_964442365.1 of uncultured Candidatus Saccharibacteria bacterium. GTDB lineage: Bacteria > Patescibacteriota > Minisyncoccia > Phycocordibacterales > DAORIS01 > CAYTZA01. The sequence continues at coordinate 11,652 of CAYTZA010000010.1, read as the reverse complement.
GGGCGGGAGCATCGTTTACGCCATCGCCAGCCATGGCAACCACTCGACCTTGTGACTGGAGAGCCTTTATTTTTTCAAGCTTATCTTGTGGTAGAACATGAGCAATGACGTCATCGATGCCGACAAGGGATCCGATATACTTGGCGGCCTTTTCATCGTCGCCCGTAAGCATGACCACTTCGATTCCGAGCTTATGGAGATTCTTGATAGCTTCCTTTGATTCCGCTTTTATTTCATCTGCGACCATTACAAAGCCGAGGACCTTTTCTTTTGTTGCGAGAATAACTGGCGTCTTCCCTTGTGCTGTAAACTGATCAATTTTTAATGAATCAAATGAAATGCCGAGATCTTTTATAAGCTTAATGTTACCCACAAAATATTCAGTACCGCTAATCGTTCCCTTGAGACCCCTACCTTGTATACCTTCAAAATTTGAAACATCAGATGTAGAGATATTTTTCTCCTGTGCGTAGCTAACGATCGCATGAGCAATTGGATGCTCCGACTTCTTTTCAAGCGAAGCAATAACGGATATCATTTCCTTGTCTTTAAGATTTGAAAGATTTTGGATATCGACAAGAGTTGGCTTTCCTTTGGTAATCGTCCCTGTCTTATCAACTACTACAGTATTTACCTTATGAAGCTTTTCGAGGGTCGCTGCATCTTTTATAAGAATACCCTCTTTCGCACCTTTCCCAACTCCGACAATAATCGCTGTTGGTGTAGCTAGACCAAGAGCGCACGGACATGCAATGACAAGAATCCCTACGAACGAGACTAATCCAAATGACAAGGCTTGAGAGAAACCCAAATACTGAGATCCAAAGATGAGCCATACACCGAGCGTAACAAAAGCGGTGACAAGAACAATTGGCACGAATACGCTTGAGATTTTATCTGCAAGTGCCTGAATTGGAGCTTTACTACCCTGAGCGTCTTCAACCATCTTAATTATTTGAGCAAGCAAAGTCTCAGAGCCAACTTTTGTTGCTTTAAAGGTAAATGATCCACTCGTGTTGATGGTCCCAGCAACAACTGAGTCTCCGATTTTCTTTTGAGCTGGCATTGGTTCTCCGGTCACCATAGATTCATCAATAAAAGAAGAACCCTCCATAACAATGCCGTCTACCGGAATCTTTGCCCCTGGCTTTACGATAATTAAGTCTCCGCGCTTTACATCATTTATTGAAATTTCTATTTCCTTTCCTTCTCGGACCACGAGAGCAGTCTTTGCTTGAAGGTTAAGAAGTTTTTCTATTGCATCTCCCGTCTTAATCTTGGACATAGCTTCCAGATATTTGCCAAGTGCAATAAAGGTAATAACCACAATTGTTACATCGTAGTATTGATATTCAACATTTATAAATGGTCTGAGGACTTCTTCAAATGCAGTAACTGCGAAGCTGTATAAGAATGCCGCGACTGTTCCAATGCCGATGAGTGTATCCATATTTGCTTTGCCATAGCGGAGGAAGCGATAAAAACCAAAAAGGTAAGGTTTACCAACAACAAAAAGTGTGTAGGTAGCCGTCAACGGTAGGAGATGATGGAAAAACTCTTTAATTGTCGTCCCCATTTCAGCCACAAGGCCGTACTGTGCGAAGATATCCCAACCCATTACAAACGCAGCAAAAATGGCCAGCGGGATGGCTGAAAGCACAAGTGATCTCTGTTGTGCCACTTCAGCTAGTTTCTCCTTTTTTGATTGATTAAGCCCTAAATGTGCAGCATGCTCATCCGGAGACATACCCATTTCTTCAGCAGACTGATTACCATGAGCATGCTTATTTTCCTGATCTAGAGCAAGAGAATATCCAAGTGGCTCTATTTTTTTTGAAAGTGCCTTCGCACTAATCTTTGATTCATCGAAGACCACTTTTACTTTTTCAGTTCCATAATTTACTTCAGCAAAGTCAACACCTTCTGTTTTTTTGAAAGTTTTTTCGATAATACCGGCGCATGAAGCGCAGTGCATTCCTTTTACAATGTATGTCTTAGGATGATTCATAAATTATTTGCGTTTTAGCTTATAAACCTTAAGAACCTCATCCACAGCTTTATCAGGAGTACCTTCTTTTATCTGCTTTACTACGCAACGCGAAAGATGATGCTCCATAAGAATATCTTCAACATTCGAAAGACCCTGCTTAATTGCGGAGCTTTGTGTAATAACATCGACGCAGTATGCACCTCTTTCTACCATCTCTCGAAGCCCTCTGACCTGACCCTCAATAATTTTAAGTCGACGAATTATTTTTGGTTTATTTGCATTCATATCAAAAGTATATACCCCATGGGGGGTATAGTCAACCTCTATTTCAACAACTGACTTTCAAATGGGGTGGCTACTGGGAGTTGAACCCAGACTAAGAGCTCCACAAGCTCGTGTGCTACCGCTACACCATAGCCACCATATATTTACCAACGTGTCATTTATACCAGAATTTTTCTTATAAGGCTAGCTAAATACAAAAAAATAAATAAAAAGAGTGGATCAGCAAAAAGCCTCACCACTCTATACACCCTGAGATCACAAGAAAGTTAGTTGACGTATCGAGTCGAACCCCTCCTCTTTTCTTCCTTGGAACAGAAAAAGAGGAGTCCGAACAAAGCCACGATCAGATTGAAATACCTCCTGCAATGATTCACCGCTAAACCTCCTTGTTATATTAACCGAAAGATCAAACACGGTGCACAGGAGAGGACTCGAACCTCCATACCCTTGCGGGCGCTACCACCTCAAGGTAGTGCGTCTACCAATTTCGCCACCTGTGCATACACTTATCATCTTACCAATTTCGCCACATGCTTGCCTCGCCGAAACTCGTAGAGTAAAGGCGGGTGCATATAATTTTACTATGCCTCTACTGGAGCTGGAGTCTCTTCTTTTACTACTTCTTCTTTTTCTACAACAGGAGCAGTAAGTTCACGACGCATTTCACGACTGATTTCTTTTGCTGCTTTTTTGCGAACATGATAAAGCTTAGCACGACGAACCTTAGCACGGCGAGTTACTTCTATTTTTTCAATACCAGGAGAATACAAAGGGAATATACGCTCTACTCCAACACCAGATGCAACTTTACGTACTGTAAAAGTAGCACCCGCTTCTGTTCCATGTTTGCGAGCAAGAACAAGACCTTCAAATAACTGAATACGAGACTTGTCACCTTCTTTAATTTTTTGAGATACCTTAACAGTATCACCAGCACGAATATCCAGCTTTTTTCGAGCTTCAATATTGACCGGTGAAAGTATGATTGCAGTTTTCATAACGTGAAGGATAATCTACCACAACCCTAAGCGTTTAGCAACTTTTCGGCTTGTATAAAATCAGATGGTAAAGGAGCTTCAAAGGTCACTTCCTCACTCATAAGAGTAACAAATGAAAGTTTTAGAGCATGTAAGGCTAAACGCTCAAAACCTAGTATAGGGTCACGTTTTGGCGCATAAAGCCTATCAGCAACTACAGGATGATTGATTGCTTTCATATGAACCCTAATCTGATGCGTACGTCCTGTACGAGGCTTAACCTCAACATAAGTAGCATCACTACCACGATTCAACACTTCATAAGCAGTAACTGCTTCACGAGCCTCTCCGCGCCCTCCACGCTGTGCTGACCATAGTCTGAAATCTTTACGACTACGAGTAATCGGACGATCAATAATACCGTCGTCTTCAGACATAACTCCGTATACAAAAGTTCTATAAACCTTTTTTACGACATGATCTTGAAATTGACGCTTAAGATTAAGAAAACTATTTTGATTTTTAGCAATAACCAACACCCCTGAGGTATCCCTATCGAGACGATGAACAATACCCGGACGATCAATAGACTCCCCCGAAGAAAGTACGATTGGTTCCCCTATTCCTTTCATATCTGGATGAGTTTCCAATATCCAATCGACAAGAGTTCTCTCTTTTGTTCTTCCATCAGAATGCACCACCAAACCGGCTGGCTTGTTGATTATGATAACGTCTTTATCTTCAAATATGATCTCTATTTCTTTTTTCACCAAGAGACTATACCACAGGCTTGCACAAAATGCATATATATGCTATAGTCTTTAAAGATCAGTATACCCTCGCCAACGCGGGGCTGCCGAGGCTCTCCAAGAACCGGGCCAAAGGGATCGTGTTGCACTACCACTTCCCAAATCGGCAGCCCCATTGCCCACAACCACCCCATTGCTATCACAAAGCATGGGGTGTTTTTTATATACAAAAAAACCCAGCTCTGATAATATTTTACTTAGTAGTACCATGTCGTTTCTTTATTCACCTCTTTTGGAAGGAGTCTTCTATGCTTCGAGGTATTTTGTTGGCCCTAGTCGTAGCGAACATGATTCTGGCGTACAAAGCACCAACAGTTGAGACAAGGACTGGCTTTAGCGCAAGACTCTTCTATGACTTCTCGAATCAAAAGCCCGAAAAGGCTCCCGTACTCGTATTCCACGAAGAAGCACTGCTTCAAAGAGGCCCGGAGCGTTGGTGGGCATATCTGGCACGTTATCGTTCTGCCAGAACAACAAGACATGAAAATATTTACCCTACGATAAGGATCATCAAAATTCACAATGCATCTTTGCGTCGAGTCTGTTATGTGAAGCTGACGTAGGATCGTAGGACATTCTCCAAGACACAAGCCCTAAACACTAATCATGTCCAGGGCTTTTTTATTTTAAAAAAATATAGTGATTAATACTTCTGTGCGGGATGAGGGACTCGGTCACAAGTTACTAATTCGCTACGCTCATAAGTACTTGCGACCCCGCCTCGTCTCGTCGTCCCCCGGACGACGGACTCCGGCTTTCTCGTCCCTATATAAAATAGTGATTAATACTTCTGTGCGGGATGAGGGACTCGAACCCCCGACCTTCTCAGTGTAAATGAGTTGCTCTACCAACTGAGCTAATCCCGCAAACACCAAAACACTATACACGATATTGTAGAAAAATAAAGACCTTAAGAGCTATGCACCGATAGCTCTGAAAGTAATTCCTGTTGGAGTAACAAAGACTGAAGAATCTACTGCCCAAGGAACACATGAATAATCAAGCTTTTGATTTATATCAATTCCTCCAGTTTGACTACTTGGTTTGTCAGCCATACTTACAGGAACTTTGAAACCAACAGGATATCCATCGATCCATGTAAATGCATCTGGACCATTTACAACAAAATGAACTCCAACAGTTTGTCCAGAAGTATTAGCAACAAAATCAGCTCGTATCTTACCCCCACTCACATACACCGTTCCACTACTTACAGCCACACCACTTGAGTGATTAACTGTACACTTTTGTGATGTGGTAATAGCAAGAAAATCTTTGATAGTTTTTTGACTTGTGTCACCTTTTGTATCTGTAGAAACTTTATCTGCTTGTTCAGTCTGTTCTGTAATTTGAGAACTTTCTTCGGTCACTGGAGTATTGTTCATATAAAGAGCTGTTCCTACTCCACCCACGATTACAACGCCAATAATTCCAGCGAGTACTTTGTATGTAAATATATTTGCCATAATACATATATACTACACCTCTCAAAAATAATAAACAAATGAATAAAATCTTGGTGCCCCTGGCAGGAATCGAACCTACATTAACGGCTTAGAAGTCCGCTGTTCTATCCATTGAACTACGGGGGCGAAACTCTTTTAGACTATCAATCCTAGAGCGACGGGTCAACAGCAGATGCTGGTAACTTGCGCAATTCATTGAAACGAATAGATCTTCTGTTGAGTTCATCGACCGCTCGTTTAAGCTCTGTACGATTGATAGTTTTTGTCTGAGAAATTATATTTTCTCCATCTAAGTCATCGACAGTTTCCATTTTCTGAAATATAACAATATGTATAAGTGCTACACAAACAAAACCAACAGTAAAAACAAATACCACCCAAAGCCAGTCTTTATATATATGAAGTTCATGAATATGATGTGGATCACGGGTAGTATTATTTTTTAAAAAAGTAAAAGTCATAATATATTATTCAGCTTTTATTGCTACAAAATCAATAGACCCTCTCCACGTTTTTCCTATCGTACTGACTCCTACGTTTTTAAAAGAAATACGATAAGGAGCTACTTCAAGAAGCTCTATAAAACGAATTATATTTGACCATGAACCATCTACAGTAAGACGGAATGATAACTGATTAAATCCTCCAACTTTTTTTTCTTCTGCAGAAGCAATAGAAGTGACAACGCGATACTGCTTTCCTAAAGATTCAACAAATTCAATAAAAGGAATACCACCATCAGAAGGGATAACCGCTTTTGATAGAGCCTCTATGTCTTCTTTACTATTTTGTACAGCTATTTTTAAAGTAAGCCCACTTTGAACCTTTTGTTCTTGGACAGCAGTTTCTATTATAAGAGTGCGAGTTTTTGTATAGTATTTATGTAACATCCACAAAGAAAAACCATATGTTGTGTAAATCACACTAGTTAAAATAATTAAAAATATGAAACGTCTTTTAGTATTCATGGTTTTTGTACTATATTAGTACGAATATCTATGGGTATATCAGACTCTTGTTTAAAACTAGCAATCGGTACCTCGATACGCTCAAATAAACCTGTTTGATTTAAACGAGAAACAAATTCTCGTAAAGACTCTCTTGTTTCCGAAATTCCCTGTATTTGTATTGCCACGGCCTCTCCATACAAAAAACCAAAAGATGTTATATGCACACCTTTTACACGCTCTGCTGTTATTGCACGCATCAATCCAACAGATGAAGTAGCATAGAAATCTTTTCCAAACAAAGCAATAAGTTGTCGGCCCAAATCAATCTGTTTTACATAAGTCGCCACACCATCACTGTAGGCCTTTGAAACAGCAATTTCTTGACGCGTAGCACTACTATTTTTACCGTATAAAAACGCAAATGACGGTATTAAAGAAATAACAGCACTTATTCCCAAAAGACAAAGAGCACCGAGCCATACGATTAAACGTCTTCGATTATATTCTTTTCGTAAAACAATTTTTTCTTTTTCTGGTAGAAGATTGAACATATTTAAAAATGTAATTGTCTTGGCAAAGCAAGTCCGATTGCTGGCGCATAATCTAAGGCCTCAGCAAAAGGAATTTCTGGAACTGTATGATCAAGAGAAAAAGCATTTTCCCAGACATTTGCAACACCAGTACGAATACCTGTGCTTTGTTCAAAATAATGCGCCAAACCATCAATCGATGCCGGCATACCACTTACAATAAGTTGCTCGACTGATCTCCCTTTTTCATCTTTTACTTTCCAATACTCAGCATATCTAATAACCTGATCTCGTATAACAGAAATCAAATTGGCAATTGAAAAAAAGAAATCTTCTTGATTTATTTTTTTTCCTTTTCCTGTACACAATAAAAGTGCCTCGTCAGAAGATATACCCAAACTTTTTGACAAAGCCTCAACAAAAGAATTTGTACCAATATCCAAAACTGTAGAAAGTTCTGAAAAACCCTGATTTACAAGAGTGCATACTGTTTTATGTGATTCTATATGAACAATAATACGTGATCCTGTGTCATGAGGTCCAAGTACCGCATCAGCAATTGCTTGAGATTCGACCTTGAAAAGCAACGGTTTCAAAGAAGCAGAACGAAATAAAGCGGTATATGCAGAAGTCACTTTTCTATGAACTACTCTTATAATTACTTCTATATTTTTTTCAGTTGAAGAGACGATATTGTAATCAAATATTGCTTCAGAAAACTCCATAGGAACATTTTCTTTTATTTTAAGAGCAACCATATCAGTTATAGATATATCTTTTTTATATTCAAGAGATACTTTAAATGTATACGTTTTTTCATCTGGTATCGTTACCGCAACAAATTCAATTCCATATCGTTTTTGTATTTTTGAAAGAATAGGAATAAGTACTTCTGGTTTTTCAATACTCCCCGAAACAACAACACCATTTGGTATATTTTCATGTATCGTTCTTACTAACTTTCTATGACCATTTTTTTCAGAAAAAGTAACCAAACGAATACCATCGTCAGACAAAGAGAGACCGCTATGCGGCATAGTAAGAAAAACTGGAGGTGGAAAAAAACGAAACACACGTTCAATCATCCAATATAGTATATCGTACTCTTTATTATTTTATAAGCGTACCTGGTGGAAGTGTGCTCAAAGGACCAATAGGAGAAAATACACCCTCTTCGGTATGTCCCGCTAAAATCATAGCCTGACTTTCAAGTCCTTTAATAATACGAGGTTCGAGATTAGTAACAAATCCTATATGCATACCGACAAGTAACATTGGATCTGGTACATACAAAGCAATACCTGAAATAACCTGACGAATACCAAAAGTGCCAAAATCAACTGATAATTTCAGTAATTTATCAGTATCTGGGACTTTTTCAGCAGTAAGCACCTTACCTACTCGCATTTCTATTTTTGCAAAATCATCTATGGTCGCCATATTTTTTTCTATCTAAATATCTCTGAAGTATAAGTGCGGCGGCAGAAGCGTCAAGATCTTTACGATTTCCACCAACATGAGCTGAGGTAAAATATTCTTTTTCAAAATCAACCTCTACACCCCGTTTCTCAAGAGTTTCTTTAAACTTCATAATACCAACCATGATTGGATTATCATTGCCAGCCTGATCTTTTGATTCTCCAAGAATTATTGTTTTAATTTCTTTTGATTCTACTTCAGCTATTACCTTATCAAGAGCCGAGGCATCGTTCTTGATTACTATAAGCGGTGTGGCTATAGTCCCTGTTTCATCGGAGACTGCAAGACCAATACGCTTTGATCCATAATCTATTCCTAAATAACGCATCGTACTATGCTATCATATTAACCATGGAATATTTAAATACCCTTTCACAAAATATATCGAATTTTATTGAAGCTCATCCTTTTGTTATTTTAGCCTTAATACTCTGGACCCTTCCCTGGAAGATAGCGGCTGTCTGGAAAGCGGCTCGCCTGTATCACCAATACTGGTTTGTTGCTCTTCTTATCATCAATTCATTTGGTATTTTAGAAATCTTCTATATTTTTGCTATTGCTCGCAAAGCTGAAAAAGAACTTCCACCGGTTGCGTAAGAGCAATCTTCTGCTAATATGGCTGTTACCGGAGGAGTGGCAGAGTGGTCTATCGCACTTGTCTTGAAAACAAGAGTCTCGCAAGGGACCGTGAGTTCGAATCTCACCTCCTCCGCCAGGTAATTTAACCCCTTAACAAGGGGGTTTTATTTTGTACAGAATGTGATGGTTCGAACCTTTGATATACTTTAATAATAATGACTGAGCAAGACATCGTTACCCTTATAGAAAAAGATGAATGGATGATGCAAGTACTTAAGATTGCTGAAGGGTTAGATTTACCAGACTGGGTTATTGGAGCAGGATTTTTAAGAAACAAAGTTTGGGATTATCTTCATAAATATAGTGAGCCGAACAGAACAGATGTAGATTTGGTGTATTTTGACCCTAATGGAAATGATTATGATGCTGACAAAAAACTATCGTATAAGAAAAAAAAAGAAACAGACATTGATTTTGAGATTGTTAATCAGATCTATACTCATACGTGGCGGAATATGACCCCCAATACCTCAACAGCACAATCTATCTCTACATGGTCTGATACAGCCACATGTATTGGTGTAACTATAAAAAAAGGAAAGGTAAAACTTGTTACACCTCTCGGAATAGAAGATTTGGTGAATTTGGTTGTCCGCCCCAATCCAACAATTATTGATGACATTCAAAATTTTGACAGAAGAATAAAAGAAAAGAAATGGCTTGAAAAATTGCCGCGGTTAAAAATTAAAAAACTTCCGACTAAATAGAGTCTCGGTTTAATATGTTTATTAATATATCTTTATGGAAACTAGTCTTAAGATTATTTCAGGCAAAGACATCACGAATCAACACACTCTCACCCAATCCCTCATTGATATAGATTATAAATGTTTTGGTGATATTGAAACTGAAGATGAGGGCACAGTTGATAAATGGGATGCGATTGAAGATGCTTGTTTTGCCCATGTTATATTCGATAATGATACACCAGTAGGTTATATTGATTTTGTCTCTCTACGACCAAACGGCATAGAAAGGCTCTTAAAGGGAGAACTGCGCGATGGAGAAGTACCAAATTATGCAAATACAACACCCTCCCCATCTCTTTCTTTGTACATTACCGCCATAGCTATCCTACCTGAATACCGAGGAAGAGGTCTTTCAAAGATTTTATGGAATAAAAGTAGAGATTATTTTATTTCAAATAAATATTACATTGAAGAACTATACTCCAACATATGGACAAATGAGGGTCAGACATTCTTTAATCATTTTAAAACAGAACTAAAAAACAAAGACGGAGAAAATCACCACATCATTAAAATTAAACTAGAAAATCACCAACTTCCTTTGTATAATATATAAGTAAAATAAAAAATACATGTCACTACCAATGCCACAAAGAGTACCGGAGCCAGGTTTCTATTATCACTACAAGCATAATCCAAATGGACCAGTAAATAACTATGCGTATGAAGTGGTAGGCGTCGGTTTTCATACCGAAGATGATGTTCGTCCAGGGGAGGCACATTTCCTTGTTTATCGTCCTTTGTACGAAGCCTCTGTTTACAATGCTTCAAAAGAGCTCGGAATTCCCTGCTTTGATAACCGTCCACTCGAAATGTGGATGGAGGATGTTGAAAAAGATGGTAAGAAATTTCCACGCTTTAAGAAAATCACCGATCCTACTGTCATTGCTCAACTCGAAAAAGTTCGGGGTGAAATGTATTCTTAGAGTAAAACCATCAAACTTTTTGCTATAAATTTTAAAAAGTATAGTATTACTTGGAATCATATAGTTATTTTAACAAAGGAGGCACCATGCCTGAAGATGATACCAGCAGACTCAACCAGTTATTCAAAGAAGCTCGATTTCACGAAATAACAAAGGAGGAGCTCGAACAACAACGCAAAAGTTTTGCCCTTGGAAATGCAATACTTGATAATCCGAACATAACACGAGACGACATAGCTACCGCAGCAAATCGACTTGCACAGAAAACTCCCCCACTCACCTGAGTGGGGTTTTTATTACCAAATTTTTAAATGTCCTTATATATTTCCTTATCATCCTTTTGTTAAAGTACTCTCGTGAACGAGATTATTCATATAGAAAATAAAATATTACTGATCCGTGGACAAAAAGTCATACTAGATAGTGATTTGGCACTATTGTATGGAGTTCCTGTAAAGAGACTCAATGAAAACGTAAAAAGAAACATAAAACGTTTCCCTCCTGATTTTATGTTTCAAGTAACCAAAGATGAGTATCATATCTTGAAGTCGCAATTTGCGACTTCAAGTTTACACGGTGGACGCAGAAAGCTACCCAGTGCATTTACCGAACATGGGGTAGCTATGCTTTCAAGTGTATTAAATAGTGAGCGCGCCATATCAGTAAACATAGAAATTATGAGAGTTTTTGGTAGATTACGTCAGATTATTTCTTCAAATATAGAATTACTAACACACATTAAAGATTTAGAAAATAAATATGATGAACAGTTTCACGTTGTATTTGAAGTATTAGAAAAATTAATGGAAGTACCAAAAGAACCCTCCCAAACAAAAATTGGTTTTACAAATA
>CAYTZA010000009.1:12198-18125 GCA_964442365.1 uncultured Candidatus Saccharibacteria bacterium | reverse complement strand
AATAAAAAACCACTTCGATTTTATTCGAGGTGGTTTTTTATAGAAGGATGTTAAAGATTATTTAACAGCGTCCTTGAGAGCCTTTGCTGCACGAAACTTTGGAACGTTCATAGCTGCAACCTGGATAGATTCACCAGTACGAGGATTGCGAGCTGTACGAGCTGCGCGCTTCTTTACTGAGAAAATACCAAGACCTGCGATTGAAACTTCAGTACCCTTTTTAAGAGAACCAATAATTGAATCAATAACTGTCTCTACTACTTGCTCTGCCTGAACCTTTGTTCCCTGAAGCTGTGCGTGTACTGCTTCAGCGATATCTGCTTTATTCATAAATATTGCTTATTACGTAATAATCTTACTACCTCTCTATTATATAATAAGCCATTTTTTGCGCAATCCTCTGCGTGTGTTGTATTGTTTATCTAGCAAAATCAACAATTCTCGCTTCTCGTATGACAGTAACCTTTATTTCTCCTGGGTATTTTAATTCTCTTTCGATTCGCACCGCTATGTTTCGTGCCATATCACGTGCTTCTATGTCAGTGCATTGTGCTGGTGTTACAAATACACGTATTTCACGTCCTGCTGAGAGGGCGTATGACTTTTCTACCCCAGCGAAAGAGTTAGATATTGCTTCAAGATCTTCAAGACGTTTAATATATTGTTCTATAGAATCTCGTCTAGCACCCGGTCTACTGCCTGATATAGCGTCTGCCACTTGTACAATCACTGATTCGAGTGTTTCATATGGGTATTCACCATGATGCGCTTGCATAGCCTTAATAACGTCTTCAGAGGCTCCAAATTTCTGTAATACTCGACGACCGATTTCTACGTGAGTGCCTTGTACTTCATGATCAAGAGCTTTTCCTATATCGTGTACAAGACCGCCAAGTTTTGCTGTCATGGGATTAGCACCAACTTCTTCAGCTATCATGCCACAGAGATGAGAAACTTCTATTGAGTGTTGAAGGACATTTTGGCCATAACTTGTACGAAAATGTAATCGTCCGAGTATGAGTACTATTCGTGGATCAAGATTGAAAACACCACACTCATAGACTGCAGCTTCACCTTTTTCTTTAATAATTCGATTAATTTCTAATTTTGCTTTTTCGTATGTTTCTTCTATTTTTGCTGGTTGTATTCTGCCGTCTGCAAGGAGCATTTCAAGGGTTGTCTTTGCTATCTGTCTTCGTACTGGATTAAAAGAGGATATGGTAATAGCGTTTGGAGTATCGTCTACTATAACCTCTACACCAGTTACGCGTTCAAAGGCTTTAATATTGCGTCCTTCTTTACCAATAATTTTTCCTTTGAGTTCTTCGGAGGGAAGGGTCACGTTTGTGGACATAGCGTCTGAATACACTGATGTGCCTAGACGTTGCATGGTATCAACAAGAATCTTTTTTGCTCTTTCTTCTAGTTTGTCTCCGTTTGATCGTTCAAGTTTCTGCATGCGCACAAGGAGATCTTCCTGCTCTCTGTTTTCTATTTCTTGAAAGAGTTTTTGTTTTGCTTCTTCTTCTGAAAGACGGGATATGGTTTCTAGTTCTTTGGTTCTTTTGGAAAGTAATTCGTCGGCACGTTCTTTAACAACTTTGATTTCACTAATCTTGTCTTTGATTTGAGCAACTTCAAGATCGATATCGTTTTGTCTGTTATCAAGAAGCTCTTCTTTTTTGATATGACGTTCTTCTGTTTTTTTGATTTTCTCTTCTCTTTCTTTGATTTCTTCTCGAGCTTCTTTGGTGAGTTGTGTAGCTTGAATACGTGCTTCTTCAACAAGTCTTTCAGCTTCTTCTTTTGCTCCAAGAAGAATTTCTTTAACTTTGATTTCTGCTGAGCCTTTTTTACCAAGGGCAATTAGTATACGTAAGTAATAACCAAGTGCACCAGCACAGAGTCCCGCTAAAGCGAGATAGAGTATTGTAGTGAGTGTCATAGAGGTAATTAGTTCTTAGTAAGAATCTTGTCGATAATACCGTATTTTTTTGATTCTTCGGCAGACATATAGAAATCACGCTCAACATCTTTCTCTATCTGCGCAAGTGGTTTGCCAGTATTTTCGGCCATAATTTTATTGAGCCTTTCTCGTGTTTTTAGTATATGTCGTGCACTTATTTCAATATCGGTTGCTTGACCTTCTGTTCCGCCGGAAGGTTGATGAATCATAACTTCTGCGTTTGGTAGGGCAAAACGTTTACCTTTCTTGCCGGCTGAGAGAAGCAATGCTCCTGCTGAAGCCGCTATACCAACACAAACAGTTGATACATCGGGCTTAACATGGTTCATGGTGTCTAATATAGCCAAAGCGGAGGTTACAGATCCACCTGGTGAATTTATGTACAAACTTATGTCTTTCTTAGAATCTTCTGATTCCAAGAAAAGTAATTGAGCTATAATGATATTAGCTGTATGGTCATCTATCGGTCCTCCAAGGAATATCACACGATCGCGAAGTAAACGAGAGTAAATATCATACGCTCGCTCTCCGAACTGTGATTTTTCGATTACGGTTGGTATTAACATGAATATTTTGAAATTTAAAGTTAATTAGGCATTATGATATACTAAAAGTCAATTACTGGCAAATTATGCGTATACATCGCTTTTTTATAAAGGAAAATATAGGAAATTCTGAACGCCTTACGATAAAAGACGAGGCTTTTATTCATCAATTAAAGCGGGTTTTTCGATATGAAATAGGTGATAGGGTAGTACTTTTTGATGGTTCGGGTCTAGAATATGTTGCTAGTATTGAGATGATTGCTCGTTCTGAGTTGGTATTTTGTATAGAAAGCTCTAAAAAAGGCCTTATTCCAAAACGTGAGATCTCTCTTTGTTTTTCTTTAGTGAAGAAAGATAACAATGATTGGATTATACAAAAAGCCACAGAATTAGGAGTTTTACATATATATCCTATAGTTAGTGAAAGAAGTGAGAAAAAAGATCTTAATCTAGAAAGGGCGGAGAAGATTGCTATAGAGGCCTCCGAGCAGTCTGGTTGGTCAGTAATTCCTATTGTTCATCCTGTATCAGATATACAAACAGTCTTGGAATCTACTAAAGAACAACAAAAGATTGTTTTTGATACTCATACAGAAAATCTTGTTTCACAAACCGCTTCTGTATCAATTTCTGAAAAAAACCAGCCAATTATTATTTTTATAGGTCCAGAAGGTGGTTGGTCAGATCAAGAACTGGCACTTTTTAAGGCTTCTGGTTTTACTTTTGATACTCTCGGTCTTTCTGTACTTCGTGCCGAAACTGCTGTTGTCGTGGCTTTAGCAAAGTTTGTTTAAGAGCAATCGTTATTCGTATAATTCTGAATGTGAACCAATACGTACTAATCAAGACGCCATTTTTTTGCTAATTGTTTTGTTGTATATGGACCTTCAAACGCGCCTTTGGCGAATTCTTTTTCACTTTGAAAAAGAATTCTTGAGGTTTTACTATTTGGTTTACTGATCGAAAAGTCTATTTTTTTATCTCGAACAAATTGTCTTAATGTCATATTAACAAATGTCCCAAGTGGAATACCTAGTTCTTCTGCAGTTTTTTGGGCAGCCTTTTTGAGATTTTTATCAGTTTTTATAGTTAGTAATGTTTTTTCTGTAGTCTTTATATTCATATACCAAAGTATATACTTTGGTATCTATATGTCAAATATAGCAGGAAAAGAAAAACCCCGCTGTATGCGGGGAGCGGCGGTTTCAGGCAATATGGTAACAAAGGTCGGGTGTTACTTTTATTCTGTGCATATCTACGAGGTCGAGAATTGCTTTACGAAAGATTTTATCATTGCAGCCACACAAGAGTACATGCTCAAGCAACTCTCTTGCTGGTATGGGGGCGGTAGCCTTTTTGAGGCGTAGAAGAATTTTTTTCTTTGCGTATTTGTAGTCGCGACTTCTTCCTGTTGGCCAACCTTGGTTATTACGAACCTGTCTCCATAGGAGAACTTGGCGTACAGCTCGCCTGGCAATTTTTTGTAACTCCACACCTTCGATAAGGTGCAGTGTCTCAAGGCGTTTGAGTAACCATGGGGTTGATTTTGTCTGATACAACCCCAAAAGATAAGGATACTTAACAATCGTTTTCGCAGACATAAACAGTCCTCCTTGGTGAATAGTGAAAGGAACCTGTGATTCGTCTAGTACTCTACAAGATGGAGTGTAATAGCGCAACTATTTCAAACTTTCGAGATATTCGAACACTTTATCGTTAGAAAGCATATGCTCAACATATGACCTTGCTCGCATAGGATCCGCATCTTTATAGTAAGAAAGAATTTTTTTCATTTCTTCTTCGACATCTTTTGGATCTGGTTTAATACCTTCTTTACGGGCAATTTCAGTTAGTATAATTTCAATTTTAGTACGTTTTTCGGCATCAGGTCTCCACTCTTTACGTAATTCGTCTTCTTTTTTTCCTGCTTGTTCGAAATAGTCTGTAGGTTTAATACCGGCGCTAGCTATACGTCCATGGAGATCAGAGATCATTTTATCGAGTTCGCCTTCTACAAGTATGTCTGGTAGATCTATAGAAAAATCTTTTTCCATAGCCTCAACAAGAGCAATACGTGTTTTCTCTTTTATTTTTCCAATAGCTTCTTGTTCTAGATTTTGTTTGAGTTTGGCACGAAAATCAGCGAGGTCTTTAAAATCACCTAATTGTTTTACAAATTCATCGTTAACTTCTGGTAGTGGAAGTTCTTCGTTGTGATTGTGTGAGGTGTCTTCCGGGTGATCTTTGTGATATTGCTGGTGTGCCCACATTTTTTTAACCTCAGTAATTGCTTTATCTATGTCAGCTTCAGTTACTTCAGTTTTACTTTCAACAGTTTTTTGTGATTTTGCAATCTTTTTGTAGTCAGGTAGTTCTATTTTAGGCATGACTGCAACTGTAATCTTAAAACCAAGAGGATTACCTGCAGCGAGTTTGGTTATTTGGATCTCAGGGTGATTGATAGGGAAGAGTTTGTGGTATTCGATTATTGCTGAATATTCTTTTTTAAATACAGCTTCAGCTGCTTTATCTAGAACAACCGCTTCACTGATCTGACTCTTGGCAAGATGTTCGGGTGCTTTTCCAGCACGAAAACCAGGAACCTCGATTGATTTGATTGCTTCTTTAAAAATAGCTTCGTACTCAGCATCTAAAATACTTGCTGGTATTTCTCCTTCTATAATCACCAGTGAACGTGGGGAAGGGCTAACTTTGAGATCTTTATAGTATTCTTTTTTCATATATATTGTAGATTTTATAGTCTATAGTGCTCTCTTAAAGAAAGCAAGAAAAAACCACCCTTTGAATTTACTTTGGGTGGCTTTTCCTGTGATTAGAAAAAACAGCTGTAATTATTCTTGATCGAGAATAGTAATATCTAGGTCTTGTATAGAGGCCTCAATAGATGCAGAATTTTCTTCTTGTATAGAAGTAGTTTCAGAATTTTGTGGAAGTGCAGCGTCTTCCGTGATTGTAGCTGGTGTTTGTTTTGTAAGAGCAAAAAAGATTCCGGCAATCAAAAGAATTGCAATAACAATAATACCGATAGCAACTGTCTTTTTTGTACCAGAACCTTGAGTATTAAGTGGTGGCATGTGTGTTAAGAGTTAATAATAATATTATTGGACTGTTGTTGTGGCTGTACTTGTCGCAGAGTTTTTAACACCGAAATTGATAGATCCAAGTGCTTTATAAGCTTCGTTTATGGCTGTGTGAGTAATTTTACGTTTAGCGTTAAAGTTTTTGATGAAATTTTTATCTGTCGTAGATGCTGTTGAAGAAGCATATGACTTAAAATCAGCAATAGCTGTTTCAGCTAAAGATATTTTTGTATTGAGTATTGTGAGACCCGCACTAGTTTTTGTGGTGTCACGTCCTTTACTTGATTGTGTATCAATAAAGTTTTTTATACGTGT
>CAYTZA010000009.1:3461-12098 GCA_964442365.1 uncultured Candidatus Saccharibacteria bacterium | reverse complement strand
GAGAATTTTTCTGTATATAGACGTACCGATTTTTCAAAAGCTTCTATAGCTTCTTTTTTACCTTTAACACCGTTGATTGTTACTACAGCATCTTTGCCATTGAGGGCTTTGTATGTTTCGAAGAAGTGTACAAACTCTTTTATCATGTGTTTATTGAGATCTCCAAGATCTTTGATATCGTCAAAGCGTTTGTCTTCTATTGGTACGGCAATTACTTTGTAGTCAGAATCACCACTGTCTATCATTTCCATGATGGCTACGGGACGAGCTTTGACTAGTACTCCTGGGAAAAGTGGGAATGTTGTAAGAAGAAGTACATCAAGTGGGTCGCCGTCTTCCCATAGTGTTTGTGGTACAAAACCATAATCAAATGGATATGGTGCTGATGAGTAATTTGCTCGATCAAGAGCAATAAGACCAGTTTCTTTGTCTATTTCGTATTTATTGTAAGAGAGTTTTGGTATTTCTACGATGACATTGAATTCTTCGGGAGTATTTTTACCTCGTGGTATATCGTGCCATAAGTTAGTACTCATATATTGTGTATTATTACTCTTTTGTTTCTTCTTGTATAGCGGGAGTGGACTCTTCTGTCTTTGCAGATCCTTTTATATCAATTTTCCATCCAGTTAGTTTGGCCGCAAGGCGTACATTTTGTCCCCCTTTGCCAATAGCGAGTGATTGCTGATCTTCACCAACCTCAACAACTGAACGTTGTTCTTCTGGGAAAATTTCTACACTTTGTACTTTTGCAGGAGAGAGGGCGTCTTCAATGTACTTTTTTGGATCTTCTGACCATTCTATAATATCAATTTTTTCACCACCCAGTTCGCTCATCACAGTAGATACACGTACTCCACGTTGTCCAACCATAGCTCCTACAGGGTCAATATGGCTATCAGTTGAGTGTACTGCGATTTTGCTACGAGATCCTGCTTCACGAGCAACACCTTTTACAACAACAGCACCGCTTGCAATTTCGGGTGATTCGTTAGCAAAAAGCTTTTCAATAAACTTTGGATGTGCACGGGAAAGTCTGAGAAATATGCCACGAGGACTGTCTTCTACGCGATAGAGATATGCGCGAACCTTCTCTCCTTGGCGGTAGCGTTCACCAGGAATTTGTTCCTCATAGGGAAGAATTCCAGAAGCACGTCCCATGTCGAGATATAGATTGCCACGTTCAATACGCTGTACTGAACCATGAACTATTTCTCCTTCTTTTTTACCAAACTCTGCATATACAGAAACTTTTTCTGCTTCACGGATTTTTTGTATGATCACTTGTTTTGCTGTTTGTGCAGCAATACGGCCATAGTCGGCCTTTTGTTCAAGAGGGAAAATCATTTCTTCACCGATTACTGCACCTTTTTTTATTTTTTGTGCATCTGCAACGAGAATATGTTGTTCAGGATTCCAAAGAATTTTTTGTTCTTCTGGTGGTAATTCTGTACCTACTGGTGCTTCAGGAAGATCGAGAGGGTCATATACAACATGCGCAGGGTCAACAATAACTTTGACTTGAGAAAATTCTGCACCTCCAGTATTCAAATCAAAATGCGCACGTACAATTTGTCCGCGCTTTCCGTATTCTTTTCGATACGCTGTAGCAAGAGCTGCTTCTATAGCTTCGATTACTTTTGCTTTTGATACTCCACGTACTTCTTCAAGTTCACCAAGTACTGAATTAATAGTTTTTAGATCAAACATATATATTTATTTAAAAAAATGGCTCCGCCGTGAAGCGAAGTTACTTATATACAATATCATACATATTATAAAAAAACAACCCCCAGAGACGTGTGGGAGTTGTAGTGTTCTTTACTGTGGGTTTTGTGGTAAGCAAAACCACAGAGCTAGACCAGTTGTGATTATGAGTGCGATACAAAGGACTGTGATACATACGATTGCGGTAATGATCATGGATTCTGGACTGAAGTGTCCTCGAGAGTCGTCTTCTGTTTCGTCGACGGGCTGGATGTTATCATGGTCCACGGCAACCTCCTTGTGTGTTTTTTTGTCAATCAATTCCAAACAGGAGTCTAGCAAATACATAGATTTTGGGAAGTCTTGGAGGGTGATATGCTATTCTAGATAATATATGAAAAAGTTTACTGTTTTTACAGATGGAGCATCAAGAGGAAACCCAGGTCCTGGTGGTTGGGCCTATATTATTTCCGATGGACATATCGTAGAAGAGAAAGGTGGTCACGAAGAACATACAACTAACAATCGAATGGAGTTGGTGGGGGTTATCGAAGCTCTTCAATATGTAATTGCTCATGGAGATAAAGAGTCTTCAGTGACGATACACACTGATTCAGCTTATGTTATCAATGGAATAACAAAATGGCTTTCTGGGTGGATTAAGAATAATTGGCAAACTAAAACAAAAGAAGCAGTTAAGAATGAAGACTTGTGGAAAATACTCGGTGATCTTGTAGGGGATTTTGAAATTGATTGGGTACGTATTTCAGGACATGCCGGCATACCAGGCAATGAACGGGCAGATGAAATTGCTACTGCTTATGCAGATAAAGAAAAAATAAAACTTTTTAAAGATAAACAGGATTCTTATGGCAGAGATCTTTCTATTACACGATCATCCCATACTATTTCAAACAAAAAGAAATCTAATAAAGGTGTGGCGTATTCTTATGTAAGTAAAGTTGGTGGAAAAATTTATGTAGATAAAATTTGGAAAGACTGTGAAAAAAGAGTAAAAGGTGTTTCAGGGACTCGTTTTAAAAAGTCACTCTCGACAGAAGATGAAAAAAATATTATAGCTGAGTTTTCTCGATAAATTTTATCAAAATTTTATAAGTACTTATACGTTTCTTTATCACCATTGTTTTATGATGGTTGCGTGAGACGATATGTGCCTTATGTTGTCGCACTGGCATTGGTGTGTGGAATTATTTTTGGATATTATGCCAATCATATAGTTCCTATTCTAGTGATTGGTGCTGGTATCGTGCTCATCGTACAGATTCGCGCACAGCGTAAAAATCTGTATGTAATTGTGCTCTGCACTGCACTATGTGTGGGCTGTTTGAGAGTTGCTGTTTTTAGAGTCTTTGAGATTGAACGTCGTCTTGATGGTGTATTGGGTAAAGAGATATCGTGTGATGGTATTGTCGTCGATATACCCCAATATTCTGGTAGTCGTGTTTCTCTACCTGTTTCACATGATGGTATTCGTATCTTACTTACTACTAGTGCCTATAGATCAGTTTTGTATGGGGACTATGTTTCATGTAGTGGAATATTGAAAAAAGTAGAAAGAGAATCTTTATGGAGGAAAGGTATTTTCTATGAAATATCACCTACGGAATTTTCTGTTTTGGAACATGATCAGGGGTCTAGAATCTTGTCTTTCTTGTATGAGATAAAGTACTGGTTTGTTGAAAGTCTCTATACAATATTTTCTTCACCACAAGGAGAGCTGATTGCTGGTTTAACCATCGAAGGTTCTGATGCAATTAGTAAAGAACTCAAAGAGCAATTTCGTAGAACAAGTCTTTCGCATATTGTAGCGTTGTCTGGAACCAATGTATCGATTATTATCGAAGTTGTTTTTGTATTGCTCAGTCGATTCAAAAGAATACAGCGTTTCACAGCAGGTTTTGTTTTTATTTGGGCCTTTGCTTTGATGACTGGTATGACATCTACTATTTTGAGAGCGTCTTGTATGGCCTTGCTATCTTTGATTGCTGAGCTGTTTCACAGAAAGTCATATCCTTTACGTGCTCTTTGTTTGGTCTCTATTTTGATGATAACGATAAATCCTCTGGTCCTACTTTTTGACGTTTCTTTTCAACTTAGTTTCACGGCCACTTTGAGTATGATTGTGGTCATGCCTCTTTTAGAAAAGAGTATTCTTAAAAAAATACCTTTCAAAATAGTACGAGAAACACTACTTACAACTATTTCTGCTCAGATCTTGATCACACCTCTTATTGTTTACTATGCAGGATCTTTGTCTACGATTGTTCTTATGTCTAACTTATTGGTATTGCCGATGGTACCGATTGCTATGTTATTCGGCACACTATCAGTTGTGTCGCAATTTGTCTGGCCTATATTAACTGCTTGTGCTTTGATTGCTCATGTTACTGTGGCGTATATAATTTTTGTGGTTCAATATCTTTCTTCTTTTGAGTTTGCACTTTATGAAATTAACATTTCTATTTACTCCCTCGTTATTGTATATGGCGTGATTATAGTGGTACTTAGTTATTTAACAAAAAAGACGGACACAAAGCCCGTCTTCTAGTGTGAAACTAAAATTCGACTCTTTACTCTAGGTGTGTAGCAGAAGAGAAATTTTTTTCGATAACATTCCAGTTGAGGTTTTCAAAAAAAGCTTCGACATATTTTTTCTTGTCTGCTGGTATGTAATCAAAAAGATAGGCGTGTTCCCACATGTCTATTCCAAGAATCCATTGAAGACCGGTAAGGTGTCCGAGATGTTGTTCGTCTGACCATGTATGCACGAGACGATTTGTTGCGGGATCATAGTAAAGAATTGCCCAACCGATACCACGAGTGAGGGCGATTGCCTTGAATCGATTGATCCATGCATCAAAAGAACCCCATTCTTCGACGATAGCTTTTTTAAATGGGGAAGTTTCTGCGAGTGTCTGTGCTCCACCTTCTAAAGATTTAAAATAGTATTCATGATTGCGCATGCCATCAAATTCGAAAGCAAAACGTCTTTGAAGTTCTCCTAGAGCATAAGCGTGTTTTTCTGTGTCGACAGAGTATTCTTGTATCTTTTCTAGAATAATATTTGAATGCTTAACATATCCAGCATAGAGCTTAAGATGTTCTTCGATTGCCTTTGTTGATATGCCGGCAAGGGTCGGGATATTGAAGGTTATGGGGGTAAATGATTTCATAATGTATGTAAATTTTATCACTAATATGTTTTTATATACGCATGGTATCTTACAAGACTCGTGCCTATAGTATCACTCTGTTTATTTTATGCACTATGTGTATGTCTCTTGTGTATGTGGTATGGAGGGAAAGTGATCAGGGGATTTTGCGAGTGGTCTTTTTAAATGTCGGACAAGGAGATGCTATTTTTATAGAATCACCTACGCATGGACAAATGCTTATAGACAGTGGTCCGGATAACACTGTTATTCGTGAGCTTGGCAAAGTATTGCCTTGGTATGATCGTTCGATTGATGTGATTATGATTACCAATCCTGATAAAGATCATATTGCGGGTTTTATTCCAGTGCTTCGTAGGTATGACGTACAAAAAGTAATACGCCCTGATACTTTGAACGATACAGAAATCAATCGTGCCGTTGGTATTTCTATCGACAAAGAGGGAGTTCAGAATATTATTGCGAAACGTGGACAGATTATAGATCTTGGTGGTGGAGCTCTGGTTTATATTTTATTTCCTGATCGAGGCGTTGACGGTCTTGATAGTAATACTGGTTCAATTATTGCAAAGTTGGTATATGGAAATACTTCAGTCATGCTCACCGGTGATGCGCCGAACAATGCTCTTGAATACATAACATGGTTGGATGGGGATTTATTGGAGAGTAGTGTACTCAAAGCAGGTCATCATGGATCTCGTACTTCTGCTTCAGAAATATTTATTAAAGCAGTTCGACCACAGTATGCAGTTATCTCTGCTGGTAAAAATAATTCGTATAAACATCCTCACAAAGAAACGCTTGATTTATTTGCACAAGAAAAAATACCGGTTCTCGGTACATATGATCACGGTACTATTACAATGGAAAGCGACGGAGAGAAAGTTTGGTTTAAATAATCCCAGCTTTTTTGAGAACAGCGAAAGCGCCGTGCTTGTTTATAGTCTTGATAGCTTTTGTTGAAAGAGTAAGACTAATTGATTTTTTGAGTTCAGGCACATATACACGCTTTTTTTGTAGGTTAACATAGCGGCGTACTTTTCCTGTAGGATTGTACTGAGTAGCACGGGTGCGGTTTGAATACCCACCTCCCATGATTGAACCTCTTTTTGTAACTGGGCAGACTTTTGCCATATAGAGAATGATGCTAACATGGAGATTGCTCATATGCAAGGTATCACAATTGTTTATTCGGTTATTGTATTGATTATGTCAGTGGTTGTGCATGAAGTTGCTCATGGATACGCCGCTCTTTTTCTGGGTGATCCTACAGCAAAATATGCAAAACGACTTACATTGAATCCTTTAAAACACCTGGATATTTTGGGTTCTGTTATCGTTCCTCTTATTACTGTTATGTCGGGTGGGTTTTTATTTGGTTGGGCTAAGCCGGTACCGTATAATCCTTATAATCTGAAAAATCCTCGTAGTGGATCAGCAATTATCGCTCTAGCTGGGCCTATTGCTAATCTTTGTATTGCTTTGATAGCTGCTTTATCTGTTAATTTGTTTGCTGATATTCTCAATGCTCCTACTTTAGTTCTTCTTATTTCTATTGTCTTTATCAATATTGCCCTTATGGTGTTTAATCTTATTCCTATATATCCCCTCGATGGTTCTAAAGTATTGTTTTTCTTTTTGCCAGCGCAATATGATCATATAAAAGAAGGATTTATACGATATTCTCTCTTTATATTTATTGTTTTTATTTTGTTTTTCTCAAATTATTTAGCTATGATTATCGGATACATCGCCTCGTTTTTATTGCCTCATGTGGGTATATAAGCTATAGGGGCTTGCTTTTTTGACGTTATCATATTAAAGTACTTTCCTACATGGCAACAGTAAATCAGCTCGTCAGACGACAAAGAGTTAAGATTAAGAGAAAAGTGAAAGCCGTCGCTCTCACTCGTGGTTTCAATGTTCTCAAAAATCGTCCTGTATTGTATCCAGCTCCATTTAAAAGAGGTGTATGTACAAAGGTAACTACAAAGACTCCTAAAAAACCTAACTCAGCTGTTCGTAAAATTGCTCGTGTTCGTCTTACTAACGGCCTTGAAGTAACAGCATATATTCCTGGAGAAGGTCATAACCTCCAAGAACACTCAGTGGTTATGCTTCGTGGTGGTAAAGTAAAAGATGTCGGTATTCGTTATACTATCGTTCGTGGCGTTCTAGATGCTCAGGGTGTTGAGAAACGTCGTAAAGTTCGTAGTATGTATGGTACTAAGAAGCCTAAAGTTGAATCAAAATAATCCAGTTTTATATTTATGCGACGAAAAGTAAACAATCGTAATATTCCTAAACCAGATCCGGTATACAATTCCGCGAAGATTTCTAAGTTTGTAAACTGTATTATGGAACGTGGTAAGAAATCTATTGCTCAGAAAATTGTATATTCTGCTTTTGATATTATAAAAGAGAAGGGAAAGGTTGAAGATCCTATGGTTGTCTTCGACGAAGCTATGCGCAATGTCGGTCCTGCTATGGAAGTGCGTTCACGTCGAGTTGGTGGAGCAAACTATCAGGTTCCTCGTGAAGTAGCCCCTGCTCGCAAACAGTCTCTTGCTATGCGTTGGATTATAGATGCTGCATATTCTAAAAAAGGTAAGCCTATGCATGAGAAATTGGCTGATGAACTCCTCGCTGCTTCTAAGAACGAAGGTGAAGCTGTCAAAAAGCGTGAAAACACTCACAAAATGGCAGAATCAAACAAAGCTTTTGCTCACTTTGCTTGGTAATTTGATTCTATTGACTTAAGCATGTATTTATATTAAGATACACGACTCTGGTAAAACCAGAGTTTTGTTCTTTTAAAACGGTTTTTTGGGACTTTGCTTGTTGCAGAATCCCAGGACCTTTTCAAGGAGGATCGCTATGACGCGTATCCTGTCCACTATCGTGTTGGCGATGCTCGCGAGCCTCGCCAACGTTACCCCCGTTCAGGCTAATCTCCTTTTTGATGTCGATGGTGCGGCTTTGGGTAACACCCCTAAGATCGCGTCGACGCTGGATTTACTCCCTGCGAACGGGTATTTCGAGGGGATTGGTCCGGTGGGTGGTCAGGCGCTCAATGTCCCCGGTAAGTTCACTTCCTGGGCGCGTCTGGGACAGATCCTCGACCCATCAAGTTCGGTGGTTCTCACCCCAGGTCTCAACGGCTCTTTCCAGATCACCAGTATCATTGAAACCGACATCGTCGCCCAAGTTTTTGGTTCGTCGGTTACGTACAGTCTTGATCCCCTGGCCACGGTCAAAACTTTCAAACTGTATTACCACTCAAGTCTGACAGCTTCAGACTTATCTGGAACTGGTTTCCAGGATGGTACTCTGATTTATCAGGGCACTATCGACTCGGCGTCAGGCGCCTTCGTTCAGATTGGTGAGACTACAACCCCACTCGATCTATTTGGCGCTAACGACTACCCGACGATCGACACTTACGCTTTCGTGGGTGGTGGTGTTATGAAGGTTACTACGACCTTTGTGGATACTGACTTCTTCATTACAGCACCCTCTGGATTTCAGTTTTCTTACAACACCTCACTGGTGTCTCCGTTTGGTGAGATCAACCCGAGTGCTGTGTCTGGCGTCTCTGGTGACCCCCTTATGTTGGGGCCGATTAACGGAAGGGAGCCAAACATCCTTCTCCAGTTGGATGCCAATGCATCGGTGCGCGGGGAGCAGATTATTCCTGAGCTCGCAACGGCTTCGATGGGGCTCATGAGCCTCAGCG
>CAYTZA010000009.1:0-3361 GCA_964442365.1 uncultured Candidatus Saccharibacteria bacterium | reverse complement strand
TATCATATTAAATTATCATACATATATGTCTACATTATCAGTACCATTGTCTGCAGAACTCGAATCTTTTATAGAAAAGATGGTTAGTAGTGGAGAAGCTTCAAATAAGGCGGACGTCGTTCGTAAAGCACTTCAGCGTATGAAAGAAGAAGATGCGGTTTTTGCTGTACTAAAAGCACAACAGGAGCCAACACTTAAAGGTGATATCCGGCATATAGCTAAGAAGATATAGGTATGATCGAGATCGGATATAAACCCTCTTTTGTAAGAACTTTTAAGCTTTTAGAGTCTGCTTTACAAGAAGAGATTTTGGAAAAGCTCGAGGTTTTTAAAGATATAAAGAATCATAAATTACTTAAGGTGCACAAACTTCACGGACGTTTGAAGCATTGTTTCAGTTTCTCTGTTAATTATAAGATCCGTATCGTCTTTCAATATGAATCAAAAAGAGAAGTGGTGTTGCTGGCGATTGGTGATCATGATGTATATAAAGCTTAACACCTTGATTTTCCGAGACTTTTCGTATATTCTTCTTTCTACAAAGAGAAAACCTCTTGTTTTAATTATTCACTAATTTTTTTTATGAATCGCGACTATCCACTAGAACGAGTACGTAACTTCGGAATTATTGCGCATATTGATGCTGGAAAAACTACTACATCAGAGCGTATTTTGTTTTATACTGGTATGACTCATAAGATTGGTGAGGTGCACGAAGGAGAAACAGTTACTGACTGGATGGAACAAGAGAGAGAGCGAGGTATTACGATTACGGCCGCTGCTATTACCTGTTTTTGGAACCCTACATATATGGGTAGTGATACAAGTATAAAACAGCGCTTCAACGTTATTGACACTCCAGGACATATTGACTTTACTGCTGAAGTAAAACGATCTCTTCGAGTTCTCGACGGTGCCGTTGTGGTGTTTGACGGTGTAGCCGGAGTAGAACCACAATCAGAAACAAACTGGCGATATGCTGACGATGGAAAAGTGCCTCGTATTTGTTTTATAAACAAACTAGATAGAACAGGAGCATCTTTTGAACGTTCATTTCAATCTATTCTTGATCGTCTTAACAAAAATGCCGTACGTGTACAGATTCCTATAGGTTCAGAAGATCAATTTGAAGGTGTTATTGATCTCCTAAAAATGAAAGCTTTTTATTTTGAAGGAGAAATGGGTATGAAGATTAGAGAAGAAGAAATACCTGCTGAATATCTCGAAGATGCAAAAAAGTATCGTGCTATGCTTGTTGAAAAGATTGTTGAACAAGATGATGCATATATGGCAGCGTATCTTGAAGGTAAAGAGCCATCTCTTGAAGAGCTTAAGAAACTATTGAGAAAAGCAACTATTGAAGTGAAGCTTATTCCTGTATTTACTGGTTCAGCTTTGAAAAACAAAGGGGTACAGTTGGTGCTTGATGGTGTGGTTGACTATCTTCCATCTCCACTTGATATTCCTCCAGTACACGGTCTTGATCCAAAAACTGGAGAAGAGATGAACCGTAAAGCGTCTGATACAGAACCTTTTTCTGCTCTGGCTTTCAAACTTCAGAACGATCCTTTCGTGGGTCAGCTCACATTCTTCCGTGTATATTCAGGAACAATTGAAGCTGGAACATATATATACAACGCTACGACAGGAGAAAAAGAACGTCTTGGTCGTATTGTACGACTTCAAGCTGACAAACGTGAAGAAGTAAAAAAAGTTTTTGCTGGAGAAATTGCGGCCGCCGTGGGATTGAAGAGTGCAAAAACTTCTCATACACTTTGTGATGAAAACAGTCCAATTATTTTGGATCCAATCAAGTTCGTAGAACCAGTGGTTTCTCTTCGTATTGAACCAAAAACAAAAGCTGACCAAGAGAAAATGGGTATGGCCATGAAGAAGCTTGCCGATGAAGATCCTACATTTAAAGTAAGTTCAAATACAGAAACAGAAGAAACAATTATTTCTGGTATGGGTGAATTGCATCTTGAAATTATGGTTGATCGTATGAAAAGAGAGTTTGGTGTTGAAGCAAATGTTGGCGAACCACAGGTAGCCTATCGAGAGACTATTACTGGTACTGCTGAAGCAGAACATAAGTATGTTAAACAGTCAGGAGGTAAGGGTCAGTATGGTCATGTTCGTATCACACTGAAGCCTATGGAGAAACTTGAAGAAGGTGCCAAGATTCCTAAAAACGTATCACGATACGAGGAATTTGAATTTATCGATTCTATTAAAGGAGGTGTTATTCCTCAAGAGTTTATACCTGCTGTTGAAAAAGGTGTACACGAAGCTATGGATCGCGGTATTGTTGCAGGTTTTAAAATGGTAAATATTTCTTGTGAACTTACTTTCGGTTCATATCACGATGTAGACTCTTCAGAAATTGCTTATAAGATTGCTGCATCACAAGCCTTTCAGGATGGTGCTAAACGTGCAAAGCCGGTTATTCTTGAGCCGATTATGAAAATCGAAGTAGTTATGCCAGAAAAATTCATGGGTGATGTAACAGGATCTCTTTCTTCAAAACGTGCACAGATTGAGGGTATGGAAGATAGAGGTATGCTTCGAGTAGTTAAAGCAAAAGTACCACTCTCTGAAATGTTCGGTTTCACAACACAACTTCGTTCTATGACTGAAGGTCGTGGAAGTGCCAATATGGAATTTAGTCATTATGAAATTGTGCCTCCAAACGTAGAAAAAACTATTGTTGAAGCTAGAAAATAAATCTCAATTTAAAATTAGATAACAAAATTCCGCTCATAAAGCGGTTTTTTTGTTTTTCTTTATTTCTACTCACGATTAGGTGTATTAAAAACCGTCGCTACTTCTTTGGGAAGATATCTATAAGTTCAGATGAATTGTAAAAATCAGCAGCAAGACTACCAAAACTATACGTTTCTGTACCGATATCTATTTGTGCACCTCCCATCAAAGGATTATTTTTTGGTAAAGAGCGTTCAAAACCAATATTATAAAGAGTCGCTATAATCTCTGGTTTATGTGAAATATCAAAACCAGCCTTTGACCATTGAGTTAGTATCTCTTTTATATAAAGCGAAGCGTAAAGATAGGAATAATATCGATCACGTTGATCAGTAAGACGTGCAAAACGTTCGGCGCCGTGTTCCTTGGTTTTAAAATCAAGAAGATGTTCATAGTTTGGTCCCGGATAGAAAGGGGAAGTGTTTGTGATTAGATGGTATTCAATTTTTTCTGCTGTTTCAGGTTTGATACCCATAACACCCCAAGAAAATTGTGATTGAGTACCTAGTATTTTTAGTGGAGCAAATACAGTTTTATATATTTCTCTTGTACTAAAGAAAAGTCTTAATTGTTCAACGGCAAGGTTTGCAACAATTAT
>CAYTZA010000008.1:17967-21378 GCA_964442365.1 uncultured Candidatus Saccharibacteria bacterium | reverse complement strand
AGACTAGAAGTATCAGTGAAATATGATAAGCTCTGGCATATGGAGACGTGTCAGAGTGGTCTAACGTGCATCTTTGCTAAAGATGTGTGCCCTTTAAAAGGCACCGAGGGTTCGAATCCCTCCGTCTCCGCCACTTTTCTTTTTATTAGAACTCTGTTAAAATTTAAACACAACAAAATAGTTATCCAGAGTGCGGGGAGAGAACTAGCTCTATGAACCGCCAGCAACTCTTCGAAAGAAGTAAGTGCTCAATCTAGCCCGCAAGGGAAAGATAATGTATCAACTTGATCAAAATCTCTTCTATGTGGAAGAGCTTTTTGTTTTTATTAAAAAAATAAGAACAAAAGATGATTATGAAAAAAGAAAATAAAAGAAAGTGGGGTTTTTCGACAAAATTAATACATAGTGGAGAAGAGCCAGATAAGCAAACAGGAGCGATAGCTCCGATACTTGTTCGATCAAAAACATTTGCTCAGAAAGAGTTTGGGGTTGAAAGTGAGTTCCAGTATTCAAGAGGAAAAAATCCGACCAGACAAAAATTGGAAGAAAAATTAGTGAGCCTTGAGGGTGGTGGGTGTGCGACAGTATATGCTTCAGGTGTTGCCGCTGTAGCTTCTTTTTTCTTTACATTGTCGCCGAGGGATCATATTCTTTGTTGCCATGAAGTATATGGAGGAACTTTTAGATTACTTGACCAAGTCTTATCAAGATTTGGTGTTACTTCTGATTATGTGGATTTTTCTAGTGAAAAGGTTATTAGAGAAAATATTAAGCCTACTACTAAGTATCTCTTTGTGGAGACCCCTACAAATCCGTCATTGCATATTATCGATTTGTCTTTGATTGCAAAAATCTCGAAAGATACGGGTGTACCGTTTGTTGTCGATGCGACATTTTCACCGCCATGTGCACTCCAAGCATTTGAATTTGGTGCAGAAACTATTATTCATAGTTTAAGTAAATATATTGCAGGACACAATGATATTATCGGCGGGGCGATTATTACAAAAAACGAAAAGCTTCATGAACAGCTTTCATTTTTGCATCGTACAGTTGGAGCAATTCTTTCTCCAGATGAGTGCTATCGAGTCTTGCAGGAAGTTAAGACACTTGAATTACGTTGGAAGCGTGTAAGTGAAACTGCACTTGAGGTAGCAAAGTTTTTAGAGAAGAATAATCAAATAGAGAAGGTTTTGTATCCAGGACTTCCGTCTCATCCAAGACACGCTCTTGCAAATAAGCAGAGTAAAGGAGGGCATGGTGCAGTTGTATCTTTTGTTATAAAAAATAAGTATATTCCTAAACTAAAAAGTTTTGTGGATTCTTTGAGGGTGCATGGTCCTGTCGTGTATGGCGAGAGTTTGGCTAGTCCTGAAACAATCATCGCTTATCCACCACTCATGAGTCATAAAAGTATACCTAAAGACATTCGTGAATCACTTGGAATTGGTGATGGTTTCTTTAGGCTGTCGGTTGGGTTTGAAGATCCGAAGGATATTATCTACGGATTAGATAAAGCATTGAAAGAGATAAAGTGATTTGTTGGGTTTAGAAGGTAATAAAAAATCGGTGAGGCATTTCTGCTTCGCCGATTTTACTTTCGTGTGAGTGGAGTTTATATGATTATCTACTTATGTCAATAATTGTTAATATGTATGTATGGCTAAAAATATATTGATAACAAGACAGATTCCCGATAAAGCAATCCGTATACTCAAAGAGAAAGGGTATGAAGTTGATGTAAATTATAAAGACAAAATTCCATCTCAAAAGAAAATCGTTAAGCTTTTGAGAGCTAAAAATTATGATGTTGTTGTCACTCTTTTGACGGATCGTATTGATGCTTCGATTTTTTCTGCAGCTCCTTCTGTAAAAATGTTTGCTAATTATGCTACTGGTTATGACAATATTGATATTGTAGAGGCTAAAAATCGTGGAGTATTTATTACAAATGCTCCCGCCGAACTTTCTTCTGAGGCTGTGGCAGAACATACTGTTGCTCTTATGCTTGCTTTGGCTACGAGAATAGTTGAGGCCGATGATTTTGTTCGTAGAGGTAAATACAAGGGGTGGTCACCAATGAATTTTATAGGAACAGATTTTTTAGGTAAAACAGTTGGACTTGTTGGGGCTGGTCATATTGGTGAAAGAGTCGCACACTATTTAAAAGGGTTAGGTCTTCAGATTATATATACAGATGTAGTCAAAAGTCAGAAACTTGAAGAAGAATATGGAGCTGTTTACTACAAATCGATCGATGATCTTTTGCCGAAAGCTGACTTTGTTAGTCTCCATGTTCCACTTCTTGATTCTACAAAACATCTTATAAATGAAACACGGTTGAGATTTATGAAACGATCTAGTTTTATAGTAAATACTTCTCGTGGTCCAATTATTGATGAATTGGCTTTAGAGAAAATTTTGAAAGAGGGTGTAATTCGTGGTGCTGGACTCGATGTGTTTGAATTTGAACCAAAATTATCATCTGGATTGATGAAATTAAAAAATGTCATTCTTACACCTCATATTGCTTCGGCAAGTGAATCTGCAAGAGATCAAATGGCTGAAATTGTAGCAAACAATGTTATCGATTTCTTAGAGGGTCGTGTGCCTAAAAATCTTGTTAATATATAACTCCATGAGAAAACTTATATTAACGCGGCATCATGAATCAGAATGGAATAAACTTGGTAAGTGGACTGGTAGTCGAGATAGGCATTTAACTAAATATGGTTTTGAAAAATCTGAAGATATGGGCCTTCTTATAAAAGATTTGCATATAGATTATGCTTTTGCTTCAATGCAAGTTCGTTCAATCGAAACGTTGTCTTGTATGTTAAATATTTGTGAGCGTTATGAAGTGCCTACAGAGCACTCTAGAGCTTTAAATGAGCGTGATTATGGAGATTATACTGGTAAAAATAAATGGGACATGGAGAAACTTCTTGGGGAGGATGAATTTAAGAGGTTGCGTAGGGGGTGGGAGTATCCGATTCCAAACGGAGAGTCTTTAAAAATGGTTTCTGATCGCACTATTCCATATTTTTTAGAGAAGATTTTGCCTCGGGTCAATGAAGACAAAACTGTCTTAGTCGTTGCTCACGGGAACTCTTTGCGTACCATTATCAAATACATTGAGAATATTTCAGACGAAGAGGTGTCTTCAATTGAAGTGCCTTTTGGAGTAATTGTTGTATATGATATTGATGCCAGTGGTCATATGATTCATAAAGAAATTCGTAAAACGGAATCTTCGGTACCAGCATAGAGATTATCTCTTTACACTTCGCTTTTTTGCAATTCTGTATATAATGGCATGGTTGGAGAGATGGATGAGTGGTTTAAATCAGCAGTTTACTAAACTGCCGACCCTTAATTGGGTCCGCGAGTTCGAATCTCGCTCTCTCCGCA
>CAYTZA010000008.1:13520-17867 GCA_964442365.1 uncultured Candidatus Saccharibacteria bacterium | reverse complement strand
CGAATCTCGCTCTCTCCGCAAGGACTTTTATATCCTCAATGCACCAAAGCAATAGCCAAAGCATGAGTGGCGCCGGCACCATGGACTGCGCGTAGGGCATCGAGACAAGTGGCACCTGTGGTAATAATATCGTCAAGAACGATAACGTGTTTACCAGAGATTTCTGATTGATTTTTGATACTAAAAATAGTTTCACTACTTTCTAATCGTTCTGTTCGATTTTTATGTTTTTGCCCACTTCTTTGATTGTTGTATATAAGGGCGGTAGATATTTTAAAGTGAATAGGGTCAATTTTTTCTAAACAACGCGCTACAAGAAGTGTTTGATTATAACCATATGTTCGCATGCGATTTTTACTGGCTGGTATGGGGAGTAAAATATATTGATGAGGATTAGAATTTAGAGGGTTTAAACGTGCATGTATAACTTTGGCAAACAGTTCTGCTAATATAATATTTTTTCGATATTTGATTTCAAATATAGCCTTTTTAATATCGGGGTCTTGATAGGGTAGAAAAGCGTAGAGATGTTTCTGAAAAAGCGGTGGCATGAGTGGAGCTTTCTCTAAAAGTATCCAGTGCGAAAGCTTTTCCAGAACAAGTATGTCGTCTGGTTTTGGGAAGAAAAAATCTAATACGCTTATGCCTATTGTGTGTAGAATTGATTTTCTTGCTATAATGTTTGTATCTATGGGATTCATGTCTCGTTTATTTTCTTCAGGTGAAAAAAGTGTATTGGGTATTGATATAGGCTCATCGTCTATTAAGGTTGTTGAGTTGCGCCGACAAGGTGGCAAGGCAGTGCTTCAAACCTATGGAGAACTAGCCCTTGGTCCTTATGCTAATACTGAGATTGGTCGTGCTACCAATCTTGAAGCCAAAGATGTCGGTAAAGCTCTTGCTGATTTATTGCGAGAGTGTAAAGCAACATCGAAGACTTGTGGTGTCGCTATACCATTTAACTCGAGCCTTATATCTATTATAGAAATACCAGCTGTATCACAACGTGAGCTTGCTACTATTGTGCCTATAGAAGCTCGCAAATACATACCAGTACCTATAGCAGAAGTGAGTCTTGATTGGTCAGTTATCCCTCGTTCGAAGGACGCTCCTGATTTTAACCAAACAGCGATAAAGGATGGTGTAAAGAAAGATAAAATAGATGTATTGATGGTGGCTATTCATAACGATACAATCAAGCGCTATCAAGATATTGTAAAAGCCGCTAATCTCGAAGCTCTCTTTTTTGAAATAGAAATTTTCAGTACAATTAGAGCACTTTTAGAAAACAATCCAGAGCCTGTTATGGTTTTGGATATGGGTGCGGCCTCAACTAAACTATATATAGTTGAAAGGGGAATTATTCGAAATTCTCATACGATAAACAAGGGTTCACAGGATATTACTTTGTCACTGTCTTCAGTTCTTGGTATTAGCATAGAACAAGCAGAATTATTAAAGCGTGGTTTGATTCCTCCTAGAGCAGGACAAGAAACATCTATACAAGAAGTATTTTCTTCTGTACTCGGATATATTTTTACTGATACGCAAAGAGTACTTTTAAACTATCAGAAGAAATATGGTAAAAGTCTCAACAAAGTCTATCTTGTTGGTGGGGGAGTAAAGCTCCGTGGTTTTATTGAAGATGCACGAAAAGGCTTACAAGTTGATGTTATACCCGGAGATCCTTTTTCAAAAGTAGAAATGCCTGCTTTCCTGCAGTCTATGGTTAACGTTACAGGACCAGAATTTACTGTTGCAGTAGGTATTGCTTTGCGCCGTTTGCAAGATATGGGGTAGTTTTTCCACAGGTTGTATTTGTTATCTCGTGTGACTATGTTGGAGCGTGATATACTACAGTGAGTAATGGATCCAAAATTACAGACAAATTTTATTCCTCGAAAAAGTGCTGTTGATTCAACACTTCCAAAACGTACCCCTGTCGGCCTTTTTACGTTACTTGCTTTTAGTGTATTTATTTTAGCGATTCTTACAGGAGGCAGTCTTTTCTTTTATAAGAAAGTGCTTGAAAAGCAAAATACTGAGTTATTTGCTAGTTTGGAATCATTTAAACAACAAACCAAACAGCCAATTGTTTATGAGCTTATAGCTCTCAAAAAAAGAATAGATATTTCTACAGAAAAACTCAGTAAGCATGTCGCGGTATCTCGTGTACTCACTCTTCTTTCGGAATATACATTGCAAGATGTGCGTTGGTCAAACTTTGCTTTTGAAGTAAATGATGCTGGCGCAGCGACACTTACCATGAACGGTCAAGCTCGTACTTTTGCGGCAGTAGCTCTTCAGATGGATAAAATATCGGCAGATAAAGATAATTTTAGAAATGCTCTTGTTTCTGATATTCGTCTTGATCAAAATGGTAATCCAATGTTTACGTTTAAGGCCGATATCGTTCCAGGAGCTCTACTTTATAAGACGCAGATTATTAATACACCACAGTCATGAAACTTATTGTACCTCTAATACTTATCATAAGTGCAATTATAGGAGGATATCTTGTGATTATCCCTCTTTATGGAGAGGTGCAGGTATTAAGTGCAGATACAGTTCAATACAAAGCGGCTATTAAAAAAGGAGAAGAATTCAATGAACTCATAAGTAAGTTGATCGCTCAGCGTCAGGATTTGCCTGATGAAGACGTAGATCGTCTAGTTAAGATGATTCCAGACAACGTTGACAATGTTCGTCTTATTATTGAAATAGACGAAATTGCTAAAAAGTATTCGACTGGAATACGCAATATACGAGTAGGTGATTCTAAACAAACAAGTACTGATCGTACAAAGCGTGTTGATAATTCTTCAGGGGCCATTACTCTTGGTTTTGGTGTACAGATGCCTTATGAAAAATTCGCACTTTTCTTAAAAGATCTAGAATCAAATTTACGTCTTGCTGATATAACGGCCCTGTCTTTTATACCAACCGATATCGGCAATTCATATGATTTTAATCTAACGTTGCGCACTTATTGGCTAAAATCAACACAAAACTAATGACACGTAATCTTCTTATAATTGTAGGTGTTATCGTCCTTTTTATCGGAGGTTTTGTGGTGTATACACACTATTTTGTTTCTGATGTAACAACTGATATATCTCTTGAACCTCGCGAAGATATTGCGGGCAAAGATATTATTGATCAGTTGAGTAAGCTTCCTTCTGAGATTAAAGCCCCTATATTTTCTGATATTGCATATGAGAAATTAAAAGATGGAACAGTCGAACTTCAAGATATTCCTGTAGGAAAAAATAATCCTTTTGCTCCGATCTTCGCTCCCGTTAGAAGTACAGGGTCTAATCGTTCTGGTGGTCTTTAGAAAAAGTAAGTATATATGGCAGATATTTTGTTGAAAAAAAAGAGTGAAGATACTCAAGCTGAAAATATTACTTCAGGTATTTTAGAAGAGCGTGCAAAACAACTTGGTATTCCTTCGAGAAAAGTTCGTACTGACGATGTTTCTTACGATGTTTTGGAATATATTCCAGAAGATTCA
This sequence comes from uncultured Candidatus Saccharibacteria bacterium, assembly GCA_964442365.1. Classification (GTDB taxonomy): domain Bacteria; phylum Patescibacteriota; class Minisyncoccia; order Phycocordibacterales; family DAORIS01; genus CAYTZA01. Next base: position 14,353 of record CAYTZA010000008.1, on the reverse strand, counting down.
GCAGTTCACTATCAGTTTGTTCCTCTTACAGTAAAAGATGGAGTGCTTGAGGTTGGTATGGTAGATCCTGACAATATTGAAGCACGCAATGCTTTAAATTTTATTTGTGCACGAGTACATCTTCCTTTTAAAATATTTCTTATATCTACGGATGATTTTCACAAAGTATTGGCTATGTACAAAGGATTGACAGGGGAGGTTACTAAAGCACTTAGTACCTTAGATACCGAACTTAGATCCGAAGGTGATATTACAATCAATCAAGATACTTCTAGTGAAAATAGTGCTCAGACAGCAGTAGAGAGTAAAGAAGATGCTCCTATTACCAAAATTGTAGCAACGATTTTACGTTATGCTACAGAAGGTTTGGCATCTGATGTTCATATCGAACCATTGCGTGATCATATACGTGTTCGTTTCCGAGTGGACGGTGTACTCAATACAAGTCTAACTCTTCCTATCAACGTTCATCAATCAGTTGCTGCACGTATTAAGGTGCTTTGTAATATGAAACTTGATGAAAAACGTAAACCACAAGATGGACGTTTTTCTGCACGTATTGAAGGACGAAAAATAGACTTTCGTGTGTCTACATTTCCTACATATTTTGGAGAAAAAGTCGTGATGCGTATTTTGGATCATGAACGCGGTATTAAATCTCTTTCTGAGCTTGGTATAACAGATCGTAATCTTGTAGCGATTAGAGAGGGTATTAACAAGCCGTACGGACTTATACTTGTTTCTGGTCCTACAGGATCCGGAAAAACTACGACATTGTATTCTATGCTAAGTGAAATCAATAAAGAGGAGAAAAACGTACTCTCTCTTGAAGA
>CAYTZA010000008.1:0-13420 GCA_964442365.1 uncultured Candidatus Saccharibacteria bacterium | reverse complement strand
ATGGGTGTAGATCCTTTCCTTATTGCGCCTACACTGGTGCTCGCGATTGCTCAACGTCTTGGAAGTGTACTTTGTCCACATGCTGGTAAAAAAATCATGGTAGAGGGTGCGGTTAAAGCACGTATCGATGATCATTTTAAAGATGTTCCGGAGCAGTTTCGTAAAGAAATTAAAATTCCTGAATCTGTATACGAACTCGCTCCTGCATCTGATTGTCCTACAGGAACACGAGGTCGTATGGCGGTTTTTGAAGTGATTACTATGAATAGAGAGCTTGAGGCTGTTATTTTAGAGAATCCTAGTGAGGATAAGATTATGGAGGTTGCACGCAAACAGGGTATGTTTACCATGCAAGAAGACGCTATGCTTAAAGTACTCGATGGTAAATTTGCACTTAGTGAAATAGACAAGATTTAAAAAGAGACGTGATATACTAATACTATATATGGATATCGACAAGAAAAAAATATTTATTATCGATGATGATAAGTTTCTACTCAATATGTACGCTCGTAAGTTGAGTAATAGTGGTTTTGAAATTGAAAGTGCAGAAAATGCTTCAGACGCTTTTGATAGAATTCGTTCTGGATTTACTCCAGATGTGTTTTTGGTTGATGTGGTTATGCCTGGTATGGATGGTTTAACGTTTGTTAAAAAGATTAGAGAAGAAAAATTGGCTTCTCGTGCTAAAATTATAATGCTCACAAATGAATCTGATGCTCCTGGGATAGATATGGCACGTAAGCTCGGTGTTGATGGTTATATTATTAAGGCAACAAGTATACCGTCTGAAGTTGTATCAAGAGTCCGTGAAATTATGGCTGGTAAAAAGATATTTTCAGATGCTTTTTAATCAATAGTTAATTATGGATATAAAACAATTACTCGAAACTCTTATTGCTACAGTTGTTAAGGAAGGTGGTTCTGATTTGCATATAAGTGAAGGAAGACAACCGATTATACGTGTTGCTGGTTTTCTTGTGCCTTTATTGTCTCAAAAAGTTATAAGCAAAGAAGAGATGCGTGGGATTATTGATATCATGCTTTCTCCAGAGTATAAACAGCGTTTCTTTGCTGAAAAAGAAATAGACTTTTCATATTCAAATGGTTCTACCGCTCGTTTTCGTGGTAACGGCTATATTGCTCAAGGACGTATAGCAATAGCTCTTCGTCTTATTCCAACCCATATTAAAACTCTTCAGGAATTAGGTTTACCTCCTATATTAGAAACATTTGCTCGTCGATCACAGGGATTTTTCTTGGTGGTAGGTCCTGTAGGACAAGGAAAGTCTACAACTCTCGCTTCTTTGGTTGATCTTATCAATACTGAACGCATGGAGCATATTATTACAATTGAAGATCCTATCGAGTATCTTTTTGATCGTAAAAAATCGATTATAGATCAACGAGAGGTCAACATAGACACAGTAGATTTCAATACTGCTCTTGTACACGCTCTTCGTCAGGACGTAAATGTTCTTATGGTTGGGGAGATGCGAGGACTAGAAACTATTTCTACAGCAGTAACTGCAGCAGAAACTGGTCACCTTGTATTTTCAACTCTTCATACCAACAATGCCGCTCAGACTATCGAGCGTATTGTAGATATCTTTCCACCAGAACAACAGTCACAAATCCGTCTTCAGTTGGCCGGCAGTCTTTCTGGTATTTTTTCTCAGCGTCTTATTCCACGAATATCAGGAGGTCTTGTTCCTGCATACGAATTGCTTATAAATAACAACGCTATCGCCAATCTTATCCGTGAAAAGCGTACACATGAGATAAATACAGTTATTGAGACTAGTTCACAACAGGGTATGATTGATTTCAATCGATCACTTGTAGAGCTTGTGCGTAAAGGAGAGATATCTATTGAAAATGCTTACAATCACTCTCAAAATCCAAAGGTTCTCGATAAAATGTTAAACTAAACGTATGATTTTTACGTATAAAACATTTGAATCAAACGGGGAAACAAAAGAAGGAACTATCGATGCTCCAAATATAGACTCAGCTATCAATTCTTTACAGAGAAGAGGATTGGTAATTACTTCGATTAAACCTCTTGCACAAGCAGGATCTTTTTTGAGTAAAAAAATTAATCTTTTTGCTAGAGTAACAAATAAAGATATTGTTATTTTGTCTCGACAAATGTCTATTTTGTTCGACTCTCAAGTTTCTGCTTTACGAGTATTTCGTTTACTTGCAGCAGAAAATAGCCACCCAATACTTCGTACTGTTTTAACAACTATTTCAGACGATATACAAGGTGGAAGTTCTATATCTACAGCCCTCGCTCGTCATCCTAAAGTATTTTCAAACTTTTATGTGAACATGGTGCGCGCCGGAGAAGAATCAGGAAAGTTAAGTGAGACACTGATATATCTCGCTGAACATCTAGATCGTACTTATGAGGTTACTTCAAAAACAAGAAATGCTCTTGTGTATCCAGCTTTTATTGTGGTGACTTTTATCGCGGTTATGATCCTTATGTTTACTCTCGTTGTGCCAAAAATAAGTAGTATTTTGACTGATTCTGGACAAGAGATTCCTGTATATACCAAAATTATTTTAGCTATCAGTTCGTTCCTTGTTGATTACGGAATATTTTTAATTATCGCAGCTTTGATTGGTGCGGCTTTCTTTACTAGATATATACGTACTGAAGCTGGTATGCGTTGGTTTGATGATGCAAAACTTGAAATTCCTTATGTCGGAGAACTTTATCGTAAACTATATCTCGCTCGTATTGCGGATAACATGAATACTATGATTATTGCTGGTATACCCATGCTTCGTACGCTTGAGATTACTTCTACCGTTGTTGGATCAGGTATATACAAGAGAATTCTCGATGATAGTGTTGAGTCAGTAAAAGGAGGTACTGCGGTATCAGATGTATTTTCTAAATATCCTCAAGTTCCAGGTATCATGATTCAAATGATGCGTGTTGGTGAAGAAACAGGAGAGCTTGGAAAGATTTTGAAGACTTTAGCACGATTTTATCAACGTGAAGTGGTCAACGCTGTGGATACTTTGGTTAGTCTTATTGAGCCAGCCATGATCGTTATGCTTGGTCTTGGTGTTGGTATATTGCTGGCTTCTATCTTGGTTCCTATCTACAATATCGCTTCATCGTTCTAGTGTTATCCACAGGGCATATCTCTAGTATTTGGGTGAGGGTATATAATAACAGTATATTTAATAGAATTAACTAGTAGTTTATTATAATGAAAAGATTACAAAAAGGTTTTACATTGATTGAGCTCTTGGTGGTTATCGCTATCATCGGTATTCTTTCTGCGGTAGTTTTGGCTTCACTTAACTCAGCTCGAAACAAGGGTGCAGATGCAGCAATCAAATCAAATATCAACAATGCCCGCGCCCAAGCAGAGTTGTATTATGACGGAACTGGCGCGAACTCTTATGATGGGGCTTGTGATTCTGATGAAGCAGATGGACTTTCTAAAATGGTTACTGGTGTAGATGGAATTTTTGCTGGAAATACTCCGTATGCAAATTGTGACGATGTTGATGGTGCTTGGGCATTTGAAAGTGAATTAAAATCTAAGCCAGGTACATATTATTGTGCTGACTCAACAGGTTTTGCGGGAGAGAATACAACTTCTAAGGATGGAGTTAGTGGTGTGGCTGGAACAGCTACAGTATGTCCAACACCATAATATTTCTTTAAATTAATCAAAAAACACAAAACCGCTTTGCTCTCAAAGCGGTTTTTGTTTTGCCATAAGACTGATAGAATATAGAGATGAGGCGTAACTTGAAAGGATTTACTCTTATCGAACTTATGGTTGTAATATCAATCATAGGTCTACTTGTTTCTGTAGTTATTGCATACGTAGGACAGACACGAAGAAAAGCAGATGATACGGCTATTCGTACTCTTGTAGAAGGAGCAGCTTTGAAGATAGGAACATATTTTGAACAAAAGGGAACATATGACGGAGTATGTACGTCAGATATTTCTGTGTCTTTGGATCGTGCGCGTGAAATATATGGAGATATGTCTGGAGTAATTTGTATAGATAAAGCGGGGCAGTATGGTTTCGATGGAACATGGATGATGTTCGCACCTCTTAGAGCAGATATGGATAAAGCATTTTGTACTGATTCGTCTGGTTTTAGTGAAATTGTAGAAATAGACAGTATTGTTTCTGGTGTGACAGATTCAGAATTAACTCCTGTAGCATGTCTACAACCATAAATATATGAAAAAAGGATTTACACTTATAGAACTTTTATTGGTACTGGCTATTGTTGCAATATTAGCTGGTATCGTTATATCTCAACTTAGTCCGGCAAGAGAAAAAGCTAGAGATGCAAAAAGAATTTCTGATATACACCAGATACAGTTGGCACTTGAAGCCTATTTTGAGAAGAGTCCTTTAAATGATAAGAAATATCCTGAAAATCTTGATATTCTTGTAACAGAGGGTCTTATGTCTGTGTTACCAACAGATCCAACACCACCACGAGTTTATACTTATACCCCTTCTTATACTGCTCCTAAAATAAATGTTGGTGATCCTGCTACGGGATATTGTCTCGGGGCTACACTAGAGAATCCGCAGAGTGCTCGCAGTACGGCAGATGGATCAGATATAGTAATAACTTCGCAAAATATCTGTAACACGAGTGATTTAGAAAATAATTATAAAGTTAAACGTTAATATTATGATATTATTTTGGGTATTTCTTTTCGGTCTTTGTATAGGAAGCTTTCTAAACGTAGTGATATATCGTCTAAATACTGGCATGCCAGTGTGGATAGGGAGGTCAAAGTGTACATCATGTGCTAAAACACTAAAGTGGTATGAACTTATACCAGTATTTAGCTTCCTTGCACAAATGGGTTCTTGTCGTAGTTGTAAGACGAAAATATCATGGCAATATATTATTGTTGAATTGGTCACTGCGACTATTTTTGTAGGTCTCTTTTTAAGACTATTCCAATATTATGTCGCACCAGAAGACGTATTAGCTACATTTGTGTACCTTACATTTCAATGGTCTTTGCTTATTGTGATTTTTGTATACGATTTGAAGCATAAGATTATTCCAGATTTATTAGCTTTTCTTTTTGCAGGTCTCGCCCTTATCGTATCCTTTAGCTCAACGCCCTCAGTTCTAACTGTCTTGGCTGGACCGGCGGTAGCCCTTCCATTCTTTCTTATCTGGCTTGTATCTCGTGGTCGATGGATGGGATTTGGTGACGTAAAACTTGCTCTCGGTATCGGTTGGTTTCTTGGTATATCACAAGGTCTTGCTGCTATTACTGTTGGAGTATGGGTCGGAGCGCTTGTAGGTCTTGGTCTTATCGCTTTTCGTCGAAAACATGTCAGTCTAAAAACAGAGATTCCTTTTGCTCCGTTTCTGATTATTGGTATCGCTATCGTATTTTGGTGTGGTATTGATATGCAGTCTATAGCTTCATTCTTTACTTTTGTATCATGAATGTTCGCAAAGCATTTACACTTATAGAACTTGTTATCGTCCTCGCGATTTTTTCTGTAATGACAGTATTGCTTTTTGCTAACAGTAATCGATTTGGTGCTGATACAGCTCTTACTAACTCTGTATACGATACTATGTTATCTATACGACAAGCGCAGACGTATAGCGTTGCTGTCCACTCTGTCGATGCGACTTCTTTCCGTGGTGCTTATGGAGTACATGTTGATATTGATAATCCTAGACGGATTATATTGTTTGCTGATACTAGTGCAGATGGAGAAAATTATATGGTATACAACGTGGATGGTGACACAATAATTCGTACAGATGAGATTGGAAAAGATTTGGAGATAAGTGATCTTTGTGGTCGTGGTGTCGACGGTAACTTGTTGTGTGGCAAAGGTTCGCTCGATATCGCTTTTATACGTCCCCGTCCAACTGCGTATATGAGTACTGGGATTACAAAATATACTGAAGCAAGGATCTGTTTTTCAAGTGGGGCCACAAATAGACAGATTGTTGTTCTTGCTTCTGGACAAATTACTATAGCTGATGGATGCGGAGAGGTATAATATATCTATGAAATATTGCGTACACAATCACAAAGGTTTTGGTCTCATAGAAGCGCTTGTTTCTATAGCTGTTTTTAGTGTTCTTGCTATATCAGGAACAGCAGGAGTTATTTCTGTGATTGATAGTAATCAAAAATCTCAGACACTAAACTCTGTTATGACTAATCTAAATACAGCTCTTGAAGATATGGCCAGATCTATTCGTACAGGATCTGAATATGATATTTCTACCGATGGTAAACAAATTACGTTCAAACCAGATAGAGGCTGTGAGGATGCGTGTATAACATATAGTTTTAACGAAACTGCACAAACGATTGAGAGAACGATTGGGGGGAATACGTCTCCGATTATTGCCGATGAAGTAAAAATCGAAAATATGAGTTTCTCTTTGATACAGAGTGATGTAGAAAATGATCCTCCTAGTCCGTACGGACCTTTTCCTGACATACATTTTGCTAACAAGGCTATTAGTTCTAATAAGGGAGATTACGGTCCAGCTTGTATAAGTAGTTATCAAGATCCAAATAGTTCTCTTGGGGAACCTGATTATAAAGGTGCTAATTGGTTTGGTCCTTATAATAGGGGTGATTTATGTAAGATCGGGACATGGGAAACTTTTATTGGTCCTTTTACTGACGATCCAAGAAGTCCTCCGCCAGCGGTTAATTGTCTTGATGGTGAAACTTGTTATAAACCAAATGTAGGGGTGTATTCTATGGGCTGGAAAGGAACTTTGATCCTTGGTTTTCCTAAATATTTAACAAATAGTGGTACTACCGACAATGATGTCTGGGTATATGAAACAGGAAGATTGTTAGAGACTGTTAAAATATATGGTAGACCAACTCAAGATACAAAAGATATTTTAGATGAATTGCAGGGGGTTGTTTTTGATGGAGAAAATCCAGAATTTGTTTATCTTGGTACTACGGAAGCTGTTGGACTTGGTGGTATAGATATCGATGCTATTTTTGGAATAAATCAAGCTGAAGGTAGTTTGTTATTTGATCAAATAAAAATCGTAGATGCGGCTAGGCAAAAATGTGATGTAGATTGTGTAGATATTTTTGAGGATGTGGAGCCACCTTTGATTCAGTGTGAAAATAAAGGTGCGGCACCAAATTGTGATGGGTACATAAATAATACGGGAGCTGATATTGATGCTGTTGGTATTATACACACCAAGCCAAAACCAGATCAGCCAGCAGTATTGTTGCGAATCAAGGGTTATGCACAAACACGTACAGAAAACAGAAGCAGTTTCCTTTTGCAGACTCTCGTCTCACAACGTGTAGAACAATAAAATAGGGTACAATATAGATATGAAAGGTTCGAGAGGATTTACTCTATTGGAAACTATTATTGCTGTATTCATATTGTCTACTGCAGCGACAGCAGCTTTGACGTCAGTACGTACAGGAGCGCGTTCGTCAGAATATGCTCGTGATGAGATTGTTGCTTACTATCTCTCAAATGAAACTGTAGAGTTTTTGCGAAATCTTAGAGATACAAATATAACCAAAGGAAGAAATTGGTTATCTGGAATACCTGTAGAATGTTTTACAAAAGATAATAACTGTCGTATTGATACATCAACAAAAACATTTGAAGTTGTGGATAGTAAAGAACAACTTCGTTTGTGTTTTGATCCAAATATAATCAATCAAGAAATTGCTGAAGAGGAAAGTCAGAGTACATTTTCTTCTGGAGGATATGGTTATGATGCTTGCGATAGTATTGATGTTGATAGTGGAGTTATACAAAGTCGATTTATACGAGAAATATGGTTTGAAAAATTTGATGATGATAATCAGGTTGTGGTCAATATAAAAATAACTTGGCAGTCAGGACCTTTTAAAGATTTGTCGTATACAGTACAGACTCTTCTCACTGACTGGCAGTAAGGTATACTACCCTGTATATGAAAAGGGAACAGGTAAAAGAACGCATAGACAAGCTTCGGGTGACTATAGAAAAGCATAGATATGCATATCATGTGCTTGATCAAGAAACTATGTCACCAGAAGCGTTGGATTCTCTCAAGGACGAGCTTTTTAAGCTTGAACAAGAATATCCTGAGTTTATAACATCTGATTCTCCAACACAGAGAGTGGCTGGTAAACCTTTGCCACAATTTAAAAAAGTACCTCATAAAGTCGAACAATGGTCTTTCAACGATGCTTTTACAGAAGAAGACATGCGAGAATTTGATACTCGTACAAAAAGATTTATTGCAGACGGTCTTGGTCGTAAAGAATCTCCTACGTATACATGTGAACTAAAGATCGATGGTTTAAAAGTTGTACTCGAATATGAAAAGGGTTTACTCAAGGTCGCTTCTACGCGTGGTGATGGAAAAGTTGGTGAAGATGTAACACACAATGTACGCACAATACAATCAGTACCACTTCGTTTACGTGAAGCGGTTGATATTATTGTCGAAGGTGAAGTGTGGATGACAAAACAAGGTTTAGAGAAAATCAATAAAGAACGTATAAAACTTGGTGAACAGGTTTTTGCCAATCCTCGCAATATTGCCGCAGGATCTCTTCGTCAGCTTGATCCAAAAGTGGCAGCAGAACGTCCTCTTGATACATATATATATGATATAGGTATGTCTAGCACACCAATACCTGATACTCAGATTAAAGAATTAGAATTACTTGAAAGATTGGGATTCAAAGTTAATCCACATCGTACACTTTGTCGTGATATCGACGAAGTGATTGCGTATTGGAAAACATGGTATAAGAAAAAAGATAAACAAGCCTATCAGCTTGATGGTGTAGTGGTAAAGGTCAATGAAAAACAATATCAAGATATACTCGGATATACAGGAAAAGCTCCTCGTTTTGCTATTGCTTTTAAATTTCCAGCAGAGCAGGTTACTACGGTGATTGAAGATATTCGTTTCCAGGTGGGTCGTACAGGCGTGATTACTCCAGTTGCAATTCTTCGTCCGGTTTCTGTTGCTGGTTCTGTTGTATCGAGAGCAACACTTCACAATGAAGACGAAATCAAACGTCTCGATGTACGTATTGGTGATACAGTAATTTTGCAAAAAGCAGGAGATGTCATACCAGATATTGTTTCTGTTGTGACAGATATGCGCACTGGTAGTGAAAAACCTTTTAAATTTCCAACACATATCGATGGTTGTGGTGGTGATGGACGCATAGAGCGTATACCAGGACAGGTTGCGTGGCGTTGTGTTTCCCCAGATTCATTTGAGCAGAAAAAAAGAAGACTATACCAATTTACTTCGAAAAAAGCTTTTAATATAGAAGGACTTGGTCCGAAAATTATTGATGTATTACTTGATAACGATATTATCGATGATGCTCCAGATATATTTATGATACAAAAAGGGGATATCATAGATATTCCTCGTTTTGGTGAAAAATCAGTAGATAAGCTTTTGAAATCTATAGAGCATGCACGAAAGGTATCTTTTGATCGTTTTATTATAGCTTTATCTATATTTCATGTTGGAGAAGAAACTGCTGTACTTATAGCAAAAAATTTCAAAGATATAAAAGAAGTTATGACTGCAAATATAGATGATTTTATAAAAATAGATGGTATAGGAGATATTGTTGCGGAGTCTTTGTACAAATGGTTTCAAAACAAAAAAAATCAAATCTATGTAGAAGATCTTTTAAAAAATGTTAGTGTTTCAAATGATTATTTCGGTGAAGTATCAAAAGGTTTTTTAACGGGAAAAACATTTGTATTAACTGGAACACTGAATTCGCTTGATCGTGACAGTGCAAAAAAGAAGATTCGTGAGCAGGGGGGTATAGTATCTGAGAGTGTGTCAAAACAGACAAGTTATGTCGTTGCAGGAGAAAATCCAGGTTTAAAAAAAGAAAAAGCTGAAAGTCTTGGGGTAGTAGTGTTAAACGAACAGGATTTTCTCTCTTTGTTGAAGTAGGGGGTCGTATTCCAAAAACTCCATAAAATGCTAGTATACATGCATGATTTCAAAGAAAGATATTGATCACTTGGCGACACTATCTAGACTTCAAATTTCTGAAACAGAAGCAGATTCTTTTCGTACAGAAATAGAGTCTATACTTGAATATGTAGCTAAAATACAAGCTGTTTCAGTACAATCTGTTAGTGACAAATTAGTACCCAGTGCCCACAATGTTTTACGCGAAGATGTTCCTGAGTATGAAGGTGGTGAATACACTGAAGCTTTGGTTAAAGCTGCTCCATATTCAGAAGATGGTGCTATAAAGGTAAAAAATATGTTTTAAATATGGGATTAGATATACACTCATGGTCAATACAAGATATTCACGACAAATATATTGCTCGAGAATTGTCAGTGCGTGATGTAGTGACTGCATATAAAACAGAGATAGAAAAGAAAAACAAAGATATCAATGCATATCTCGAAGTGTTTACTGATCTTGATACTCAAGCAGATTTTGCTCAGAAAAAAATCGATGACGGTACAACTACAGTATTGACGGGTATTCCTTTTGCGATTAAGGATAATATTTTAATAAAAGACCGAAAAGTAAGTGCTGGGTCAAAAATTCTAGAAAACTATGTAGCTCCTTATGATGCAACGGTTATAGAAAAACTTAAATCTGAAGGGGTGGTATTTTTGGGGAGAGTAAATATGGATGAATTTGCTATGGGTGGATCTACAGAATCTTCGGCTTATGGAGTAACTTGTAATCCTGTTGATGAGTCACGGGTGCCGGGTGGATCGTCTGGAGGTAGTGCAGCTGCTGTGGCTATGGGTGGGGCACTTGTATCCCTTGGCTCTGATACAGGAGGGTCTATACGCCAGCCAGCAAGCTTTACAGGTTTGGTTGGACTCAAACCAACATACAGTACAGTCTCTCGATACGGACTTATTGCTATGGCATCTTCACTTGATGAGATCGGTCCCATAGCTCGTAGCGTGAGGGATGCAGAGATTGTATTTCAGAGTATCAGGGGTGTAGATAGACGAGATTCTACAACTTATGAACCGGTTTCTATTTCAAATACAAAGATGAAGATTATTGCTGTGCCATACAGCCTTCTTACTGAAGGTATTGATAAAGATGTTCGAGAAAATTTTGACGCATCTCTTGAAATACTTAAAAAAGCAGGCTACACGATTAAAGATATATCTCTTCCATATCTACAGCATGCTTTGGCTTTGTATTATATTTTGATGCCAGCCGAAGCGTCTTCTAACCTTACACGTTTCGATGGTGTTCGATATGGTCTCCATGTTGATGCTGGAGCAGTAATCGCTGATTATTTTAAAACTCGAGGTACTGGTTTTGGTAAAGAGGTTAGAAGACGAATTATGCTTGGAACATATGTATTGTCTTCTGGATATTACGATGCATATTATGCCAAAGCTCAGGCTGTACAAAAATTACTTACACAGGATTTTATAAAAGCATTTGAGGGTGTTGATGCTATTGTAACTCCAACCACTCCTGCGCCTGCATGGAAATTTGGTGAAAAATCAGGGGATCCACTGTCTATGTATCTTGCCGATATCTTTACTGTTTCAGCCAATCTTGCTGGTATACCTGCTATTTCAGTTCCAAGTGGTACAGTTGATCGTGATGGTATTGCGCTTCCGATAGGTATACAATTTATGGCAGGACACTTTAGAGAGGATATACTATTTGATATAGGTAAGATATTTGAACAAAAACGTCATGGCTGAAAAAAAGGAAGAAAAAGGGGGTGGAGGAGATCATGAATTTGAATATACGATCGAAGGAATTATTTTTATTTTATTTGGTCTGTATCTACTCTATCTTTTGATTAGAGGTATTTTTCTTGGTGTTAGTAACTATGTTTCAACAGAGCTATCCTATGAAAGTCCTATACGGCGCCTATTTGCTGATTTTTCTTTAAGAAATCTTCGTCGTTTAGGTGAGACATCATATATGGGGGCTATTATCAGTGCTTTGATTACAGCAATAAAGTATGCTCTTTATGGCCTTACCGCTTTCTTTATATTTCTTGCAGTTAAGTTTTACATGAGAACAAAAGCTTTGACGGACAATGACGAGAAATCTCTAGTCGCTATTCCAGCGGGTTATATACCGGAAGAAGATCCTATGCAGAAACGTTGGAAAAAAATAACTACATATTCACAATCTGATAATCCGAGTGATTGGCGTTTAGCTATTCTTGAAGCTGATATTATTCTAGATGAGATTTTGGATATAAACGGATATCATGGTGAAACTGTTGGGGACAGATTGAAAGCTATTGAAAAAGCAGACATGCCGAGTCTTGATATGGCGTGGGAAGCTCACAAGATACGCAATGCTATTGCACACCAAGGTGAGTCTTTTGTATTGACTCCGCGCGAAGCAAGACGAGTAATTGATTTATACAAACAAGTATTTAGAGACTTTAAAGTTCTTTAGCTTCATATCTAAATAATTTGCGATATCTTGATTTTTGGGTTACTATCTGTTGTAAGCGGGATAGAGCAGCAGTAGCTCGTCAGGCTCATAACCTGAAGGTCGTAGGTGCAATTCCTACTCCCGCTACCATAATTTGTCGGGGTAGCTCAGTTGGTAGAGCACAGGACTCATAAGCCTGGGGTCGTGGGTTCGATCCCCACCTCCGACACAAACTTGATTACTGTTGACATTTACAAAGCGAGTAGTACAATTTATATCTGGAGGTGGGATGGGGCTAGTTACGGTATGGATACCGTGATTCCCCGTGTTCTTCATTTCTTCTTTTTTGGGAGGCGCATCATGCGCAAAGATTGTGATCGGGACGGACGACCGAAACATGAACATTCGGAGCACGAGGGACGTAAGGATTTGTCCCCCGATCAACAGAGGGCATTGGGCTTTCTTTCATGTTGTTGTCCGGAAGGTGGGTGTCGCAAGTCCGTGAAGGCTTACTCGCCAAGTGAGGCTATCGAGGCGGGTAAACGGAGGTGATTGTAAAAAAAAGGGGGGGTCAGAAGACCCCCCCTTTCTTCTTGCTTATATTTTTAACAAATTGCAGATTCACGTAATTTTTGATACATTACTTTGACGGTCATAACATATGCGGCCATAGCTCAACTTGGTTAGAGCACTCGCCTGTCACGCGAGAGGTTGCCGGTTCAAGTCCGGTTGGCCGCGCATCTGATATACTTGTTTTATGAAGAAAATATATGTTTTTGCGTTGGTTGCTGTAGTTAGTATTATAGTCGTTCTCGTATATATCTACATGTCAAAGACTGTTCAGGCACCTCAAGAGCAACAAGCTACTTCAACGTCTGTCTTTTTAAAAGAGACGGTTGTCCTCAGTCTGTATGAAAAAAGAAATGTTCAGGGAATTACTGTTAATCCATGGGCAGTGCTTGAAGATAGTCGTTGTGCTAAAGGTCT
>CAYTZA010000007.1:16123-26820 GCA_964442365.1 uncultured Candidatus Saccharibacteria bacterium | reverse complement strand
CTGGCTCTTTTGCAGGGTATTAGTTTTTTGACTCTTCTTGAAAGACAAAATGTTATTTCACCACTCGGTTTTTTTGAAACAGCTCTTAACGTTATTATTATTACAGCAGGGTCACTTCTTTTGGTATGGCTCGGTGATCTTATTAGTGAGTTTGGTGTAGGTAACGGAGCGTCTTTGATTATCTTTGGTGGTATCGTATCTTCGTTTTTACCTCATATCTTTCAAACTGTTGCTGCTTTTGATACCGCTCAAATTCCTACGTACGTGGTCTTTGCTGTGGTTGGACTTATTGTTATATGGGGCGTGGTTACTGTTACTGAAGCAGAGCGTCCTGTTCCGGTAACATACGCTAAAAGAGTTCGTGGTAACAAAGTATACGGAGGCATATCAACATATCTTCCTTTGCGCCTTACACAGGCTGGAGTTATACCAATCATATTCGGTCTCTCTCTTTTGTTATTGCCTCAAGTAGTTTTGAACCTTCTTGCTTTGACCGGACAACCATGGGTGGCAATTGCTTCTGAAAAGGTTAATCTTTTCCTACAAAATCAATGGGCTTATGCAGGAACTTACTTTGTATTAGTTTTCCTATTTACGTATTTTTATACCGCAGTTACTTTTGATCCACAGCAAATAGCAACGAATCTTCAGAAAAACGGGGCATTTATTCCTGGAGTGCGTCCTGGTGATTCAACTATGCAACACCTTTCTCATGTAATCACTCGTATTACTCTTGTAGGTGCTTTATTCTTGGGTGTTATTGCAGTTACACCTATTGTTGTTAGAGGATTTACCAATATCACCACACTAACTATCGGTGGCACATCTATTATGATTGTTGTATCCGTTATTCTCGATTCTCTTAAAAAGATTGGCGCTCAGCTTACCGCTCAAGAGTACTAGATAAAATCTGTCTGCTAGGATAGACTGAAGGTATGAAAGGTCCACAAAGTTTTATATTTATTGGTCGCTCAGGTTCTGGAAAGGGTACACAAGCAGAGCTTCTTATTGATCATCTTAAAAAACAGGATGAAAATAATTCTGTGCTTTATGTTGAAACAGGAGCAGAGTTCCGTGATTTTATAGACCAAGGGGGTTCACATACTGCAGATCTTGCTAAAAAGATACAAGAAGAAGGCGGACTTATGCCAGAGTTTTTGGCAACATATTTATGGGCACATCGTTTGGTTTCTGGGGCTATAGCCAATCAGCATCTTATATTTGATGGTTCACCCCGTAAATACGACGAAGCTCTTGTTATGGATTCGGTATTTGATTTTTATAAGATTCCTCGTCCTATTGTTATTTATCTAAACGTAGGTGAAGTGTGGGCGAGAAGTAGACTAACCGAACGTCAACGTGCCGATGATAATCAAGACGATATACAGAATCGTATGGCATGGTTTGCAAGCAATGTTCAGCCAGCTATCGATTTTTATAAAAAGAATCCTTTATATAATTTTCACGAGATTGATGCTGAACGTTCAGTATCAGAAATACACACGGATATACGCGCTCTTATACAGATATGATTTCTATTAAAAAACCAGAAGAGATAGTGATACTCCGCGAAGGTGGGGCTCGTTTAGCCTATATCTTAAAAGAAGTGGCAAAAAAGGTGGTTCCTGGTGTATCTACTAGTGAGTTAAACACATATGCAGAAGAACTTATTCGTGAAGGTGGTGATAAAGCGGCTTTTTTAGGTTATACACCTCACGGTGTAGCTCGTCCGTATCCTGCAAGTTTATGTGTTTCTATCAACGAAGAAGTGGTACATGGTATACCAAATGAAAAACCACGAATATTAAAAGAGGGAGATATTGTAGGTATTGATCTTGGACTTATTCATAAAAATCTTATTACCGATCACGCCGTAACGGTACCTGTAGGAAAGATATCTGTAGAGTCTGAAACACTCCTCCAGACAACCAGAGAGGCTTTAAGGTTGGGTATTTTGGCGATAAAGCCAGGAGGATATGTGGGAGATATTGGTGCAGTGATTAAAAAATATGTAAAACCTTTTGGTTTTGGTATTGTCGATGCTTTGTCTGGTCATGGTGTCGGTTATGCTGTTCATGAAGATCCTTTTGTACCAAATACCGCCAGAGCTGGAGAGGGGCCACGTTTAAAAGAAGGTATGGTTCTTGCTGTAGAACCTATGCTTACTCTTGGTGGTAAAGATGTTGTTCTTGAAAAAGATGGTTATACATATCGAACTAGAGATCGTTCACTCTCTGCTCATTTTGAACATACTGTTGTAGTAACTAAAGACGGTGTAGAAATACTAACTCAATAAAAGTAGGGTATAATATGCCCAATGAATCAAGGAGAACGTATTGTTGGTACCTTTGCTAATCCGCAAGAAGAGATTGCGTACATGCAGGAGCGTATCGCCAAAAGAAAAGAAGAAATGTTACGACAAGGTGGCGGTTCTCATGTAGAAGCTGTAGTAGAAGAAGTTGGTCGTTATGGTAAAGAGCCAAGTGAGCGTTTACTCACCAAAGGTCACAATATGCTTCATGGGGAAGTAGAGATACAAGCGTCACATGTTGCATCTCAAAGCAACGAGGAGGCACTTAATAATCTTGTGGAGATGTTTACTCGTCGAGGTTTACGAAATACTCTATCTGTACTTGAAAAACTTAATAATCCGCATTTGGAGGATGAATTTCATCGTACTTTGGTTCACTTTTTTCATACTTCAAAAGAACATATAAAAGTAAAGCGTGATGAGCGCCGTAGTCTCGATATGGTTTTATTTGAAGTGCTTTTACCTGGCTCAAAGAAAAGTGAAACCGAAAGGGTAAAAGAACTCAAAAATATACTTTCTGCCATGGAACAGTTTTTTGCTGGTATGTTATCAGTAAACGAAAAGAAAAGTGGAGATAATTATTTTTCTCTTGAAATTGCCAACACTCATGGGAATGATGAAACTGTATTTTATGTAGCTGTACCTTCTTCAAAATCGCATCTCTTTGAGAAACAATTGATTTCTATATACCCCCACGCAAAGCTTCAGGTGATTGATACTGATTACAATATTTTTAATCCAGATGGAGTTGCAGCCGGTTCTTATGCAAAATCTGCAAGAAACCCTATTTTTCCACTCAAAACATATGAACAATTTGATTATGATCCGCTAAATATTATTTTAAATAGTTTTTCGAAGATTTCTCGTCATGGTGAAGGAGCTTCGATACAGTTTATTGTTAAGCCAGTAGGTGATACGTATGCAAAGTATTATAACAATGCGCTGAAGCAAATTGGCAAGGGTACACCACTTAAGACTGCTATAGATATAAGAGATACATTTTTGGGTGATTTGGCAAAAGATTTTAAGGAGCTTGTTTTTCCTGTGCAGATTAAAAAAGAGGAAGAAGGGAAAAAATCTGAACTTACCAAACTTGAACTAGATCAGGTTGAATTTATCAAACAAAAAATATCTTCTCCGATTGTGCTTACAAATATCCGTATTATGACATCAGCTGCGGATTCATCACGAGCAGAGCATATTTTGAGTGATATTGAATCTGGTTTTAATCAATTTGATAATACAACGGGTAACAATCTTACTTTTAAAAGAGTATCTGGAACAAAACTCAAAAAACTTGAGCGTGATTTTATTTTTAGAAATTTTTCTTTTGATATACGCTTGCCGTTATCTTTGAAAGAAGTTGCTACAGTTATGCATTTTGCTCATCAGGATATTGAGTCAGCACCACAACTCAAAATCAGTCGAGCTGGTTCTGCTCCAGCACCTCTTTCTATGCCTCAGACAGGCGTAATACTTGGTTCAAATCGATATCGTGACATCGAAACAGTCATACATATGACTCGTGAAGATCGTATGAGACATTTTTATACTATTGGACAGACAGGAACAGGTAAATCTACGCTAATCAAAAATATGGCCATACAGGATATTAAAAACGGCGATGGCGTCTGTTTTATGGATCCACACGGAGTTGATGTTCAAGATATTTTGGCTGCTGTACCACCCGAAAGATATGATGATGTGATTTACTTTGATCCGAGTCATACAGCACGGCCTATGGCCCTCAATATGCTCGAATATGATAGAAGTCATCCTGAACAGAAGACTTTTGTGGTCAACGAAATGCTTTCTATATTTGAAAAGTTATTTGATATGAAAGTGGCTGGCGGCCCTATGTTCGAACAGTATTTTAGAAATGCCACCATGTTGGTTATCGAAGATCCTGATACGGGTGCAACCTTACTTGAAGTGTCTCGTGTTTTGGCTGATAAAAAGTTTAGAGATTTGAAATTGGCGAATTGTAAGAATCCTATCGTCGTACAGTTTTGGAAAGAGGTAGCTGAGAAAGCTGGTGGGGAAGCATCTTTAGCCAATATGGTACCTTATATTACTTCTAAATTTGATATCTTTCTTTCCAATGAAATTATGCGTCCGATTATTGGACAAGAGAAATCAGCATTTAACTTCAGGGAAATCATGGATGGTAAAAAGATTTTACTTGTTAATCTTGCAAAAGGTAAATTGGGCGATATTAACTCTTATCTTATCGGTTTGATTTTGGTTGGAAAGATTCTTATGGCGGCTTTATCTCGTGTTGATTCTTTGGGATCACCACTATCAGATTTTTATCTATATATAGATGAGTTTCAAAACGTAACTACACCATCTATTGCAACTATTTTGTCAGAGGCTAGAAAATATAGACTTTCACTTAACCTCGCTCATCAGTTTATTGCTCAGCTAGATGAAAAAACTCGCGATGCTGTTTTTGGTAACGTTGGTTCTATCGCGGCATTTCGTGTTGGCGCTCAAGATGCTGAGTTTTTGGAGAAACAGTTTACACCAGTTTTTACTACTAACGATCTTATGAATATTGAAAATCGCAATGCCTATGTAAAAATGTTGGTAAACGGTCAACCAGTTAAACCTTTTAGTATGCAAACTATGTCTCCACCAGTAGGTAATCCTGCTATTTTAGAAAAGCTTAAAGAACTTTCGTATCTTACCTATGGAGCTCCACGAGAGCTGGTAGAGGCTGATGTTGCACGTCGTTATGCTCGACCCACTCCTACTTCTGCATCTGTAAATTCTGAAATAGTATGAAACACCAAAACAGTGAAAGAACTTTAGTTTTGATAAAACCGGATGCTGTTCAGAGAAGTCTTATAGGAGAGGTAATTAGGCGTTATGAACGTGCTGGATTGAAACTTGTCGCCACAAAGATGCTACTGCCAACGGTTGATATGGTTATAAAACACTATACTTTGGATCCAACGTGGCGCCAGAAGACAGGAGAGAAGACGATTAAAGGATATAAAGATAAGGGTATGGTTCCGCCTGTAGAAGATCCACTTGAAGTTACCAATCTTCTTTTGAAGAAATTGGCTCGATATATGACGAGTGGGCCTGTTGTGGCTATGGTATGGGAGGGGCTGCATGCTGTTTCTGTGGTACGTAAGATTACTGGTGGTACTGAACCACTCATGTCGGATGTCGGCACGATACGTGGCGATTATATGCTTGATTCATATGAAGCTTCTGATGTTGATAAAAGATCAGTGCGGAATATTGTTCATGCTTCTGGTTCTGTAAAAGAAGCAGGAGACGAAATAAACTTATGGTTTCGTTCTGAAGAGCTTGTGGACTATAGACTTATTCAAGAAGAAATTCTCTATGACGTCAATCTCGACGGAGCCTCTGAATAGGCTATACTTTATTTAGGATTATTTGGGTCATTATCCTGACTAATCTTTATTTTAGGGAGCCTTATATCGAAGCGTTTGGATGAGACTCTCTTCGGAGAATTTCTGAACAATGTCTTTTGCGGGCACCCACCTTGAGGTAACTCTAGGGTAATGATCACAAGTAATCCTAACAATCTATCCGTCATATTAAGACGGATATTTTGTTGATATACTAAATATATATGAAACAAAAGCTTCCTTTTTTAGTGATCGGTACATTGTGTCTTGTTTACGTACTTCATATCGTGGCAATTGTACTTCGATTGTATTGGACTTCGTGGTGGTTTGATGAAATTGTTCACGCTCTTGCTGGTTTTTCTGTTGGTCTTTCGTATCTTATGTTTCGCTCGTATTTTAGCTGGTTAGAAAAGAGTGTAGGTGCTGGAACGGCATTAATTCTAGGTGTATTTATAGTAGGTGTTTCGTGGGAGGTATTCGAATGGTATGCAGGCCTTGCTTCTGTACACATAGAAGGGTACTGGCTTGATACAAGTATGGATGTGATCGCTGATATGTTGGGTGGTATTGCTGCGTATAAATATTTTAAAAAACATGACATCAACTCTTAGTTTTTTTGGTGGAGTGGGTGCAGTAACTGGAGCAAATTTTTTACTTGAACTCAAAACAGAAAAGGGAGGTGTATACAAAATAGTGGTTGATTGTGGATTATTGCAGGGTGTTCAACATGCAGATGATTTTAACCACAGTCATTTCTCTTATGATCCAAGTAGTGTAGACGTTCTACTTATCACTCACGCTCATGCCGATCATATTGGTCGTGTAGCTAAATTGATTAAAGATGGTTTTCATGGAGTTATATATTCTACTCCGGCTACGCTCGATCTTGTTAAAGTAATGCTTGATGACCAATTGAGTCTTATAACTCGCGATGCAGAAGCAAAGGGTATTGAACCTATGTATACTAAAAAAGATGTAGAGAAGACTCTCTCTTTGTGGAATACTATTCCATATCACACTCTTTTTAAAATCAAAGAAGACGTAACGCTTTATTTTAAGGATGCGGGTCATATCCTCGGTTCTGCCATGATAGAGATTGTGCGCAATGGGAAAAAGATTGTATTTACTGGAGATTTAGGAAATTCGCCGTCTCTTTTCTTGCGTGATACTGAATCTATTACAGATGCACACTATATGGTTATGGAATCAGTGTATGGTGATCGAAATCATGAACCAAAAGACATGCGTCGATTGAAACTTAAAACGATTATACAAAGAGTAATTGCTGAAAGAAAAACTTTAGTGATACCAGTATTTTCTCTCGAAAGAACACAGGATATTTTGTATGAAATCAATGATTTAGTTGAAAGTAAACAGATTGATCCAGTGCCAACTTTCATAGATTCTCCTCTTGCGATTAAAGTGACTGATATATATCGTCAGTGGGCAAGAGAGTTTAAACAGGACATACAAGAGAGAATTAAAAGTGGTGATGATATTTTTGATTTTTCAAAACTTAAAATGGTCGCTCACATGAAAGATTCTTCAAGTATTCAGGATATTTCAGGCCCTAAGATTATTATGGCAGGATCGGGTATGTCTTCTGGTGGAAGAATTGTATTTCATGAAAAAAGATTTTTACCAGACAAAGACGCGATTTTACTTTTTGTAGGATACCAGTCTATGGGTACACTCGGAAGAAAGATAGAGGAGGGAGCAAAAAAGGTAATTATCCAGGGTGAAGAGATTAAAGTAAATGCAGAGATTGAATCGATCAACGGCTATTCTTCTCACAAAGACTCAGATCATCTTGTAGAATTTGCATCTGAATCTTCAGGTACCCTTAAACAGGTATTTATCGCTATGGGAGAACCAAAAGCAGCTATGTTTCTTGCACAACGTATGCGTGACTATGCAGGTATCAAGGCTGTATGCCCTGAACTTGGTAATACATATACTCTGGATCTCTAGGTGAGCGAGAGATTATTTTGTTTCAGCAACTACCTTTTGAAAGACTTCAGGATTGTTTTCAGCGAGATCAGCAAGAATCTTACGATCAAGAACAATTCCTTTCTTTTTGAGAGCGCCAATAAATTTACTATAAGAAAGGGTTTCTCCAAGGCCTGCATTTATACGAACATTGAAAAGACGGCGCATGTCTCCTTTTTTATCTCTTCGGTGTGCAAAAGCGTAAGCTCCAGCATGTGAAATAGCTTCATATGCCTGACGTTCTTTTGTTCCTCGTCCAAAACGATATCCTTTTACTTGTTTGAGGATGTTTCGACGTGTTTTTAGTGCATTTACTCCTTTTTTTACTCGTGTCATGTTTGTGTATTGTTTAGATTCCTAGAAAACGACTTCGTGCTTTAGCATTCATGACAAAAGGTACGCCTCTACTTTTGCCGATTTGTGAGCGACCACTTTCTTTCGCATTGAAATGGTTTTGACCTGCTTTACGGCCAATAATCTTGCCATTGCGGGTTACTTTCAAGCGTTTTAGGTATGACTTATTTGTTTTCATGCGATTTATATGTAGAGAAGTATATTAGCGTATATAAGGCTTTTTGTCTATACCTATACGCCTTTTTCTATAACAATAGTAAGTCCTTTTGGGCCTTTTTTGACAGAATCAGCTACTTTATATGGTTCTGATATGAGTTTTAGTACTCTATCGAGTCTTTCGGTAAGGAATTTCATTTCCATGTATTTAGATCGTCCGGTAAGATAAAGGTCTATTTTTATACGATTACCTTCACGTAGCCATTCGGATGCCTTTTTAGCTTTAAGTTCCAAGTCATGATCTCCAGTACCTATCTTAACTTGAAGAGATTTTGTCTCTGTTACATGGGCTTTTGCTTTGGCCACTTTCTGCTTTTTGTTTTCAAGGTATTGGTATTTACCAAAATCCATGATTTTAGCGACAGGAGGTGTGGCAGTGGGTGATATTTCGATAAGGTCAGCACCCATGGCTTCTGCTTCTCGGAGAGCTTCTTGAAGGGAGATAACGCCAAGATTGCGTCCGTCATCGGTAATTACGCGCAATTCGGGCGCTTTTATAAAGTGATTAATTCTAATTCGTGGGGTACTCACAGTTTGTATTTGTGCAATATGTATACCACGCTTGCTGATTACCTGCAATACCTACTATTTGAGTGGGTTAGTAATACCGGTTTCAGATGGGTCTTTAAGTAGTAGATTGGTGATCGTATCTATGATTAGCCATGAGCCGAGCATAAGTCCAAAACCAACAAGTATAGTTCCGAACATACTTCGTATTTTACTAAGTTGTCCTGGACTCGAGCCTGCGGTTATATAGCGAATACTATTCCAAACCAAAAGAGAAACGGTAACAAGTACTCCTGCATAAAAGAGAAGTTCGATAAGTCTGTTGAGGAGGGCTACAGCATCGTCGAAACCACAAGGATGTTGGTCATCGTTACCGCATCGTACGAGAGGGAATATTCCACTTTGATCACCAGCTCCATGTACAAAAAGAGGAATAGTAAAAATAGTAGTAGAGATACAAAATGCTAGGAGTATCGGAATGTATTTCCTGTGTATTTTCATGTTACGTATTGTAACATTGTTCTATCTTAGTCGTGTTATGATTATATACACATATGCGAGGTTTTACTCTTTTGTTTTCAATTATGATTATGTCTCTTCTTTTTGCTATAGCGGCGGCTATTGTGCAGACAAGTTCTAAACAGCTCGTTATATCAAATATTGGTCGTGATTCTCAAAAAGCTTTTTATGCATCTGATAGTGGTATCGAATGTGCTCGATATCTTGATAAGGTAAAACAAGCTTTTAGTGAAGAGGGTGTTGATCCTGAAAGTTTATTAGTTTGTGGCAATAATACGATTACTATAAATCAGATAACAGACGGATATGATGGAGAGTGTCCAGAAGCTCAACAAGACCCGGGTCCTGATAAGTGTGTTAGGTATGATTTTTCATTTGATATTGGAGAAAATACTCCACAAGCTCATACTGATGTTCGTGTATATAGAAATATCTTGATTGGACAAATGACGATTCAGTCTTTTGGTTATAACAATAACGATTTAAATAGTTCTCGTAGACTTGAGCGTGCTTTGGAATCTACTTATATAAATTAGTGTATAAAGTCGTCTAGGCATTTTAAGATAAATACGAGATAATATAGCTATATGTCACCTGAAAGACAAGATACCAATGTTCCTCCTACAGGGAATCCTGAGCTTGATAAGAGACTTCAAGAAATCGCAAATCGTCCAGATGTGCCAGCTGAAAATGGGATCGTGGGAAAAGCGGTTGAGGTAATTGTTAAGCGTGTGCGTGGTAAAAAACCTGAAAAACCTGATACTCAAGACGGTCTTGGTTTCCTAAAGGATGTACCCAAAATACCTCGTGATCCAAATGATGCAGATCCAACTCCCTTACCGGAGCATCTTTTAAAGATGGGAAAGGAAGGTGTGAAAAGAGCAAGAAAGGTTTTGGAGGGTGTTAGTAAAAGAAAAAGACCCGTACCTGTAAATGAAGGGTCTGTTAAAGAGCCTGTTAAAAAACATAGGCCACGGACAGACGAAGATTTACTTAAACAATTTGAAGGATCATCTATTCATGCTGATATATCAAATATTTTAGAACAAACAAAATCAGTAAAACCTGCAGAAGTATCTGGAGAGGTATCAAAAGAAACTTCAGATAATGACGATAATTTTGGTGATCAATTTGCAGGAGTAAACGCTGAAACAGATAAAGGTATGGTTGAGTCTAACTTTGTTTCAACTCGAGATCCAGAATCAGAACCACTTCCTGAAGCAGAAGATGATGAAGATTTATATATTGACCCTAAAAAACTTGTAGAAGAGACTCAATCAGAAGTTGTGCCAGTAGAACAGGAACTTTCTAGTGTTTCAGTGGCTACTCCTGATTCCGATACTCAAATTTTTGGAGATGCAGGCCCTGTTTTATCAGAACAAAAATCTGTTCCATCAGAAGAACAAGCGACACAA
>CAYTZA010000007.1:3183-16023 GCA_964442365.1 uncultured Candidatus Saccharibacteria bacterium | reverse complement strand
AGGCCCTGTTTTATCAGAACAAAAATCTGTTCCATCAGAAGAACAAGCGACACAAATTGTTGATGTTCCAGAACCTGTTTCGGATGTTGCAGCAGGAGGTGGACCAGATGCGCAAGCAAGTAAGGAAATAAATAAGACTAAAGAATCTGGTAAAGATGGAGGAGGCTCTACAGATGTACTTTTAGAAAAATTAGTAAAAAGATCAAAAAGACGTGCCGCTACAGAAGAAAGAACTATTGGAGATGTAGAAGATTTAAAGAAAAAAGAAATAAAAGAACTCGAAAAAAAATATAAAGAAATTAAAAAAGATATAGTTGGTTTTGAACAATATATATGGGTTTTTAAATATAAAAAGAAAAATGGTTATAGAGAAGAGATTGAAAAAGCAGAAAATGAGATTGCTTCTTTAGAAGAACAACAAATAAAAATTGCAGAGACCATTAACCAATTGAGTGGAAAAAAGGCTGTTGAAGTGCCAAAAAAAGGGTTAGCAAGACTTATTCGTGAAAAAGAAGACGTCTTTAAAGATTTGAGTCGTCTGAAACAAGAAATAAAACTAGCCGAAAGAAAACGAGAAAAGGGTTACGAGGAGGTAATTGGTAAAAAAGAAGAAGAGATTTATGAATTAGAAGAACGACAAAAAGAGATCTTGAGTAGTATAGATCGACTAAATGGTAAGCCAATTAGTACTGAGCCTGTAACAGTTGTTGATGAACAGGCGCCTCTTAGATCTCCGGTTGTTGAACCAGCGGTCTTGGATACTACGGCGGTGGATACTACCGAAGAGCCTCCTATACAAAAAGAACCAATTTCTTCAAAACCAAAAAAGGAAAAAATTCCTTCGAAAGAAAGTAAAATGGAGATTGTTTTGCCTGATGATCCAAAACTTCGCAAACAATTGGAGATTCAACTCGAGGAATACAATGACATGATTGGTAAAACCAATGGTCAATCAGGATACCAGTTAAATGCAGCAAGGATACAAATACTAGAAACTATTCTCAAAAAGGGAAGTATAACGGTGGGATCTGCTAATTTAAAACTATTTAAATCGATAGGGAAATACGATCAGAAAATCTTGTTTCAGGCGTTTAATGAGATAAAGGCACACATAGAAGGAGAGCAAGATAAAGTGCGTGGTGGTACTGGTTTGCCTATTGTAGAAACAGGAGTAGGAGAGGCTTCTGAAGATATCAAAAATAGAACTTCAGAGGAAGTGTCTAATCAAGAAGTTCCTGAGCTGGCTGAAGAAGGCGCATCCGAACCGAAAATATGGCCAGAAGTAAGAACGTATGAAGAACAAACTTTGGGTTTGCTTGAACAAGAAAAACAAAGACGTGATCGTATAGCGGGTATTGTTGGTGGAGTGATTGGTCATAAAATCGATGAAGCGATCCCTGTCCAAGAAGGATTAACTAAACCTGTGGTAGAGATTGTTCCTGCAGAAGAAAATGTGACAGACACACTTCCTAATAAACCTGGAGTAGAAAGTTTTCATTATAAAAAGTGGCACGACTTACAAGAAAAAAATAACAAGGCTCTTAAGGATGTATTTGCTGAAAAACCTGCGGAAGAGGATAAGCCTGTTCAAGAAGAATCCGAGAAACCACAAGAACCACCTTCTCAAAAAGAGGTAGATGAAAAAAAGATTGATGATATCAAGTCTGATCTTGCTTGGCTTGCAGAACAAGAAGAAAAATGGAAAGATCCTCAACCATCGGCAGATCAGTTTAATCAAAGAAAAATAGAGACACTTGCTAGTGGTATGTACGGTAGTAGAAAGGGACTCGAGAAGAGAGGATTTTTCTGGGATTCATGGCGAGATATAAAAAGAAAAGGTCTTTGGCGTGCGATTGGAGATGATACTAAAGCGATGTTTAGAGGTGAGGGTATAATTTCACTTGAAAGCAATGACGATGATTACGATAGTTATAAGATAGCCGAACGTCTTGAAGAAGAAAAAAAGAAAAAAGAAGCAGAAAAACTTGCAAAAGAAAAGGCAAAATATGAATCCAATAAGAAAGCTTTTGTGGATAAACGTATGAAAATACTTTCGCCTAAACCAGGCTTTTTAAAGAGACTATTTTTTGGCAATCGTTTGAAAAGTTAGATTATATCTATTGTTTAGACAAACAAAAAACCGCCCTGTGATTGCTCACGGAGCGGTTTTTTGAATGATAGATTTATGCTCGCTGAACGTTGATAGCGTTCTTCTTCATCTGTCCATCTTTTTCAACTTCTTCTACATCAAAAGATACAGAATCACCTTCATGAAGTTCATTGAACATCACGCCGACAAGAGAGTTTGAGTGAAAGAAAATATCTTTATCTCCACCCTCTGGTGCGATGAAACCGAAACCTTTTGGCATAATCTTTTTGATTACTCCTTTCATGGCTTTGATTTGCTAGTTAATAATATACAAATAGAATGTTCTTGAAATTCGACTTTTTCGAATCATGCTTCTTTGTGTCTTTAAGGATATCATAGTGGTATTTACTTGTCAAGCGGTATATAGTGTGGTGTCGTATGGTGTGGTTTCTTGGGGGCGTATCTACTATAATAGGTTTGTATATGGGAGAGAATTTTGAACAAAGTAATATAACACCGGAACAAAGACTCGAGGCTTGGAAAAATGGACCAACATATTTAGCTTCTTCTTCCTCGTATAAGAAAACAGGACTTGAGAGTATTGGTTTTAAGAATATTACGACAATTTCTGTTCCAGACGAAATAGAGCATGCAGAACATGCGGAGGCTAGGCAGAGTAGGGATGCTGGTGGAGCAAGTCATGAGGATCCATATTTTACTGAGATTCCTGCGGATGTAGCTCTGGCTAAGGTTAGGTATTTACTTGAGAAAGAAAATATTTCAGATGATTCACTGGTGTGTGCATTGGATACTATGCCAATGCAATTCAAATCAAATATAGGTATAAAAAATATGAGTACGGTTTGGTCTGCTCATCACTTTAATAAACCAAAAACATTGGAAGATGCTTCCGGTATGATAATGGCATTGTTTGAAGATCTAATTGAGGCGCATAAAGATTACTCTAGTATGTTAGAAAAAATGGGTTCTATTTCTGAGGATGGGCGTATGATGTCTGAAAGGGGATATCTACGAAGGTTAGTAAGGGTAAATACTGGATATGCTGTTCGTCTACCAAATACTCAAGCTGTTGAAATTGGTAGTTCAAGTGTAAACCTTTCTCTTGACGAAGTTTTTAAGACTAATTCTCTTGTGCAATTACAAGCGATCATTGATTCTCTTATTGAAATTCAAAAGGACAATATATTACGAATAGCTGGAGGTATTGATTATTCTAATCCCGAAATCAGAAAGATTTTGGGTGTTCGTGAAGTTAATCTCGGTAAAGATTCAGTCGAAGAGGGTGTTTATAAAGGTTTTCCTGCAGAGGCTTTTGATAATTTTTTAAAAAGATTATCTCAAAAATAATATATAAAAAACCGCACAGTATACATATTCTGTGCGGATAGGCTGCTGTGATTAGCCGGTAGATGAAATCTTTCCCAAGGCATTTAAAGTATGACTTAAATCATCCATTGCGTGCTTGTGGAGTATCTTTACATTTTCCACAATACTGTCTCTGACACTTTGATAGAGGTCGGCGAACTCTATATCAACAAAAGGTATTGTTTTGTGGCTAGTTTTATCTCCAAATACGCAAGTAACTTTGACGTGAATTACTCGTTCTTGCTCTTTGGAATCCTTGTCCTCATCAATGAAATGGTGTTCCGGTTCGAAAGCATGAATCGTTTTGATACAACTTGATAGCGTACCGATTCCACCTCCGCCGAGATCTGTCAGTGCTTCTGTGCAAGCACTGAATATCTCTACGGCTACTTCTTTGGCGATAAGTGGTCCCAAACTAACACGAATATCCGTCATATGAGCCTCCAACTTTCCGGTGCTTAGCACCAAAACTGGGTTTTTTGAAAAAACAATACCAATCGACATATTACTCTTAAATATTAAAAAGACAAGAAAAAACCCCGACAGATGCCGGGGTTTTTCACTATATTTGTCCTGCAGACGTATCTGCTGGAACAGGAGATCCTTGTCCTTCTTCAACAGGAGTACCTACATCTGTTGGGGGAACTTGTGGATTCTGAGGGTCGTTTGTTTGGTCCATGATTTATTTTAATTTACCTAAATTTTTTTTGAATAAAATTTAGTATGGACTGATAAAGTTGTCTGAAAAACAGACTTTTTTAGTGTAACAGCTGAGATTTTTTGGTCAATAGTTTTTTTAATGTTTTTGAATAAAGAAAAAACCTCACTGTATGTGGTGAGGTCGATGACTTGATAACTACTTCCAAACAAAGTGGACAGAGAAAGGGAATAATTTCCATATCCAGAAGATTCCAATCATGATGGATACATAAAACACGACTGAAAGGAATGTTGCCCACATCATTTCATCGATCATAACCGATTCATTGTCAGTGCCGTCCCCCATTCTTTTGATTTTTGATAAGAGTTTTACGAGGAGGTACCCTGGCAGAACAAATGTCTCAAATATTAAGAATTTTAGTTTGCCACGCATACGTTGCTCCTTTTGTTGGATGTGAGTACGATTCTGAGTAAAGCATTTTGGGCCAATAGCTTCTAGAAGTTCATTTGCCTCCGTCTGACTTTCAAGTAAACGATAGACCAAGATCATTCCTGTGGCGACGTGCATCGAATCCGGACTCTTTTCGCTGTAATAACTGATGACGTTGGCGAGATAGGGGTCCGTTTTCTGGAGTTTCCTGAGGATATCAACGACATACTTGTTGCCCGGTTGTGCAAGAAGATCGTGGCTAATTGATCCGCCGACCTCTTCTTTGATGATTGGAAGCGGCATAAAGATCCTTTCACTTTATTGCTTATATTTCTTCTGATGACACGTTGTCAGTCAGAAACAATCTTATAATAAAATACGATACTTGATATTAAAAGTCAAATATTCTGGTGTAGCGAAAAACCCTTCTTTCAAAGACGCTTTTGATTGATGGTGGAGATGCCGGGAATCGAACCCGGGTGCAAATCGTTGTAGGCTACAGATCTACGCGTGTAGCTTCGTTTGAAGGTTTAAGTTCCTTGTTTTTAAAACGGGCAAAAAGACAAGAAACCGAGTCTCTTTATTTTGGAAATATATCGAGACGGGCATATTTCCTATCCCACTGTATATCACCGGCACCATACCCCGTAGGAGAGAGTGTGGGCGGCGTCGCTTAGGCGGAGTGTTTAGGCTCGGGCGTAAGCGAAAGCGAAGTCCTGTACTCCAAAATATGGAGAAACAACAGACTTGGCCTGTGTAAGAGTGTTTTTAGCATCTCTTGATGAAGCAGTTTCGAGAGTTACTTCAGCTCTACGCGCATGTAGAGAACAGACGGCTTGTCGAGGCCATTCATCCCCATATATATTCTTTTTTCAACGATCTCTCAAATCTCTTCGAAGGTCACGATCAACATCGCGTTTTTTAATACTTTCGCGTTTATCAAAAGTCTTTTTACCACGAACGATAGCAATCTGAACCTTAACGAGATTACCTTTATTATACATTGAAATAGGGATGATAGTCAACCCACGTTCTTCTTCTTTTGTGGCGAGATAGGCTATCTCTTTTTTATTGAGTAAGAGTTTGCGTTTGCGACGTTCTTCATAGTCTTTTGGAGTATTTTCTATTTGATAAGGGGGGATTGCAAAGTTTAAAAGCCAAGCTTCTCCTTCACGAATAGAGATGTGAGAGCCTTCAAATATGCCACGGTGTGATTTTAGGGCTTTAACTTCAAATCCTAAAAGCTTAATACCTGCCTCGAGGGATTCGAGTATTTCATAATCAAAGCGAGCTTTTCTATTTTCTGCTAATGTAGCCATGTGGTCCGATTGTAGCACCGTTTTTTTATCCGAGAAACTGCTGTATACTCTACGGATGCGCATACCAAATCCAATGAAAGATAATAAAAAGAATAAATCACGACCACCAGTTCAAAAACCAAATGGTCAAAAGAATAACTTTTTAAGCAATATAAGCATTGCTTTTCTTATATTCCTATTTATTGTTACAAGTTACAGCATTATCTCTTCAAATTTTAGAGAAGACTCTTCTAGAATAGCTATATCAGAATTAGCAAGGGATGTTTCGACTGGTCTTGTGTCTGAAATTATAGTTAACGGCAACAATCTTACGATTTCATATATTGCTACTAGTACAGAAAAGACTGCTATAAAAGAAGAAAACACTGCTTTGTCTGATACTCTTGCAAATTACGGAGTTTCAAAAGAAGCTTTGAGTAAAGTAAAAATTGGAATAGAAAACGAATCGGGTCTTGCGTATTGGCTTATAAATCTTCTACCATTTTTAGCACCAGTATTACTTCTGGTATTTTTTGTATGGTTTTTATCTCGTCAAATGCGTGGTGCAGGAGTACAAGCATTTTCATTTGGTCAATCTAAAGCTCGTCTTATACCTCCAACTGATAATAATCAACGTGTAACCTTTAAAGACGTAGCTGGAGCAAAAGAAGCAAAAGAAGAGCTTGCTGAAATTGTTGATTTTCTTAAAAATCCTAAAAAGTTTATAGATATAGGAGCTCGTATACCAAAAGGTATTATTCTCATGGGTGCTCCCGGTACAGGAAAGACTTTGCTTGCGCGAGCAGTGGCAGGGGAGGCACGAGTAGCTTTCTTTTCTATCTCTGGTTCAGAGTTCGTGGAAATGTTCGTTGGTGTTGGCGCTAGTCGTGTACGTGATTTGTTCAAACTCGCTAAACAAACAGCTCCAGCGATTATATTTATCGACGAGATCGATGCTGTAGGGCGTGTTCGAGGAACAGGCGTTGGTGGTGGCAACGACGAAAGAGAACAGACACTTAATCAGATACTCGTTGAGATGGATGGTTTCGAACCAAATGAAAAAGTGATTATTATGGCAGCAACAAACAGACCAGATGTGCTTGATCCAGCTCTGCTTCGCCCAGGACGTTTTGATCGTAGAGTAACTATAGATTTACCTGATCGTGGTGATCGTGAAGAAATATTGAAGATTCATTCTAGAACGAAACCTTTTGCTGAAGATGTTGATTTGAAAGTGATTGCTGAAAGAACTCCAGGATTTTCTGGAGCGGATCTATATTCTCTTATGAACGAAGGTGCCATATTAGCTGCTCGTGAAAATAGAACTAAGGTGTCACAGTTTGATCTCATACGTTCTATAGAAAAAGTCATGCTCGGCCCTGAACGTAAAAGTCACGTTCTGTCTCCTAAAGAAAAAGAGCTTACGGCATATCATGAAGCAGGTCATGCTGTGGTTTCTTCAGTATTGCCATTTGCGGATCCTGTTCACAAGATATCGATTATTTCTCGAGGTAGAGCTGCGGGGTATACACTTAAGTTGCCTCTTGAAGACAGGAAACTTCAATCTAAAAAAGAATTTCTCGACGATATAGCCGTATCACTTGGTGGTTATGTTACAGAAAAACTTATATACAACGATGTAACAACTGGTCCATCAAACGATCTTCAGGTTTCTACAGCTTTGGCTCGAGATATGGTTACTCGTTATGGTATGTCAGATAAAATTGGTCCTATTGCTCTTGAAGGAGAAGGTGGTAGAGCTCTCTTTGGACGAGGTATTGAAGATGGAGAATATTCTGAAGAAGTAAGTGCAAAAATAGACAGTGAAGTATCTCGTATTATGAGCGAAGCATATAAAAAGGCAGATGAAATTGTGAGAAAGCACCGAGGATTACTCGATACGGTTGCTCGTCGTCTTGTAGAAGTAGAGACTATTGAAAGGGAAGAGTACGAAAAGATGCTTGTTGTTTACGGTATTATGCCAAAGAAAAAGTAAAGGTTATCCCCACTTTTTCAACTGTTTGTCCACCAGATATCCACAAAAGTCGGTATAATTAGTGCATTAGATTTTTATTAATGCATTATTATTTATGAATTATCAAAAGCAGGAGAAGTATATGTTCGGTATCGTGGCTTTAGCGGTTGGTCTCGTTGGGGGATTAGTAACGAGTGTTGCTTTTATTAACGAAGCAATAGGTCCCGAAGCTTCTGCTCAAGCATATTCTTCTTTGATCACAGCTCCTACTTTTAGTTTTGTTTCAAATCCTACTCTTGCGCTAGCGTATGATTCATATAGTAAAGAATCAGCTCTTAATGCTAGGGCTGTGATTGATATAACTGCTGGATCACATCCTTTGAATTTAGCAAATATTAATATGCTCATGCTTTCCACAGCGTCTTCGTCTCAAGGAGTGAGCCCCGAAACATTTTCTGTGGTTAGTAACACTTCGAATATTATAAAAACGACGGTCGTAGGTAAACCGAGTTACTATGTAATTCCTGCTGGTGTAAAAGCTCGTTTTACCTTAACGAGTGTAACTAATCCAAAGAAATTATTTGGAGGTTCTTATACTGCCAGTCTTCCTTTTGTATACATGGCTAATTATGATGCTTATGGTGGTGTTCAGTATAGTACATACACTGGACCATCGGGAGTATCAAATTCTGTTAAAGTATTTGGAGAAACATCACCATATATCACGTCTGCTGTTTATGATGCCGGAAAATTGATCATTAACGGCGTACGTATAAAGGCAGGTCAGACACTTATTATCGATGAGTTTGTTGCAAAAAAGACGATAGTACTTACTTCAGGTACAGGTTTATCTTCAAATGAAAAAATTGTAGTTGATATCAGTAATTTTGTATTTCCACCCGCTGATTATCATGACATTTCTATTTTAGATAGTGTCACAGGTAAAAGTAACAGGGTAGGTTTTAAGATTATTGAGACTACCGCCACATCTACGGTCAAAGCCCCTGTACTTACCGCTTCTCCAGCATCAGGTACTTTAACCGGTGCTTCTCCTACACTTTGGGTTGACTTTAATCTTAGTAACTATTCACCAAAGGGAGATGAGCTTATATACTTCGGTGACGGTAATAAGAGTGCTCTTGGTTACAAAACAGCTACAGACAGTCGTTACGACTATCACAAATCTGGAACATATACAGTAAGTGTCATGTCTGGATCACTTACAATCGCGCAGACAAAAGTTGTGGTTAATCCAGCAACTTCTACAGTAAGTAGTATCTCTTGGGTAGCTAATCAGCCTATTGTTGAATCAAGAAACAATAAGTTAAGTAGTACATTTGCCACAAAATCTACTCTCGGAATATTCTTACTTAGAGGAGATAACGGAGCTTCAACAATTACCAAAGTAACAGTACCAATTCTTTCAAGTATAACTTCACCTGCAACTTTATACTTGTACGATGGAGCTACACTTCTTGATACACGATCAATATCAACAAATGCTTCATCAACACAAGTAGTGTTTAGTAATTTAAAAGTACCAGTTGGTATCGGAAGTTTGAAAGCCCTTGAGGTTAGAATAGAGATGCCATCATCTGCTGTAAGCGGATCTTCTGTTAAGATCGGAGATGTAGTTGCAGTTGAATATATCAAATCAGACAACACAGTCGCCATATCAAAAATCGCAGGTGCTAGTTTCAACCCACAGTACTTCTTCAATGCCATTCCAAATATTACTTTTGTGTCTGGAACATCTAGTGTTACTAAGAGTAGTACTGGCAGTGTTATAGATGTACGTTCAAGATTTACTTTTAAAGTTAAGCCACAAGGAGGCTCTATGACTGCTTTTGCTCAAAATGGTTCTGACTTTATGATTGCAACATCTACAAATGGTCCAGCACTTGCTGTAAGTAAACTTGTGACAGTTACACCTAATCATACTCAGTATTCTGAAGGTGTAGAATACACGGTTACTCTTGATGTTATAGCTCCAAAAACAGCATTTGTTACAGGCTCGTCAAATACTGTTTATATAAAGGGTATTAACTGGAGAATTTATCCATCATCAGCTACACAAACATGGGGTCTTGGTAACTTTAAGACAAATTCAGTGATTGTTGCAGATGCTCAAAAAGAATCATTTACTGCGAGTGTGTTAAATGGATTTAGTAGTGTCATAAACAAAATAATAAATATCTTCACCAACTAATGTCATATAAAACACAAGAAAAATATCTCGCAGGTCTAGTTGCTCTTACTTTAGGTTTTGCCATAAGTACAGGAGGAGCTTTGGTTCTTATAAATGATCAGGTGAGATATGATTCGAGTGCTCAAGCAGTTTCGTCTCAGGGAACATCTACAATACAAGGACCCACTGTATTGTATCCAAATGGTGGGGAGTCGCTTTTGCTCGGTAAAAAATATGCTGTTAGGTGGAACACTTCTAGTCGTGGAGAAAATGTTGTTTATATCATAAATGAATCGGGTGAGAAGTGTATGCTCGGTAAACTATCAACAAGTGACGGTATATCTGGAAGTATTCTAACTGATTTTTCAGGAAATGCTTGTGTGACAGGTATAACCACACGCAAACCTGGTCAGTATCAAAATGTAAGTAGAAATTACAAGATACAAGTAGAAACTAGTGATATTGTTAATGGTAAGAAATCAGACATGAGCGACGGTTATTTTGGTTTGGCTGACGTTAACAATTTTAGTTCATCTTCGGCTACTTGGGTTCAAGGTAATATTATTTTCCCTGTCATCTCTACTTCTACTGTTACAACCAATACTGCGACATCAACAGTGCTAGTTGATGCTTGTGATTCTATTTTGGATTCACAGTATATAAACAATACTAATCTAACAGTAAGTCTAAAGGCAGAACCAAATCAAGGTAATCTACCTTTTTCTACGAAGCTCACTGCAACGAGAGGAGGAAATATGTATTGTTATGGAGCAAGTTATAGATTCAAATGTGATGCACAAGCTACTTCAAGTGCGCCACAATCTTCAAATCAGTATACATGTAGATACACTAAAACTGGTTACTATCGTCCAAGTGTAGAGATTACGGTAAAAGATCAAGTGAGAACAAGTGTTGTTACTGTACAGGCAAAGGATGCTTTGATTCAGGCTCCAAAAGTAGATGTTGTTACAAGATTATGTCTTGACCCAGGAAAATCAAAGTTAACATGGAGAGCTGTCGATGGGGCCACAGGATATTTTGTTTATAGAACAGATGGTCCGATGGGGCAATTGAGAAAGATCGCGACACTTCCAAAGACCACGCTTGAATTTATTGATGCTGATACACAACTTGTACACGGCACGGTGTATTGGTACAAAGTTACTGCCATGGGAGCACTTTACGAATCTGCTCAACCGGAGTTTGTTCTGTTGAGGCATGAGGATTGTGGAAGGGTTCCAGGTACACCCGCATCTAGTGCTGTAGAGGGTTCAAATAATCGACTTACTATTCAGTCTCCAAATGGTGAGCAAATATACAAAGTAGGTGATCGTGTTAATTTTAGTGCTCGAGTAAAAGATTTATCAGGATCTTCTTTGAAGTTTGAATTCATCGGAAATACTACAATTCCAGAATCTATGTCTCTTACTAAAAAAGTGGAGAGTGATGAAGAAACTATTACAGGAAGTATCACTATTGCTAACAATATTGTAGAAGCTGATTATCTTCTTAGAGTATGTGTACTAAATACTTCAGGACAAAGAACAAATACTTGTGATACTAGCGATAGACCTATCAGAATATACAAGACAATGACACAAGATGATCTTGATATCATGTCGATTACTTTAAGTGACGAGACACTTGTTCCTTCGAGTATAAAGCTTACGGCAAAAACATCTTCAATATGTGGTGCTGTAATTGAATTGTCATGGGATCCAGTTTCTTACGCTGTTCGATACAGGATTGGAGGAGCTCTTGGAGTGACAAATATGAATCAAACAGTTGTTGGTAAAAAAGCTATGGTTCGAGTAAGTGTTCCTGGTGCGCCGTATGTATTTCACATAACTGCTATAGATTCTACTGGTAGAGATATGGCTAGATCAAATTTTGTCCGAGTTGTCTCAAGTAAGAAATGTGCTAATACATCTGCATCTGTAAATACTGGAGTTTCGAGATTTGATCTCAATAGCGACAGATTGGTGGATAACAGAGACGTTATTATATTGACTAATGAAATGTTTGTTTCAAGATACAATACACGTGTTGATTTTAATTCTGATAAGAAACTGGATTTCAATGATTTGGCTATAATTCGTTCTAATATTTCTGATAAAAATAAGCTTTATGATATGACGTTGGATAATAAAGTTAATTATAGAGATATACGGTATGTTGCATCGAAGGCCGGTGTAAGAAATTATACTCCTTTCGCGGATGTGAACGCTGATGGCCGAGTTAATCTTGCAGATCTCAAGCTCATAAGAGAGTATGTAAAAAATTCTGGAGATATGGTTTCCTTTTATGATGTAAGTGGAAATGGAATTGTAAGTCTAAGCGATGTTAATTATGTAAAAGGTAAAATACAGACCGAGCAAAATAAAAGAGCATATGATGCTTTGTCAGATTTGAATCACGATGGAATTGTTGATCAAACAGATCTTGATCTCATAACTAACTATTATAATCTCAACAAAAAGCCAAGCGCTTTACTACCATCTTTTGTTGCTAGTGTCTTTGGCGGATTTGGATTTCTTATGTCCCAAATCGCTGTCGGTTTTGGTTTCTAGTGGGACTACAAATATACCTAGTCTAGGTTCGTCTCCTGTGCGGCAGCGAAGACGCTGCACGCTACAAAAACATACTCACTCGAAGACTTGCTCGTTGTTTTTGTGCGCCTGCTAGGACTCGAACCTAGGACCACCGAGGTATAAGCTCGGCGCTCTACCAACTGAGCTACAGGCGCAAATATATATCTACATCTAGATACGAATATACCGCAAAATTGTTTTTATTCAAAATGAATAGAACGGG
>CAYTZA010000007.1:0-3083 GCA_964442365.1 uncultured Candidatus Saccharibacteria bacterium | reverse complement strand
CATCTAGATACGAATATACCGCAAAATTGTTTTTATTCAAAATGAATAGAACGGGCGCCGTTATCTAGTAGTGTTTTAAGAAGAGGGTATTTTTCAAGAGAGATATCTTCTTGTACGATTCTACGTGCTTCAATACGAGCTGCTTCAACGAGCTTAATATTCTTAATTGCATCCATAGCGAGATCTGAAACACCCCATTGTTTGAATCCGTAAAGCATTCCAGCTCCACGTAAACCAAGATCATATTCGGCGAGTTCGAAACCATTTTTTGCTTCTGTCAGTGCTTTAAGTCTATTTACTGTTTTTTCTGTTTTAGCATCTGCAAATACATAACAATATGCTTGGTGATTGCTTCGTATTACTCGTCCTCTAAGTTGGTGTAGTTGTGCTAGACCGAAACGTTCAGCCCCCTCAATTATTATCATAGTCGCATTTGGAACGTTAACACCAACTTCCACAACAGAAGTAGCTACAAGAATATGTATAGTGCCTTCATTGAAATCTTGCATGATACGATCACGTTCAGCAGGTTTCATTTTGCTGTGCAATATGCCGATTTCATATTCAGGGAATATAATCTTTTTAAGATGTTCAGCTTCTTCTTTAACTGACTTTACGGCTAGAGCCATTTCTTTGTCTGGGTCAGGTTCGTTGATGCGTGGACAAATTACATAGAGTTGCCGTCCAGCATTTATTTCTTTGCGAATTTTTTCATATGTACTCGTTCTTTCTGTAGGCAATACGATTGTAGTAATCACTGGTTTGCGTCCATGGGGCATTTCATCAAGGACGGTTATATCTAGGTCTCCATAAAGAGTAAGAGCAAGGGTTCGGGGAATAGGGGTCGCTGTCATGGAAAGAAGGTGTGGCATGATCGCATCCTTTTGAGCCAGTTTTTGTCTTTGTGCTGTACCAAAACGATGCTGTTCATCGATAATAATATATGCGAGATGTTTAAACTCGACACTTTGTTGTATGAGAGAGTGTGTGCCTATTAGTATTGGTATTTCTCCATTGGCAACCCATTTGAGAAGTTGTCTTTTTGATATATGTGTTGGTTCTGTAGGGTTAACTTTTGAAGGAAATTTTTGACACTCCGAGGAAGTCATAAGTCCCACTGATACTCCAGTATGTGCAAAATATTCTATAAATGATTTAAAATGTTGTCTCGCTAAGATTTCAGTAGGGCACATATATGCAACTTGTAGTGATCCAAAATCTTGTCCTTTTGGATAGGTGGTAATCACGGCTAGGGCAGTTGTTGCGGCTACAGCGGTTTTTCCTGAACCTACATCTCCTTCTAGTAATCGAGACATGGGTTTTTTTTGTTTAAAATCCTCCATGATACTATCGATAGCTTTTTGTTGTCCTTTTGTAAGTGAGTAGGGAAACCGTTTGATAAAGTCAGAAATTTCTTTTTCTTTATTGTGTATACTCCAGCTTGGTGATTGTTCATACAGAGCATGATTTTTTTGTTTTTCAAGTTGTATGAGAAATATTTCTTGAAAAGCAAAACGTTTGCGTGCCGCTTCAGCATCTTCTTCTCTACGTGGTATGTGTATCCAAATAATAGCGCTTGAAAGACGAGGAAGGTTGTATCGCTTCAACATATCCTCTGGCATAGGATCAGTTATGTTTTCGACAGTACCATCGGCAATTATTTTTTTAATAGTGTGGTGTATCCATTTTGATGTGACACCTTTGGTTTCTGAGTATACTGGCCATAGAGCATGTGATCCGTCTGGATTGTTTCCAAACAAGCCGGTATGTATGCCTTCAGGGGGTTTTTCTAGCTTTTCATATTCTGGATTAGCTATAGAGAGACCTTTTTTTGTTTTACTTACTGTACCGGTTATAAGAACAGTACTGTTTTCAGTTAATATTTTTGCAATATATGGCTGATGAAACCACACAAGCTCTACACTTCCTGTATCGTCGCTTAGTATTGCTGTAGCTATAGCAATACGTGATTTAAATGTCTTTTTATAATCAAGAGAAGAAATTGTGCCAGCTATTGAAACTCTTTCTCCTTCGACGATGTCTTTTATAACTTTAATAGTACCAGGACTTTCGTATCGCATGGGAAAGTAGTGGAGAAGATCTCTGGCGGTTTCTAATTTGAGTTTACGTAAACCGGTTTTTTGTGCGGGTGTTAATCTGGCTATATTCTGTAGGGGGGTATCGAGCTTCATGCTTCGTGAATATACCATGTCTTTTATTCAAATTATACTGTTGACGTGAAGCCCTTTACGTCTTTAGTTCACGTAATATACTATATATGTAGAAAAGGTTAAGAATTTTATAAATAATAAACGTATGAATCATAGTATGAATGACACCACAGAAGCGCAGACATCAAAAAAGCGCATCGCTATCGATATAAAGTTATCACCAACTGAAATACGTAAGTATGTAGCCGAAATATTTGGTACATTTTTACTTGCGACAGTAGTCGTTCTTATTTCAAGTAGTGGTTTGCAGGGTATAACACCTGTCTTTGCAGCAATCATAATCGGTCTTGCTGTGTACACACTCGGATCTATTTCTGGAGCACATATAAATCCAGCAGTAACTCTGGGAGCTCTATCTATTGGTAAGATTAGTCCAAAGGATACGGTTGGCTACGTAGTTAGTCAGTTTATTGGAGGTGCACTTGCTTTGATCTTAGCTGCTTTCTTTATGAAAGGTTCAATATCTTTTGATCAAGCTCAGATTGTACTTAGTGAGACTTTCACTTCATCTCAAGCTATTGCCATGTTTCTTGCTGAAACACTTGGTGCGGTTGTCTTTATGTTTGGTATTGCTTCAGTGCTTTACGGTAAAGTGCATGCTGCAGCTGGAGGTGTCGTAATCGGAGGTTCAGTCCTTATTGGTGCATATCTTGCGGCTATTGCTGGTGCTGCAGGACTTTTGAATCCTGCTATAGCATTTTCAGTAGGATCTCTAAACATCATATATGGTCTTGCTCCAATCGTCGGATCTGTGATCGGTATGAATCTATACAAGGTTTTGAAAAGAGACTAGTTTTTTCTCACACGATAGACAACAAAATCCTTCGCCTAAAAACGAGGGATTTTTGTTTG
>CAYTZA010000006.1:24679-27828 GCA_964442365.1 uncultured Candidatus Saccharibacteria bacterium | reverse complement strand
TGTGTAATATGGTATTGTATGATCCTATGAAAACAGATATCCATCCAGAATATTTCCAAAAAGCTAATGTAAATTGTGCCTGTGGCGCGTCTTTTGTGCTTGGTTCAACTAAAAAAGAGATTTCTGTTGAAATCTGTAGTACATGTCATCCTTTCTATACAGGTCTTGAAAAAACACTTGATGCTGCTGGACGTGTTGAAAAATTCAAAAATCGTACCGCTTCAAAGAAAATTGATCTCAAGAAAAAATCAGAAAAGAAAGCAGAAAAGAGAGAAAAACGAGTAATTAAAGCAGAGACAAAAGTCTCAAAGTCTTCAAAGTAGGGAGCACTTCAAAACTCGCATAATTTAGCGAGTTTTGTCATTTCTATGGATATAGAGAAATATAGTAAAAATCACAAAACAGCTTATCTCGCTGGTTTATACGTGGAAGAAGACAAAAAAGAACGTGAGCTCGAAGCTATGTTGTCTGCAGATCCATCTATCGCTGATCTTGTTGAAACAGAACGAGCAACTATTATTGCTCAAAAAAAAGCTCTCGCCGAACAAATGGCTTCTATTCTTAAAGCTGATGACGAAGAAGATTTATTCCCAAATGAAATTATTTTAGAAGTACGCGCTGGCGCGGGCGGGGAAGAAGCTGCGCTTTTTGCTGAGGAACTTGCTCTTATGTACAAAAAATATGCAGAATCAAAAGGGTGGACCTTTGAAACGGTAGCGGAATCTCCGAGTAGTCTTGGTGGATATAAAGAAGCTAGTTTTGAAATACACGGTAAAGATGTATATAAAAAATTACGTTTTGAAACTGGGGTGCATCGTATTCAGCGTATCCCAGCTACTGAAAAATCTGGTAGAGTACATACTTCAACCGCTTCCGTTGCTATTTTGCCACTTCGTAAGAAAGTTAAATTTGAAATCAATCCAGCCGATCTTGAAATGGAATTTTCTCGTTCAGGTGGTGCGGGCGGACAAAACGTTAACAAGGTTGAAACAGCTGTGCGTATTATTCATAAACCAACAGGTATTGATGTTCGCTCAACAGCAGAACGTAGTCAGCTTAAAAACCGTGAAAAAGCCATGAGTATTTTGTTTGCAAAACTTCAGGTTCTTAAAGAAGAAGAGGATGCAAAAGCTTTTTCTCAGAATCGTCGTGATCAGATCGGGACAGCTGATCGATCAGAGAAGATTCGTACCTATAACGTGCTTCAAGACCGCCTTACTGACCATCGGATTAAACAATCATGGCATAATCTGCCTGCGATTGTGGAGGGAGCCTTGGAGCCCGTTATAGAGGCACTTCAGAGCTATACGGGTCCTGTTTCTGGAGGAGACGTTGCGGAAAATGATAATATTTGATAGATTACTCTGATAATTATGGAAGAACAAAAGACATCACATCCAGTCGTTGACGCCCTCTTTAAAGTAGGTGCGCATTTTGGTCAGCTTAGATCACGTCGTCATCCAAGTGGAGCAAAATATATTTATGGTACTAAAGACAAGGTAGAGATTTTTGACCTTGAAAAAAGTGTCGAGCTTTTAAACGCCGCTAAACAGTATGTAGCTAATATTGCTTCTACAGGAGGACAGGTTCTTTTTGTGGGTGGTAAAAACGAAGCTAAACAAGCTATAGCAAAATATGCACAATCTATTGATATGCCATATGTTGCTGGACGATGGATTGGGGGTACTTTTACAAACTTTCCTGAAATCAAAAAGCGTGTAGCTCGCCTTGAAACACTTCGTACTGAACGTGAGAAAGGTGATTTTGCAAAATACACAAAAAAAGAAAGACTTCTTCTTGATCGTGAGATCGCTAACCTTGAGAGATTCTTCTCTGGTATTATTTCTATGAGAGATCTTCCAAAGGTTATGTTTGTTGTTGATGTACGACGTGAACATATTGCAGTAACAGAGGCCCATGCTCTAAATATTCCAGTTATCTCTCTTTCAAGTTCTGATTGTGATTTTGGAATGATAGAAGTTCCTATTCCAGGTAACGATGCATCTGTTGCTACTATTGAATACGTTCTTGGGGAACTTGCTTCTGCATATAAGTCTGGAAAGAAAACAGTCTAGTTGGTATTATTTAAATTAGTATGATAACAACCGAACAAATCAAATCTCTTCGTGATTCTACAGGTGTATCTGTTATGCAGTGTAAAAAGGCTCTTGAAGAAGCTGGTGGCGATGCTGAACAAGCCCTAGCTATTCTTCGAAAGAAAAGTAAAGACATAGCAGCCAAGAAATCTGATCGAGTTTTTGGTGCTGGTACTATTGCTTCTTATGTACACTCTACTGGTACTGTTGGAGCTTTGGTAGAGCTTGTTTCAGAAACAGATTTTGTTTCTAAAAATGAAGATTTTGTAAAATTAGCACGTGATATTGCTATGCATATCACGGCTGCTAATCCAGAGTTTGTAAAAACTTCTGAGATTTCTGAAGAAGTAAAAGAAAAAGCTCGTGAACTTTTTAAAGGTGAAGTTGTAGATAAGCCTGTTGCTATGCAGGAAAAGATTTTGGAAGGAAAACTTGCTTCATATTTCAAAGAGCGAGTATTGCTTGAACAGCCTTATATCAAAAATCCCGATGTAACTATTGGGGGTCTTATTGAAGAGGCTATACAGAAGTTTGGTGAAAAAGTAGAAATTGCACGTATGGTACGTTTCTCTGTTTTGTCGTAAACTTAGTATATGTCATTTGCACTTATTAGTTTCATAGTATCTGGAGTTTCCGCTATTCTTATGGTGCTTCTAAAGGCTACAGTCTTTAAGAATCGTCATGTGCATGTAT
Organism: uncultured Candidatus Saccharibacteria bacterium; assembly: GCA_964442365.1. Classification (GTDB taxonomy): domain Bacteria; phylum Patescibacteriota; class Minisyncoccia; order Phycocordibacterales; family DAORIS01; genus CAYTZA01. The sequence goes on along the minus strand of CAYTZA010000006.1, from coordinate 25,039 downwards.
GGGTTAAAGCGCGTCAGGTATCAGATTCATATCTTCATCGAGGTGCTGTAAAGACAAAAGCTATTTCTTCTCACGCTACACATCAAAGTCTTCTTAAGATTGTTGCTGTGATTTATCATAAAATCATACCGACTGTTGAGAAAGTATATCGTGCTATTGCAAGTTTCTTTTATAAATGTCATCGTAGGGCGTGGAGGTTTCTTGAGTATTCGAAACACTCCACTCATCAGGTGTCAGAATATTTGAGACATTTGTCGGATCACAAGAATAAGTTATAAATAAATACGCCACCTTAGCTCAGTTGGTAGAGCAACTGTTTTGTAAACAGTAGGTCCCCAGTTCGAACCTGGGAGGTGGCTC
>CAYTZA010000006.1:0-24579 GCA_964442365.1 uncultured Candidatus Saccharibacteria bacterium | reverse complement strand
GCCTAGGGAGGTGGCTCTTTATAAAATAAAAAACACCCAAACTGTTTATGGTTCGGGTGTAAGTGGTGCGTGGCGAATAGTGGCGTAGTAGCAGGTTGGAGGTAAATACTGTAGCTTGCCTGGTCTTTCGATAACCATATAACTACAACGTTTACTCAAAAACAAATACGCACAGTCTTCTGGATTACCCCAGAAAGTTACCATACTAAACATATTTATGTCGTTAGTGATCGTTCGTAAGATTGACGGGATCATAAACGGCATGAGCGCGAGAAGTGGTGGTGCTGGTGATAAATTGAGAGTCTCTAGTGTTTCTCGTGTGTCATCAATCCGTAACTCGACACCGAGTCTCACAAAAATAATTTCAGTACGTCTGTCGTAATCGTATTTTTGTAAGTCTGATCTCAGTGGATCATCGGTGTGAGTATCGATGTAGCAGACAGGTTCTTTGCTGCCCATAACACGTGACACGATTTCTTCATATGTAAGTTTGGTTGGTGGATCAAAACTCACCTGGATAGTTGGGTATTTTCCGATTTCAGAAACGGATATCGTATACTCAATAGGAACGATCGGTTGCGGTGTCGAAGCCATATCGCTCCTTTCAGGGGTTTGTGGTGACAAAGAACAGGGGAACAATGATTCAATACAAATACTAGCTCTAATCTGGTCTAAGTCAATAATCTGGCATATAATACTTCATATTATGTTACATCCCATAACTTCAGTAATTCGTGAAATATCCCTCATATTTGCCGAGCTTGGATTCCAAGTTATAACTGGTCCAGAGCTCGAAACTGAGTTTTATAACTTCGATGCTCTCAATGTTCCAGCAGATCACCCGGCTCGCGATATGCAAGATACGTTTTGGATAAAGACAAAACCAGGGGAAGATAAAAAAGTATTACGTACACACACATCGTCAGTACAGGTACGTTTTTTGGAACAAATGAAAGACAATCCTAAACCATGCAAGATTATTATTCCAGGCAAGGTTTATCGAAACGAAGCTACTGACGCCACTCACGAAGCGCAGTTCTATCAACTCGAAGGTTTGTATGTAAACAAAACAGTATCAATGGCAGAACTCAAAGGTACTTTAGAGTTTTTCTTTAAAAAGTTTTTAGGAGATGATGTGAAGATACGATTTCGTCCCAGTTATTTCGGTTTTGTTGAGCCTGGTGTAGAGGTTGATGTTTGGTGGAAGAATCGTTGGCTTGAAATATGTGGAGCAGGTATTGTGCACCCGCATGTAATAAAATCAGCAGGTCTTGATCCTAAAGTGTGGAAAGGATTTGCTTTTGGTGGGGGTATTGATCGTTTAGTGCTCTTGCGTTACGGTGTGGACGATATCAGACATCTTTATTCAGGAGATCTTCGTTTGGTTAATCAGTTCAATTCATGAAAATCTCTCATATTTGGTTACAAGAATATTTTAAAGCGCCACTACCACAAGCTTCGGAGCTTGAGGACCTTTTCAATACGCATGCTTTTGAAATAGAAGGTATAGAAGAAAAAGAGGCTGATAAAGTACTCGATATAAAAGTTTTACCTGATCGTGCTCACTACGCTTTGTGTCACTATGGTATTGCTCGTGAAGTAAAAGCTATTACAGGCATGACTCTCGATAAACCAGTATTACCAAAGGTTATATCAGATTCTGTTGTGTCTGCTCCACAGGTAACTGTTTTAGATTCGCATTTGTGTAAAAGATATATAGTTAGACGTATTGAAAATATATCAGTAACTACATCTAATTCAGATACTATTTCAAAACTTGAATCTATAGGACAGAGAAGTATTAATTCTATTGTCGATGCTACAAACTATGTCATGTTTGATATAGGCCAGCCTTTACATGCTTTTGATGCTGATAAGGTTGTGGGCGGTATTGTTGTGCGTTTAGCGAAAACAGATGAGAAAATTGTATTGCTAGATGGTAGTGAAGTAACACTCAAATCTACAGATCTGGTTATTGCAGATGATAGCGGACCACTTGCTATTGCTGGAGTAAAAGGTGGTAAAAGAGCAGAAGTCACTGTAGGTACAAAAAATATTATTTTAGAATCAGCCAATTTTGATTCTGTTTGCGTACGTAAAACATCTACACGATTAAATCTTCGCAATGAATCTTCAAAACGCTTTGAAAATGCTATTTCTCCAGAACTCTGTATGGAGGCCATGGAAAGAGTAAGTAGTTTTATACAATCTTTCTCAAAAGATATTCGTACAAGTGTTGTTACGGATATATATCCAGTTCCAATACAACCATGGTCAGTAACAATATCTGCTCAAGATATTGCAGAGAGGATTGGTGTGAATATTGCTATTGCAGAAAGTGTGAGTATCTTACAAAGAATGAATTGTGTCGTAACAGAATCTAGTGGTGTATTAACTATAACTCCACCTACTGATCGTCTCGATATGATTATCCCTGAAGATATTGTTGATGAAGTGGGGCGTATCTATGGATATGACAAAGTTACTTCAGTTTTGCCACCAAAGTTGTCTGAAGAGGTTTTAATAGACAAAACTTTTTATTATGCAGAGAAAGTAAAGAATATTTTGTCTGAACGAGGTTTTTCTGAAGTACTTTTGTATTCTCTTGTACCAAAAGGTGTTTTTGAAATTGCGTATCCTCTTGCGAGTGATAAAGCAGCTCTTCGAGAATCTATTGCGCCAAAACTCTCTGATTCACTTCTTATGAATACTCGCAATGCTGACTTTCTTGAGCTCGATGAAATAAAAATATTTGAAATAGGTAAGGTATTTAAGAAAGGGGGAGAGTGCACCTCACTTTGTTTTGGTGTGTCAGTCTTTCGTAAGAAGAAGAGTTCTGCTGAGGGTATAGCTCTGGAGGCTCTGAGAGCTATTGAGGCTGATCTTGGTGTTACTATGGCTATCAAACCACAACTTACTCCAGCGGGAGCTATTGTTGAGATCGATTTTGATGAGTTGATCGCTTCTTTGTCACAACCAAAAGATATTAAAGATTTAAATTTTAAAATACTTTCTCCGCATATACGTTATAAAGCATTTTCTGTTTATCCTTTTGCTTCACGTGATGTTGCTGTTTTTGTACCGTCTAATGTAAGTGAGAAAACAGTGAGTGATCTTATAAAATCAGTAGCAGGAGAGTATTGTATAAAGATGCGATTATTTGATGTGTTTAAGAAAAAAGATGAATCAGGTGTAGAGAAAATATCATATGCATTTCGTCTGATATTTCAGTCATATGAAAAGACTCTTGAGGAATCAGAGATCAATGCTGCTATGGATGCTGTAACGGCAACACTCAATCAGCAAGAAGGTTGGAAAGTAAGATAAGAAAAAAGCGCTTACCCGGTTGGGCAAGCACTTGTGTTGTGGGGGAGTTCCCGACCAAGGAAGTTTTCAATTTCTTCCACGGTCATGAATCCTACAAAGGGGCTGCTTTGAATAGCTTCCCTTGTCAGATTCTGGAGGCTCTCTTTTCTGAGAATCTTGAAGGGGTCGAATCCAAGACTCTCCAAGACTTGAATGGTCCTGATACTGAGTGGCGACAAGCCACTCCCAGCTTCGTTATCGAGGTCCTTTTTTTTGGACTCTTCCATAGGTCCTCCTTTCTATCTTTTTATATTATAACACATACTATATATTATTGCAATAGGTTGTGTCTATTTTTTGATATACAATAAATACATGAGTTATGAAAAACCATCAGGATATACAGGAGGATTAGTTGAAGAAGAACTTTTGGGTGGACACAAAAAAGTAGATTGGGACAAAAAAAGATTTTGGACAAAAGAAGATGCTATTGAGTTTGCTAAAAATAATCAACCAGAAGAGTGGGGTAAGGTAGATGATCCAAAGCCTCGTTTTGCTAACGATATGCATGCTCTTATTGCCGATAGATTGGAACTAGATGATTATTCTAATTTAAAAATATACAATGCGACAGGCACACCACTCGATTTATTTTACGGGGTGGATCTATTTTTAGAATACCAAGACCAGATTGTAACTATTGATATTACGCTCAATAAAAGTAAAACTGAATATAAAGCTGATTTTATATTTAATCCAGAAAAAGAGGATATGGTTGTATTAGCTAATTTTATAACCGAGAGATTTTTATCTAAAAAAGCCACAAAAAATAGAGAAAAACAAGCTGCGTAGTTGCTATTTTTTTGTTATACTACAACCCTATGGCAACCGAAGAAACAAAGAAGAAAAAGGGTGAATATGGAGCAGAAGATATTACTGTTCTTGAGGGTCTAGAGCCGGTACGTAAGCGTCCGGGTATGTATATTGGTACTACCGGTCCAGATGGTTTCCATCATCTTATAACCGAAATATTCGACAACTCACGAGATGAAGCGATGGGTGGTTATGCCAACGATATTGAGATTGCTTTTCTTCCTGGTAATCGTGTTCGTGTTATAGACAACGGTCGTGGTATCCCTGTTGATGTCCACAAACAAACCAAGGTCTCTGCTTTGGAAACAATCATGACTACACTCCATGCTGGAGGAAAGTTCGGTGGAGAAGGATATAAGGTGTCTGGTGGTCTACACGGTGTGGGTGCTTCAGTTGTAAACGCTCTATCGTCTCTTTGTAGGGTAGAGGTACATCGCGATGGTGGTGTTCATATGCAAGAGTATTCTCGTGGTAAGAAAAAGGCTGCTGTTAAGAAAATTGGCTCATCAAAGTTTCGTGGAACGGTAGTTATTTTTGAACCAGATACTGATATTTTTGGTCAGCAAGAATTTGATTTTCATCGTGTTGTTACGCACATGCGTCAACAAGCATATCTTGTTAAAGGTCTTCGTATTTCAGTTATTGACGCTCGTGGATTAAAAGATGCTCCAGACACAGAAGGTTTAACGTATCTTCGAGATCTTAATCTTGAAGTTCCTTCACAAAGTTTCTATTTCGAAGGGGGCTTACGTTCTTTGGTTCGTTTCTATAACGCTTTACTTAAACCTATACATAAAAATATTTTCTATATAGAGAAAAATACAAATGAATACGAATCAGTGGAGGTTGCTCTTCAATATGTAGATGATATTACTTCGCGAGCATTGCCTTTTGCAAACAATATTTACACAGCAGAAGGAGGTACTCATATTACTGGTTTTAAAACTGCTCTTACTCGAACCCTCAACAGTTATGCTCGCAAGAACAATATGGTCAAAGAAAGTGAAGACAGCTTCACTGGCGACGATGTTCTCGAAGGTCTTACTGCAGTAATTTCAGTAAAAATTAGAGAGATTCAATTTGAAGGACAAACTAAAGCTAAACTTGGTACGGTAGAAGCTCGTGCTATGGTTGAGACTGTTTTTGGAGAAGCATTTTCTGCTTTTCTTGAAGAGAATCCAGATGATGGTAGAGCGATTATAGGGAAGGCTATGCTTGCTCTCAAGGCTCGTAAAGCTGCTAAGGCTGCTAAAGATTCAGTACTTCGCAAAGGAGCTTTAGAGGGTATGACTTTGCCGGGTAAGTTGGCTGATTGTCAGACAAAAGATGCTTCAGAATCAGAAATATTTATTGTAGAGGGAGACTCTGCTGGAGGTACTGCAAAGACTGGGCGCGATCGCCGTACACAAGCTGTGTTACCACTTCGAGGAAAGATTTTAAATATTGAGCGTGCTCGTCTTGATCGTATGCTTGCATCTGAACAGATTAAAAATCTTGTAGTCGCTATGGGTACAGCGATTGGTGACACATTTGATATTGAAAAACTTCGCTATCACAAGATTATTATTGCTACCGATGCCGACGTTGACGGTGCCCATATTCGTACACTTATTCTCACTTTGTTTTATAGATATTTCCGTCCGCTTATAGAGGGTGGTTTTATCTATATTGCCCAACCACCACTTTACAAGATCAAAAAGGGTAAAGAGATTTCATACGCATATAGCGATGAACAGAAAACTAAAATTGTTGGTAAGGATGCGCCTGCTATAGAAACTGAATCAGAAGAGGAAGTTGTAGAAGGGGAAGAAGAAACTCCTGAAGTTGCTAAAAAACGTGAAAATAAAACTTCTATACAACGTTATAAGGGTCTTGGAGAAATGAATGCTGAAGAGCTTTGGGAAACAACCATGGATCCTGCTCGTCGTATTTTGAAACAAGTTGCTATTGATGATGCTCAGGAAGCAGATAAAATCTTCGATATGCTTATGGGTACGGATGTTCCTGCACGTAAAAGCTTCATTCAGTCAAACGCCCTCCGCGCCAATATCGATATTTAGATTAATAACTAGTCGCTGTAATAATCACAGGAGCAGTATTGTTCGATTCATTTGTTTCAGCTATAGAATTACTTGGATCAATCATAATCACTGCAGTATTTTGTCCAACTTTTTCTATATAATCAAAACCAATAGTAATATCTACAGATGCACCTGGTGCAAGTGAGTCCATAGTTTTTGATGAATATGTTTTGTCTATACGTGAAGGAAGAGTGGCTTTAAAATTCCATGGTCCAGAATATGCTCCGCCAGTATTTCGAACAGTAAATACAATTCCTGCGCGTTGACTACCTGTAATAGATGGTGCAGAAACAAACTGTCCGTTATTTATATAACCAGTTGCTTTTATAGTGACAGAAAGATCTCGAGTATTGTCATATGAAGTAGGGTAGGAAATAGTACCATTTGAAGGACTTTGACTGATTGATCCTGATCCAGCACTAAGACGATAATTAATAATATTATTTATGTAGTTACTTTCGCTTACAGTTTTATTATCATTTACTGAGATAGTGACATCGCCTCCGTTTGGAATACTGTCAAAACCAAGAGTAAACTCTATACGATCTCCAGATGAAAGTGATCGCTGAAGTGGTGATAGATAGACGGGGGTCGTATTGCTTGGAAGAATTGCTTTAAATGACCATGATCCAGATGGAAGTCCGCCCGCGTTTATAACTTCAAAACGTAAAGCAGGACGACTACCTTCTGGTGTATGAGTTCCGGGTGTGAAAGTGTTTGTACTGTTAATATAGCCAATAGAAAGTACACGGGCTACGAGATCTGTAGGTTTTGTTGTATTTGTATTATAAGTTGTTTTTGGGGGAGTGACTGTTTTTGTCGGTGTAGGTGTTTTAGCGGGTGTTTTGACTGTGGTTTCGGTAGTTGTTGCTACTACTAAACGTCTGTTGGCTGCTATGGTAACGAGAGTATCTCCTACGATAGAAGTTTCTTCAGATGTATCTTTGAAGTTTAAGTATAAAGGAATATCAGTTGCAACTGCTCGATTTGAAACAAAAGAAACTATTGCAGTATTGGTTGCTGTAGAGAAAAAGAAGGGCGTATCACAGTTAAAAGGTTGTCCACCAGCTATTGTGGCACTGATATTTTCTTTACATGGATAACTCAAAGAATATACTCCGTTTTGGCGTATTGGTCCGTTCCATGAAAGTACAAGAATTTCATCAGAAATAAGCTCTCTTTTACTTGGAGTAAGTATAATTTCTTCTTTTGGTGTAAAGACAGAAGAAAGGGAAACAGAGGCTAGGTAGTTAACTCCTCGTGGTACGAGAAAAACGGTAAGAGCCATAGCAATAATCAAACCAAAGAAAATACCGCTTAAAGCAATGATTTTTTGAGTCTTTGAAATTGGTGTTGTAGGTGTTTCCATATAATTTAATCTATATACTTATTATATCAAATATAAATACTTTGTCAAATATAGTATTGACTTTTATAAATATATAGTATATAATTATATAACTATGAATTTTATTGATTTCCTTTGGGAATATCGAATCCGTACGGCTATAGCTATATATATAATCTTTTTGATCATATATACGATTCTTGCTATTTTCAATCTTATACCGACTTCTTTTGAAGCAAAACCTCAAGTACCGGAGAGTACTCTTGTTATTGCTACATCTACATCTCCTGTTACCACACAGGCTATTTCTCATACTCCTCCTCCAATAATCAAAGCTATTCCTATACGTATCGTGATTGAGTCTATTGGTGTTGATGCAAAGATTTCAAACCCAACATCACAGAGTATTGCTGTTTTAGACGAATATCTACGCCAGGGAGCAGTACGATATCCGGGGTCTGCTGATTTAGGAGCGGGCAATGTTTTCTTATTTGGTCATAGCACAGGGCTTCGTGTGGTAAATAATCAAGCTTATAAAACATTTAATAATTTTAAACTTTTAAAGGGAGGGGAAGTTGTACGTGTATACAGTCTTGATAAAGAGTATACATATACAGTAGAGAAAATCCGCTTAGCAGATGCTGAAGAGGTTTTTGTTGATTTTTCTGTAAAGAAGAATATGCTAACGCTTTCAACATGTAATACTTTTGGACAAAAAGAAGAGCGTTATGTTGTTGAAGCGGTATTTTCTTCTGTTAAACCGATTGTAACCGAAACAGTCTAATATTTGACATACATCTATTAGTTGTGATATAATATAAATCTAAACATTATGAATTACACACACATCTTTAAACAGCGCATTCCAAATATTGTTTTAGGATTTTTCTTTATCGCAGGATTGTCTCTTGCTGGTTTTGGTTATTCTGTAAATGCTGATACTGCAAGTACTACAAGTTCAACAACCACAACAACTACCGTGGTGTGTTCTTCAATAGCTCAAGCCAGTGCAGACTTACAGGGTAGTTTGATCGGCGCTGATCAAGGTCGTGTTCATAATACTTCTGAAACTTGTAGTTATAAAGTAGGTCTCGCTTCTTATAAAATGATAGAAAAAGGTTTGTATAATCAAACTCTTTTTGACACTGATATTCGTATTATTGCTCCAGGTGAAACTCTAACCCTTTCTGTAGATGTTCCTGCTTGTGCATATCAAATCGACTTGTTTCAAGGAGAAGCAATTCCTTCTGGTTATGTTGAGTACGGTAATCGTATTCTTGTTGGTGAATGGAGAATAGACAATGATAATTTTTGTACTACTGTAGTGGATACTACTCCTGTGGCAACTACCACAGCAACAACTACAGCAACTACCACATCGGCTGTTTGTATATCAAATCCCTTGGCTGATGTGACAGGTTCTCTGTTTGGAGAAACACAAGGAAAACTTACAAACAATTCTACAACATGTAGTTATAAAGTAGGTCTTGCTTCGTATAACGTGTATTCAACATCGACTGTAAATCGAACATTGTTTGATTCAGATACTACAACAATTGGTCCAGGTCAAACTGTGACTCTTACTGTTGATGTGCCTTCTTGTGTATATGAAAACTACGTATTTACTGGAGAAGCACTTACTGCAAACAATGCGCCTGTTGATTATAAAGGTGCTCTTCGTGAAAAGAAGATTTTTTCTACTGGTAAAGCATTGTGTATTGCTCCTACACAATCAACACTTGCTATGACATGTTCAGCCTCACCTTCAGTAGCATATCCAGGAACTCCTATTGTATGGAGTGCTAGTGTTACAGGAACAGCTTCTAGTTCTACTTTGTATACCTGGACAGGTACTGACGGACTTAGTGCTTCAACAAAAAGTACAACAAAAACTTATACTACAGCAGGAGTCAAAAATGCTACAGTTACAGCTTTGTATCAAGGTGTTTCTGCTACAGCAGATTGTTCTGCTACTATCGTAGAAAAAGTCGATGTTGATTTTTCACTTGTATGTTCAGCAACACCATCTAGTGCTCGTGTAAATGATACAGTGACATGGAATTCTACACTTACTAATCCAGACGGTAGCCCTTTTACAGCTACATCTACGACATACAATCAAAGTATGACAATCGGTGGGGTAACGTTTCCTGCTGGTCTCATGAGTTTTGCGGATCGTGTGATTTCATCTAACCCTCTTTATGGTGGTGGTCCTGTCGCAACAAATCCTAACTTTTTAAATCCAGCCTCTGCTCTTGGTACGCCAAATTATCTGGCCAATACAACTACTGGTGGTACTGGATCATATTCTCTTGGATATGGTGGTATGCTCACTCTTGGTTTCAGTGATAATCTTCTTACAAACAGTGCGTCTTCAAACTTTGACTTATGGATTTTTGAAACAGGTACGATTGTAGAGGATGTTTTAGTGTCTGTTCGTCCAACAGCAAGTACAAGTGCAATTTTGATACAAGCTGGTAAGACAATTGGTGCAGACGGATTTATTTCTATTGGTAGTATTGGCGGTAGTGTTAAGGGTGTTGATATAGATACAGCACTTCCAGGTTTTTCTGCCGGAGTACTACATTTTAGTGAAGTGCGTCTTATCGATGCTCGTAGTGTGGGTGGTGTACCTGCTGGTATTCCTACTGGTTCAGCTTTGTCTTTTGCCGGAGCTGATATCGATGCTGTAGGTGCTATATACACTGTTCCATCTCGTACAATTTCTTATCTTTGGTCAGGTACAGACGGACTTACAGGTACGACTCCTTCAGTATCAAAAGCTTATACAACTGTAGGCACTAAAGATGCAACTATCGTTGCTACAGTATCGGGTCTTTCTCGTACTGCAACATGTTCACTTCCTGTTTCAAATGGTGGAGGTGGCGGTGGCGGTGGTGGAGGAAATCCTCCTGCTCCAACATCTGTAGCTACTCCTACTTCAGTAGCAACAGCTACAACAACAGTTAGTGTATCTCAGGGTTCAACAGTCGTTCCTCAAGTTGCAGGTGTTTATCTCGCCCAGGTCCCTTATACAGGTCTTAAGGAAAATGCCGCAATTGCATTTATACTCATGACTATTATTGGTTCAGTTATATATGTATATTATTCATATCGTTCAAAACAATCAGTACTTGCATATGCTTCAGTATCCTTACCTCATGAAGAACAAAATTCTTCAGTAGACCAGAGAACTGTCTATGCAGAATCTATAGAGGATTATGCTCGTACTAAAAGTGCTTCAATTTCAGCTGATGCTATCTCTTTAATTATCGATGCTTCACAAGGTAATCTAAGTTGGACAAAAATAGTAATCGATCAAATTCTTTTGTCTGAGGCAAAAGGTGAGTGGACACTTATCACTCGAGATATGGTTCATAAAGTATATCCACATATGTAAAGATATACTATCGTCGGGGCTATCCTTAAACAATACAAGACCGCTCTTAGAGAATATCTCGGGGGCGGTTTTGCATTAATTCTATTGGTACTGTAGTATCTCGTTGTATTGATCTTTGTAGAACCAACCTCAAATTAAAGGGAGATATCCATGGTTATTCACACAGAAAATGATTCTGTTCAGTATGGTGGGTATGTCTCTGAGAACTGGTCCAATCTGACTGACAAGGAGATGTCCAGGCATCTAAAAATCAGCGTTAGGAGAGTCAGAAGTATCAGGCTTAAATTGAATTTACGCAGAGAACATGAGAAGAATTTAGTAATCAAAAAACCTGGAATACTCGATCCTGAAGAGGTCAAGTATCTCTTGACCGAAGGCGGTAAGACGTTGGAAGATGTCAATGTTCTATTTCCAACCATGTCTTTGGTGCAGGTATTTTCTTGGTGCAGAAAGCATGGTTTCAGCAACGCTCCCTCGCAAAGAAAGTTGTCTTGGTACGCAGTTAGGTATGGAAACCCGAAACTAGCTGATGAGGATTTCATTTCCAGGACTCTGCAAGAGTTTGGGAGTGATAAAAAGAAACTCATGGATATCTTTAAGATCAAGGACTCATCTGAATTGAGAGATTTCTTGACTGTTTACGAAATCAACAAAACCACAGACCCTAAATAAAAGGGGTCTTTTTTTAAGCGCATTTATTTGCTTTTATATAAAATTCATGCTATAATTATATTTGAAAAAGTCGAGTGGAGGCAAGGTTGCCACTACTCGCAAGGGTTCTTTTTTAGAGAGGCAGGTAACTGTGACTCAGGTGATCAGTCGTCGGTCGGATTTGGGACGAGGTGACTCTTTGCGTGAAAGGAGGAATCGTCACGCACGTCGTTGTTTGGATCTGCACGAAATACCTGGGGGAAGGACGGAAGCTGTTGCTCTCGCCCTTACTATGGGAGGTAAAACTCTCAGTGAGTTGGTGTCAGAAGCAAAAAAGCTCGGTGTGACCGAAGTGCGCTTTGTCCAGTGGTGTCGCGAGAACAATATTCCCCTCGGTGCAAATGCGCGACAACGTCAGTGGTATGTTGTGAGGTTTAACAACAAGGATCTCGCTGACAGTCGCTATGTCAAAGGACTTTGCCTACAGCACAGGGGCAATCTTTCTGAGGTTGCCAATGAGCTTGGTATGAGTACAGAGATGCTCAGGAATCTTCTGGTTACTCTTCAGGTCTGAATCCTGTGGTCTATCTGTAAATTATTTTGTGCCCCCGAGAAATCGGGGGTCTTTTTTTATTTAAAATTACTTTTTATTTTCTTCCAAAAGAATTTCTGTGATCTTTTCTATACTTAAACCTTCAACTTTTGAACCAGAACGGTGTTCTAGATTGTATGTATTATTTGCTACTTCTGTATCACCAATAACAATCCAATATGGAGTCTTGTCTACTTTTGTTTGTCTGATCTTTTTACCAAGACCGTCTTTTCCTGTATCTGCATGAGCACGTACATCGTGAGTTTTTAGATTATTAGCTATAGTGATAGCAGTATCAAAATGCGTTTCTCCAACAGGAATAATCTCAACTTGTACAGGAGAGAGCCAGACAGGGAAGTTTCCTGCATAGTGTTCAATCAAAATACCCATGAATCTTTCAAGTGATCCAGAGATAGCTCGGTGTATAACAACAGGACGTTCCTTTTCACCTTTTTCGTTGATAAAACTAAGATCAAAACGTTCTGGTAAATTGAAATCACACTGTATAGTTGCTAGTTGCCATTCACGACCAATAGAGTCTTTAAACATAAAGTCTAGTTTTGGTCCGTAGAAAGCTGCTTCTCCTTCGCCTCTCTTGTAGTTCAATTTGTTTTTTATAGCCGCATCTTCAAGAGCTTTTTCAGCTTGATTCCAAATTTCATCACCACCAAGATATGCAGATTTATCGGTGCCTCGTACTGAAAGTCGTACCCAGTAATCACTCATCATGCCAACACGGTCATAAAATGTTTTAATAATCTCTACAATAGTTGATACTTCTTCTCCAATTTGTGTCGTACGGCAAAAAAGGTGCCCATCGTCTTGGGTGATAGCTCTAACACGAGTAAGTCCAGCGAGTTGGCCAGTTTTCTCGTCACGATATACAGTAGCTGGTTCAAAGTATCTAATAGGCATATCACGATATGAAAACTGATTGTCAGAAAATATCTGCATGTGATGAGGACAGTTCATGGGTTTTAGGATAAAAGCCTCTTCTTTGCCTTGTACTCGAAATAGTTCGTCACCAAATTTAGCAGCATGTCCTGAAGTGATATACAAATCTTCTTTACCTATATGAGGAGTCCATACTCGATCATAGCCACGATCTTTGTGTAGAGACCAAAGATAGTCTTCTATAGATTTACGAATAATCATGCCACGAGGTTGTATAAGAGGGAGTCCTGAGCCAACTAGTGGAGAGATACTGAATAGTTTCATTTCTTTGCCGATTTTTCTGTGATCTCTTTTTCGGGCTTCTTCTTGTTGGAGAATATATGCATCAAGATCTTCTTTTGTTTCAAATGCCAAACCATAAATACGTGTGAGCATTGGTTTTGTTTCATCTCCACGCCAATATGCTCCAGCAATACGTTCAAGTTTAAAAGAATCAGAAGAAATTTCTTTCATAGATTCTACATGACCACCACGACAAAGATCAGTAAAAGCAAAACGATCTTTACCTGATTCATAGAGAGTAATCGGTTCTTTTTTAGCAGAAATCTCTTCAACAAGTTCCAATTTGTATGGATTATTCATAAAGAGAGTACGAGCCTCTTCGACAGTGACTTCTTTTTTTATAAAGTCAGTCCATTGGGGTAATATTTCTCGCATCTTCTTTTCGATCTTTTTTAAATCTGTTTCGGTGATCGGTGTCTCAAATTCAAAATCATAATAAAAACCATTGTCTATTGCTGGTCCAATAGTATTGAGTGTATCAGGGTATAGACTTGTAACAGCTGCAGCTAATAGATGCGCTAGAGAGTGTCTTTTGTGTTCTAGTGATGATGGTGATTTCATGAAGTACATACTAACAGGTTTTTATACCTTTTTCATCTCATACCTGCACATGGTATGATTTGTTTATCTATGGGTATATTTTCTCCTATTGCTAGATTGCAAAACTGGTATGCACGAAATGAAAGAATTTTTGGGTCACTTTCTTTGGTTGCTGGCTTTATTTTTGATGCAGTTACTTTGAAAAGAATAGATATGTTCTGGGAAAATGTCTGGATTATTTCGCATCTTCTTGTTGCTGGTCTTGGTATTATTATTTTAAACTTTTATGAAAAGAGAAGAGTTTCTAAATATAGAGATGAAGAATACGAAGAAGAGGAAGGGGAAAAGGCTCATTGGACAGAAAACAAAATTCATTTTTGGCTCATCATGTTTATTCAGTTTGCTTTTGGAGGACTCTTTAGTACCTTTATCGTCTTTTATTTTAGAAGTGCAACACTAGCAACAAGTTGGCCGTTTCTGGCTTTATTGGCTGCAGTATTTATATTCAATGAATTATTTAAAAGACACTATTTACGTTTAACATTTCAGATTAGTGTTTTGTTTATTGCCACTTTCTCTTTTGCCATATATGTAGTTCCGGTTATTTTCCATCGTATAGGAGACGATATGTTTATATTGAGTGGTTTGTTTAGTCTTATTTTGATTTGGATTTTTATTAGAGTATTGTCATTTTTTACGAGAGAAAGATTTAGAAAGAGTAAAATCTTATTGTTTTTAAGTATAGGTAGTATATATATCGTTATAAACTGGTTATATTTTTATAATATTATTCCACCAATTCCATTGTCTTTAAAAGATGCTGGAGTTTTTCATTCGATTGTAAAAAACAGTCAAGGAGAATATGTTGTTTCATTTGAAAATAGAGAATTAGATCAAAAAATAATTGATTTTTTTAGATCTTCCCAGACTATCAAAATTCAAACAGGTAAGACTATTTATGTGTATAGTGCTATTTTTGCTCCAACAAATTTGAAACAAGATATTTTTCATGTGTGGCAATATTACGATGATTCAAAAGAACAATGGATAGATTATGAAAAGATAGGGTTATCTATTTTGGGTGGTCGTGATGAGGGATTTAGAACTTATTCACATAGTAGAAATATTTTCTCTGGTAAATGGCGCGTAAATATCATAACTCCAAGAGGACAACAGATTGGACGTATCAAATTTGAATTGGAAAGAGTAGAGAGTGAAGTTCCTTTGGTGTCTGAAATCAAATAGCTTTCATTTTCTCTACGACAAGGTTCATGGCACCGTTTCGTAAAGATAGCCTACCTTTGAGAGCCACACAGCTTTCTGGGAGAATAATTTTTTCATGTTCTTTGGCTAACTTTGGAAATATGACGCCTTCAAGTGTGCCAGTATAATCTCCGATTTTTATAAAAAACATTTTATCACCTTTTTGTGTGATAAATGGTTTAACTTCTTCAAGCATGCCATAGACGATTGCTGTCATGCCTTCACGCAAAGTTTCTTTGATTTGTTTAATATTCATCTCCACTTTTGCGAGTTTTTCATGGTGTTTATCAAGAGGGTGTCCAGAAATATACAAACCAAGAAGTTCTTTTTCCCAAAGGAGCATTTCTTCTTTTTCTGCTTTAGGCGCTGGCGCGAGCTTAAGATCAAAGACTGGTGTATCTATACCACCAAAGAGAGAATCATGACCATCTGACCCGCGGTGCTCTTTGTTGAAAGATAAAAGAGCCTCTAGATTTGCAAGCATACTTCCACGTTCTCCTAGTGTATCGAGAGCTCCAGATTTTATGAGGGCTTCAACAGATTTTTTGTTGAGATTGCGATCAGTAACACGCTCAAAGAAATTTGCAAGCGTTTTAAAAGGTCCACCTTTTTTTCTTTCTTTTATAATTGCATCGGCAATACCTTCTCCAAAGTTTTTAATAGTAGTTAAACCGAATCTGATTTTATCAGGTTCGCCAGTTTTTTTAACAACGGTAAAAGCAGAGAAACTTTCGTTTATATCAGGTGGAAGTACTTCCATGCGCATACGTTTACATTCAGCGACAAATTCTGCAATTTTCTCTACATCTCCAGAATCAGCTGTCATGACCGCACTCATATATGGAGCAGGGAAGTTTGCTTTCATATATGCTGTCTGATATGAGACACGACCATAACTTGCAGCATGAGCTTTGTTGAATCCATATGCAGCAAAAGGTTCAATTAGTTTCCAGAGTTCGTCTATTTTTTCTTGTGACATGCCACCAGCAAGTAATCCTGCTTTGAGTTTTTCTTTTTGGGCTTCCATCTCTGCTGGGATTTTTTTACCCATAGCTTTACGTAGCTTGTCTGCTTCAAGCCATGAATATCCAGCAAGCTCAATAGCGATCATCATGACGTCATCTTGGTATGTGATCACTCCGTATGACTGAGATAGGATGCTTTTCATACGTGGATCAAGATAACGTATGAGACCTGGATTGTGTTTGCGTTCAATATACTGAGGAATAGAATCAATAGGGCCAGGACGGTATAGAGCTACCATGGCGTTTATATCGTGAATAGTACTTGGTTTAAGTTCTTTGAGGTATTTGGTCATACCAGAACCGTTTAGTTGGAACAGTCCTGTAGTTTCTCCACGTGCAAGCATTGCAAAAGTTTTCGGATCTTCAAGTGGTACATTTTCTATATCTACTTCTATATTTTCAATCTTTTTTACAAGAGCAACAGCATCAGCGAGAATTGCTAAGTTTTTAATACCCAAAAAGTCAAACTTAAGGAGTCCGGCACTGTTTTCATCAACGGAGTGCATATCGTATTGAGTAATAATTTTTTCATCTCCTTTTGTATCAAGTTGTAACGGTACGATTTCGTTAAGGGGAATAGGAGAAATAACCACACCAGCGGCGTGTACCGAGATGTGTCGAGCACAACCTTCAATTTTTTTTGCCATATCAATAATTGCGCGAGAATCTTCGTCTTTTGTATATAACTCTTTGAGTTCCGGAGTGATTTCTATAGCATGATCAATCGTCATGGGGAATCCTTGTGCTCCAAGTGGTATGAGTTTTGATATTGTGTCTCCTGTGGCATAAGGAAAGCCAAGTGCTCTGGCTACATCTCGCACCGCACCACGTGCCATCATAGTTCCAAAAGTACCAATCTGTGCCACTTTGTCTTGTCCGTATGTTTTGCGAGCATATTCAATCACTTCATCTCGTCTGTTATCGGCATAGTCCATATCGATATCGGGAGCAGAAGGTCGCTCCGGGTTTAAGAAACGTTCAAAAGGTAGTTTGTACTCAAGAGGGTTGACGTTTGTAATACCGGCAAGATACGTAACAATAGATCCAGCAACTGATCCTCGAATGTTTGTAAGAATATTGTGCTCATGAGCATATCGAAGTAAATCGTATACTACAAGAAAGTAGGGTGCATATCCTTTATCTCTAATTACTTTTAGTTCATATTCAATACGAGTTTTAGCAATATTAGTAAGTTCGAGTTTTCGTCTTTCTATTCCTTTGTACACAACTTCTCTCAAATAATCATCATGTGTCTGGCCTTCGGGTAGGGGAAAGTTTGGGAAAAGCCATTTGCCAAGTTCGAGCTTTAGGGCGCAACGTTCTGCTATACGAGTGGTGTTTTCAAGTGCTTCTGGAATATCTTTAAAATATTCATGAGCTTGTGCTTCTGATATAAATTCAAAATCACCTTGATTACCAAATTTATTATCACCATCTCCGTTGGTTTGTATAGAAAGAAGAGTTGTGCGTGCGGATTTATCTTCTGGTTTTAAATAATATACATCGTGAGTAGCTATAAGGGGTGTGTTAGTTTCTTTACCAAGCTCAATAATTTGTTGCATCAGTTCTTTATGACCTTCTATTTCTGGATGGTGAGTAATCTCTAGAAAAGTATTGTCTGTTCCGTATGTTTTTTTATAAAATTCCAAAGATTCTTTTGCTTTTGTAGTATCGTTGTTTTTTAGTGCCGCAGATATTTCACTTGAAAAAGAGGGTAATATGCACACAAGATCTGTTTTGTGTTTTTCCATGAGTTCACGATCAAGTCGTGGTTTGTAGTAAAAACCTTCGATTTGAGAGGCAGTTACAAGTTTGATCAGATTTTTATAACCCTCTTTATTTTGAGCGATAAGTACTAGACGATATGAGCGATTATCAATACGAGGCTCTTTATCACGTCGTGTACGAAGTGCTACGTATGCATCGATACCTAAAATTGGTTTGATACCTTGTTTTTCACATTCTTTGTAAAATTCTATTGCTCCGTAAAGATTGCCGTTATCGGTGAGTGCCACACTATCCATGCCTTGTTCTTTGGCATATTTCACCAAATCGGGAATTTTAGGTAGAGCGTTTAGTAAGGAATAGTGGCTATGAACATGGAGATGAGTAAATTTCGGTAAAGACATACTAAAGAGTATATCAAAAGAATATGTATTCTTCTCAAGATAGTGTAAATATTTGCTTTTGTAGGTAATTTATGCTATAATTATATTCGAAAAAGTCGAGTGGAGGTATGGTTGCCACTACTCGCAAGGGTTCTTTTATAGGTTTCGCATGGAGGTTTGTTCATGTCTATGATTCAGCAGGCGGTTGAACAGGCGGGTACTTTGGGGTCTTTGGATATGATTACAGGCGCACATGTGAGCGCCGAGCATATGTTACGGTCATTGACCAACGTGTGCGAGTTACCTGAAAATGCACATGCAATTCTTCAGGTGCTTTCTTGGAAATCGAGGCCGATGAGTACTCGTATTGTCATCACGACTCCAGCTCTCCTCGGTGCTGAAGATGAACAGTGCTATTTGCAAGATGTGTTTTTGTTGGCACGACGACGGCATTTGAGAGCTTGTCGTCCACAGGACGCATATGAGACTGTCTTGAATCATCCAACAGCATCATTTTGGTCTGGAGACGGTGTACTGTTCGTGTCTCAGCCAGTGTCTTGTCCGATTGATTTTTGTTTTGATCTCTTGTGTGTAAAGATTCACAAAAATAAACTTGGGATCAGTACTCGTCCAACGAATTATGGTCCTGAGGACTACAAAAAATACAAAGTTGGGCTAAATCGCCCGGTCGCTTTTGTTCAAGAGCGACGTCCACACCTCCAGTAATATCTAACCTCGCTCATGTCAGGTAGTAACCCCGTATCAGTTGCATAACTGGTGCGGGGTTTTTTATTACTCAAAACAAACATATACTATCTATACAATGCAGAAACGATATATTATTGGTATAGATGAAGCAGGTCGTGGGCCACTTGCAGGTCCTGTTGCTGTTGGAACTGTAAAAATACTGAAAGGTAGAAAACCCGCAGTTCTTAGATTTGCTCGTGATTCAAAACAAATTTCAGAAAAAGAGCGTGAGAGGATTTATTGTCTTATGATCGAAGCACTAAAGAAAGGCGAAATAGATTTTTATGTTTCTTTTTCTTCGGCAAAATATATAGATAAAAAGGGTATTGTATCTGCAATACAAAACGCTTTACATAAAAATTTAAAAAAGTTACAAGTTCAGGTTATTGATGAAATATTTTTAGACGGCTCTCTAAAAGCTCCGGATATATATAAAAAACAAAAGACGATTATAAAAGGGGATTCACTTGTACCAATTATTGGTTTGGCGTCGATCGCGGCAAAAGTATTGCGAGATAGATATATGAAAAAGATTTCTAAAAAATATCCACAATATGGTCTGGATATCCACAAGGGTTATGGCACTGTTTTACATAGAAAAGCCATAAAGAAACATGGTTTTTCTGCGCAACATCGAAAAAGTTTTGTATTGAAATAGATTGGTAAGTGTGATTAGATAAAGTCTGGTTCTTTTATTTCTTCATTTCTTTTCACTTTTTTGAAAGGGGTGTCTCATGGCGAAGGTTCAGTTACCGCATCTTTTCGTGGATGGGAGAGACTGCGGACCCATATCAAGAAATTTTATGTTGAAATCAGTCAAGACTTTGCGAGGAAGGAGGTGTGGGTGTACGTCGGAGGTTTTGTCGATTTGTGAAAAGTTGCTTACTGGTTTTGAGGCTCCAGTAAGGGATTTGCACTTTAACATCTCGCCTCATCAGAAGGGGGTTCCGATTGGTAAGAACCGGTGTTGTTCGTCTGTTGTACCACTGGTTCTAAGGGGTCTTGTAGAATCAAGAAGTAATCTTCCAAATGGGAATTTGTTGATTCTGCACCAACCGATTGTCTGGAATCAGTGCGAACGTGTTCTCATGGCGCGTGTTGTTTCCGGGGGAAGAATTTTGTTCTTCGAGGAAGATGTGCGATTGGTGCGAATACCTCAAGCTCTTGTATTGCCAGCTATGACTGCCGCGTAACAGCGCGGTGGCACCCGCTCCAGACACCATGTTCGTGTCTGGAGCTTTTATTTTGTCTAAATACTTGAAAAGAATAGAAACTATGTTAGTATGTGACGATTATGGTAAATCATATGCGACATACGCGTTCCCAGACAGGGAATCGCAGATCACATCACGCTCTCAAAGCTCGTGTGGTTTCTCTTTGTAAAGATTGTGGACACACACGTCTTCCTCATACAGTATGTGTTAATTGTGGTGCATACAACGGTAGAAAGGTATCTCTCAAGAAAGAATCCCCAAAAAAGAAAACAGCAGTTGCTAAGTAGGCTGTATCTGGTAGAGTATAGATAAATAATATTATGGCAAATCGTCATATAGCGCGTTCGCTTGTTCTTCAAACTTTGTATGAGTGGGATTTCTCCGGCATGCCGGCTAATGTTGATATTGGACAAGCTATACAAAGAAATGCAGATGAATTTGCTCCTGGAGTATCTCAGCATTCGTTTATGGAGATATTGATGAAAAATATCTTAGCTAAACGTCCTGAGCTCGATATGATTATAGAAAAGGCCGCACCTGAGTGGCCAATAGACAAAATTTCTATGATAGATAGAAATATTCTTCGTCTTGGTTTATACGAGCTTCTTTTTGCAGATCGTAAAGAAGTCCCCGCTAAAGTAGCTATTAACGAAGCTATTGAACTGGCTAAATCTTTTGGTTCTGATGCTTCAAGTAAGTTTGTGAACGGTGTTCTTGGTGCTGTATACAAAGAAATAGGTGAACCAGGAAAAGAAGAGGTTTCAAAAAAGAAAGTAGATATTAAAAACCTTCCTATAGAACGTCTCGGTGGTGCAGTTGTATACGCTCGTGATGGTCAAGATGTTTTTCTTGCTTTGGTACACGATGTTTTTGGTCACTGGACTCTTGCTAAAGGGCATATAGAAGAAGGAGAGGAATTGGAGGTTGGTACTGTTCGTAATATGAAAGAAGAATTGGGTCTTAAAGTTAAAATCATTGATAAAATTGGAGAAAACGAGTATATTGCGACACATCCAGAGAAAGGAAAGCTTAAGAAACATGTTGTGTATTTTTTAGCAGAAGCTTCTTTTGGTGAGATCACTCTCGAAGAAAAAGGTGGTCTCGATGATGCTAAGTGGTTCAAATTACAGGATATCTTAGAACTTAATTTCTACGAAGATATTTTGCCTATTGTAACCAAAGCGATCAGTATTATTTCAGAGAAAAAAACATCATAATAATCTAAAAACCATGGCATCTTTTACGGATCTAGAAAAAGCCTTAGGAATACATTTTAAAGATAAAGCTCTTTTGGAGCAGGCTTTTACACATCGTTCATATATCAACGAATACAAACAAGGAGATAAAAAACATAACGAACGTTTAGAATTTCTTGGTGATGCAGTATTGGAACTAGTAGTAACAGATAATCTTTATAGAGGTCATGTTGATAAACAAGAGGGAGAGCTTACGGCTTTTCGTTCTGCTTTGGTAAACTCTGAAATGCTTGCTTCTGTATCTTCAGAGCTTGGCTTCGAACCTTTTCTTTTACTTTCAAAAGGGGAATCAAAAGATAAAGGTCGCGCTCGTACTTATATTCTCGCAAACACTTTTGAATCTTTTGTTGGTGCTTTGTATATAGATCAAGGTTACGATATTGTTCGAGATTTTATTGTTACTCATCTTATACCAAAACTCGATGGAGTGATTAGTAGTGGAAGTTGGATTGATGCTAAAAGTCTTTTCCAGGCTAAAGCCCAAGAAGTTGCAGGACATACACCAACATACAAAACTATCCGTGAAGAGGGTCCTGATCATGACAAACATTTCACGGTGGCTGTTTTTGTTGGAAAAGATCAGATCGTGACTGGAGAGGGTAAATCAAAACAAGATGCAGAACAAGATGCTGCAAGAAAAGCTCTTATAGAAAAAGGTTGGTAGATTAGTCTTTGTGTTACAATATTTCTATGCGTTTACAGTCACTGGAGATTCAGGGTTTTAAATCTTTTGCAAAAAAAGTAGAACTGTCTTTCAATACGTCTATTACTGCTATTGTTGGTCCAAATGGTTCTGGTAAATCTAACGTTGCCGAAGCTTTTCGTTTTGTTCTTGGAGAACAATCAGTTAAGTCACTTCGTGGTAAAAAAGGTGAAGACCTTATTTTTGGAGGTGGTAAAACTTTGGCACGTCAAAATCGTGCTTCAGTAAAAGTGGTATTTGATAATAGTGACAAACGTTTGCCTGTTGATTTTGAAACGGTGTCACTTGAACGTACTGTACACAGAGACGGCTTCAACGAATACGCTATTAACGGTTCACGTGTACGCCTCAAAGACATTGTAGAATTACTTGCTCATGCACATATCGGATCTTCAGGGCATCATATTATTTCTCAAGGAGAAGCAGATCGTATACTCTCAGCATCACCTGTTGAAAGAAAAGAAATGGTAGAAGATGCTCTCGGTCTAAAAATATATCACTATCGTAAAAAAGAAAGTGTTAAAAAGTTAGAAAAGACTACTGAACATATTACTCAAGTAGAATCACTTCGTCGTGAGATTGCTCCGCATTTAACTTTTTTGCGTAAACAAGTAGAAAAACTTGAAAAAGCCCGTGAAATGAAAGATAAGTTAGCTGTACTTTATCTTGAATATTTTAAACGTGAATCAATATATCTTGCTTTTACTAAAAAAGCTCTTGCAGATGAGAAACAAAAACCAGAAAAAGAGCTGACGTATCTTGAGGGTGAGCTTAACAAAGCACAAGGATTGATTGGCGGAAATAAAGAAGACAGTGTGCTTACAGAGAAACTTTCTCATGCCCGTAAACAAGCTCAAATAGTTGCTGAAGAAAAGGATCGCGTATCAAGAGAGCTTTGGCAGATCGAAGGTGAATTGTCAGCAATGGCACGTCTTCAGGCAACTGAACAAAGTAAAAGGGGCATGCCTGTAACTGTAGCATTTGCGGATGTAGAGATATTTGCAAAAGATGTAGAAGAACTTCTTCTTTCTTGTGAGAAAGAATCTGATACAAATGCTGTTTTTGCACTTTTGAAACAAGCTCGCGAACGTATCAAGTTATTTTTCCATGTTTTGAAAGGTGCTGAACCTGTGGGGGCTTCATCGGAAGACATATCAGCACTTGAACAAAAAAAGATTGATATAGAAGAACGTTTGAAAGACCTTGCTCAGAGTGTGCATAAAGCTGAAGATTTTGTTGAAGAGGTAAGAAAAGAAATTGAAGCCGGAAAAGATACTAGTCGCCAAGCTGAATTTGCTGTTTATGAGATCAAAGCAAAACAGAACGAAGCTTTAGCTGTATTGTCTAGAATTAAACTTCGTGAGGAAGCTCTTTTGGCTGTTGAGGCTGATTGGAAACGTGAACTTGGTGAAGCCGGTGTGATTATTGGACATCAAGTGAAGAATTATGAAACTTTTGAAATAAAAGATGAAGAATCAGTTATTTCTGAACCTCGAAATATACAAGAAGATCGTCGAAGAAATATAGAAAAGATGAAAATTCGTCTTGAAGACGCAGGTCTTGGTACTGGTGAAGAAGTACTTAAAGAGTACAAAGATACATCTGAGCGTGATGAGTTTTTGAAAAAAGAACTAACTGATTTACATACAGCATCGGAATCACTCAATAAATTGATTGCCGAACTTGATGTTGAACTTAAAAAACGTTTTGAAGAGGGTATTATAAAAATCAACGAACACTTTGGAACTTTTTTCAATACTATGTTTGGTGGTGGGCAAGCTCGTCTTGATGTTGTAGAGCAGAATAATAAAAAGTCTGCAGAATCAGATGATGAAATCAGTCTAGAAGAATCTCTTTCTATGGATGACGATGAAGATGTGATAAAAGTTGGAATCGATGTGTATATAGCATTGCCACATAAAAAGACAAAAGGTTTGGTGATGTTGTCTGGTGGGGAACGTGCTCTCACGTCTATTGCTTTGCTTTTTGCTTTGTCACAAGTCAATCCGCCACCATTTGTAATACTCGACGAGACCGATGCTGCTCTTGATGAAGCTAATTCGCGTAAATATGGAGATATGATTGAAGCTCTTGCTAAACATTCTCAACTTATTTTGATTACTCACAATCGTGAGACTATGTCTCGTGCTGGTATGCTCTATGGAGTAACTATGTCCGGAGAAGGATTCTCAACTCTATTGTCTGTCCAATTTGAATCTGCGGTTCGTATTGCTAA
>CAYTZA010000005.1:9534-30170 GCA_964442365.1 uncultured Candidatus Saccharibacteria bacterium | reverse complement strand
GGTAGAGCACCTGCCTTTTAAGCAGAGGGTCGTAGGTTCGATTCCTACTGGGCGCACAAAATAAAAAGACCGATGAGTTTTTAGGCTCAACGGTCTCGACTTCATCAATCGCTTAGGGACAAGTGATGAAGGTGTATTGTCTTTCAGAACTAAGGAAAGCAGACGCCTCGGCCATCTGATCGATTGTGACCACGCACAGTTTGTCCAGCTCTTCTTGCATCGGAATGATCCGATGATCAGAAACCAAATTATTTGCTGAGTTGCCAGCAAGACCATGTCCCGCAAGATCAATCATCAGACACTGTTGTTTAAGTGAATCAAGCCTTCGTTTAAAAAGGTCGTGGCGCGATGGGACCATTCTGATACATTCTCGAACAACTTCATTGATATGTGAAGTAGCGTCAGGGCTAATTTTACCCCTAATCTCAAACTCACACACATCCTGGAAGCTCACACATTCGACATCAATACCATAAGCTAGACCACGTTTTTCACGGACCTCATCAAACAAAATCTTTCCCAGTACTGTTCTGAATACTTTACGCGCTTGTCGATGGAAATCAGAAGGAAAAGCCCATACTGCTCTGTATTCTGTCTGATCAACCTTGAAGTTGACATGATCGGAGAGCTTCACTATCCTTGATTGCTCCGTAGGAATTGAAAGCGGTCTGAATGATTGAGGGATTTGACTCCTCAAGCCATCCTTCTGCATTCCGAACGGACTTTTTTCCAGTTCAACAGTCAATTCATCAGTTTTAAATCCACCAATGATCACAAGGCTGATATTCCTGGGGACATAATGTGTGTCGTAGAAATCCTGAAGATCTCTCTCCGTTATCGAAAGAAAACCTTCTGGTCGACCAAGTGGTCGATTCCACGTTTCAAGCCGATGTCCTTGAAAGAGCGCTCGGCGGATACCCATGTTCCACTCCAATGCCTCAAGAAATGGGTACCGTTCGTTAAACTCACACGAAATTACCTTTCGTTCTCGCTCTACATCTTTCTCGATTCGTGCTCCAAGTAACATCGAACCAAAAATTGTAAGCGCCTCACGGAAAGTAACAGGATCAGCAGGAACTTTGAAGCTATATCGAGTGGAGAGATAGTCTGTAGAACCAAACATTGTCTGACCACCACAGGTCTCAAAAAATTCCCTCGCACGATCAAATTTCCAGTTTGGAATATTTTGACTAACAACGTGCTCCAGAAAATGCGCGAGCCCCGGCTTAACCACCGGATCTTCTCGTCCACCACTATGAACAACAATCTCCACTCTGATCCAAGGACGATCCCAGTATACAGAGTGGACTTCAAGACCGTTTGAGAGAACAGTTTTGGTAAATTCAGCGTACGGATCATACATCTAGAGGTCTCCTTTTGTTTTGAGTTACCAATGAACACCAATTAAAATAATACCACAATTATTATAAACTAGCAATAGTCACACAAAATAGGTCCGACTTTACTCTGTGTTACCATAAAACCATGTCAAAAGCTGGGGACACTTTGTTTATTAAAAAATAATCTTCAAATAGACAAAACCCACTGCTCAAGAGCTAGGCCAAAATCAGTCAGACCTCTACGCGCATCATGATACAGAGAGACAAGGGATGAAGATAGCGATTCGAGTTCACCTTTTTTGAAATTATTTCCATAACGTTTTGACTTTCCGTACACAAAAGGTTTAAGACCTGATTCTTTTTCTGTTGTACACGAAGCAATAATCATAGATTTCACTTGCCAAAAAAGCATACCGTGGATTTCTTCAGGAGCAGTGTCATTTAAAATCGCTTGAGTATATTCAACCCACAATTTCTTTTTATCTCGCATACCAAGAGCATCGGCAAGAGCAAAAAGGGTTGGTTCGCGTTCTACACTTTGCACAAGTTCGTGATTCTCGATTTTATGTGCATGATCTTTTAGAACTTTAAGCATCTTCACCTCTACACCCTCTTCAATAACAATAAACACATACTCTGAGTCCTTAAACTGTGGCATATATTCTTCTAAACAAGCTTCTGGTATTGAACATAAACCATCGAGTTCAACTATCAATTTGTCTGAAAACAATCCTCGTGATCCAAGTAATTCTTCAAATACTCCCGGAGATACACGTTCTGGAGTAATACGAACATGAACAGTATCAGGTTTTTTCAAAAGAAGAGACGAAACTAAATCACGTGCACGTGAACGAATAGTAAGAATATCAGAACCATGAAGTACGTATATCATAAATTTTTCATATCACCCCAATGTTCACCATACTGAACACCTACAAGTAAAGGTATCTGTGCTGTTTGTTCAAGTGGAACAATATGTTCCATAATAAACTGAATACGTGGAGCATATTCTTTAACCTTATCTTCACGTACCTCAAACAACAAAGAGTCGTGTATCTGAAGTAGAAGAAATACATCTTCAGAATCTTTAAACTCTTCTGCAACTTTTATCATGGCAAGTTTCATAATATCCGACTCTGTTCCCTGTATAGGAGCGTTTATAGCCATACGTTCTGCTTGAGCGCGTATAAAAGGAAGTTTAGATGTAATACCCTCAAAATATCTCCTTCGACCAAAAAGTGTCTCTGTATACCCTTTGCGTCCAGCATCACTTTTTACTCTTTCAAGATATTCTGCCAAACCTGTAAACGTAGCAAAATATTCTTCATAAAAACGCTGAGCTTCTGCGCGATCACTACCGAGATTTTGTTTAAGAGCGTTGACTCCCATGCCGTATAGTATGCCGAAATTAATTACCTTAGCCTTGCGGCGCATTTCTTTATCCACTTCTCCAAAATTAACTTTAAACACTCGTGCCGCAACTTCTGTGTGCACATCTCTTCCAGATGTAAATATCTCTATAAGCTTTTGATCACCAGACAAAAAAGCTGCTACGCGAAGCTGTATTTGTGAATAATCACATTCGACCAATTTATACCCTTTCTCTGCTACAAAAGAATCCCGTATTGCCCTACCGAGTTCGGTCTTAATCGGAATATTTTGAATATTAGGATTTTGAGAAGACATACGACCCGTTGTAGTGCCGGTTTGTATAAACGTAGTATGAAGGCGTCCATCAGCTGGATCAATAAGTGAAGGAACTACATCTATATAAGTTGAAAGAAGTTTTTGTAATTCTCTGTACAAGAAAATACGTGGCACAATCGGATGTAAATCCTTAAGCTTTTCAAGCTCAGATTCTCGAGTGGACATAGACCCTCCTGCTGTTTTTCTTTGCCCTTTTACTTTAAGTGCTAGTTTTTCAAAAAGGATCACACCGAGCTGTTTTGGAGAATTTATATTGAACTCTTCTCCGGCCTCTTTCCATATTTGTTTCTCTAATTTTTCTAATTCTTTATGATAATCATGTGAAAGTGTTTGAAGCACCACAGTATCTATTTTTATACCTCTCTTCTGCATAGAATCAATCACCGGCATAAGTGGCAACTCTATATCTCGATACACAGATTCGAGTTTTTTCTCTTCAATCTTTTTTTCTAATATAATAAGTGACTTATTTACATCCTTAGTCTTGGTGTGAACAGAAATATCATCTACTGTTGGATTAGTAATATTTGAATCAAGTACCCATAAAGCAATCTGCGCCTTTTTAAATGTCTCTTCGCTATATTCAGGAATCACCTCCACTTCTTCAGGCGCGTCTCCAAAAGCATCGGTAAGGCCGAGTAACTCTTTCACACGAGTACCGAGAGTACGAAATTCAAGTTCTTTAAACAATTCGGTGATAACATTCATATCCACTGTTTCTTTCCAGTGTTTTTCCGGAAGTTTAAAATCGATCGGAGCATCACGACGAATAGTGGCGAGCATTTTAGAAAAAAGAGCTTCTTCTTCGCCATCTTTCAAAAGCTGTATCATGCGAGGACTAATACCTGCTTTTACAAACTTTTCTTCGTCTTTTTTTAGTGTTTTATATATTTGTTCTATAGTTCCAAAATTTTTAATAAGCTCTGTAGCAGTTTTTTCTCCAATACCTTTTATACCCACGATATTATCCGAAGGATCTCCACGAAGACCCTTATAATCAGGAAGTAGTTCTGGACCAAAACCAAAACGCTCTTTTACCGCATCTTCATCGTATAAAATAGTTTCTTTTATACCCTTCTTTAGCGTATATACCTGCACCTTTTTATCATCAACAAGTTGAAGAGTATCCATATCACCAGAAGCAATAACAATATCTATGTCTTTTCTATCTTTCATACTGTGAACAATCGTGCCCAGAGCATCATCAGCCTCAAATCCTTCTTTTTCATAAAGAGGAATTGAAAAAGCTTTAAAAATATCCCGTGAACGTACAATCTGAGCAACCAATCCATCATCAGTTTTTACACGGCCAGCTTTATAATCTTTGTATGCTTCATGACGATATGTTGGTTTTGGTAAGTCATAACAAGCAACAACATAATCTGGCTTAAGCTCATTCATAATGTTGATGAGCATAGATACCAAACCATACAGAGCTCCTGTTGGTTCTCCTTTTGAAGAAGAAAAATCAGGCATGGCATGATATGCCCTATGAAGGATTGCGTGTGAATCAAGTAATACTAGTCTACTTTTCTTATTCATGCGTATTCAAAATCTATCTTACGAACAGTATCACTTACTACCGAAAAAATAATTTTTATATATCCTTTTGGTAATAAATCATAAACCTTATCAGCCCATTCTATAAAAATAAGATTCTTTGAATCGGCGATAAGATTATCAAAACCAAGCGTAGCCAATTCTTGTGAATTTTCTAAACGATACGCATCTATATGCACCAACTTATTGAAACGTGGCGTATCTATTTTATATATTTTCTCTATCACAAATGTTGGACTTGTTACTGTTTCCTCTATACCGAGAGCCCTAGCGCATGCTTGTGTAAAAGCTGTTTTTCCAGCTCCAAGATCTCCAACAAGAGCTACTATCGTTGCCTCTGAAGAAGACTTGTCAGACATAATTTGTTTTATAAAATCTTTGGCTATATCTGTCGTTTGTTCTGTATTTTCTGAAATCATAGCTCTATTTTAGCATGATTTGGCATGAAAAAACCGCGTCCCTTTCGTTGGTGAGAGACGCGGCTGGCTGTTAGCCATGTGTGGTTATTTCTTTTTTGGTTTGATTCCCCTCTTCTTGAGAATGTCGCGTTCGCGCCATTTCAAGAAGTCCCTGTTGTGCATGCCGGATTTTACGACAATCCGACCAGAGACTTCGGCTCGAGCGCCGACACGAGTCTCCCGGTATATCGTACTTTCAACCCCATTTGGGCCGTTAGTACGACTACGAACGTCCGTACGCTCGTACACTCCGGTGGTCAAGGTCGTTGTTCTGGCACCGTAACCACGGTCGCTATTGTAGTGAGGCCGGCGACCATTGGTTCCGTACTCACGAATCTCCCATGATTCGTCGGTCGTGCTCCGGCGGGCAGTGTAGGTCGTCCTACCATCTTTGATGATGGTCACATCAGGCCGGAGAGCCCTGCCCAGTTTCTCGAAAAAACCGGGCTTCTTCTCTTCCGCCTGCGCCGTAGCGCAAACAAAAGAAAGAAGGATGCTCGCAAGAACTGCAGCCAGTGGCGTACGCATGATATTCTCCTTCTGGCTTAGCCAGAAAAGGGGTTTGAAAGGTTCAAAACTCTACCTATATTATAGCACTTTTATATGCCACTTGTCAATAACCCCCTTACCCACCCCAAAACAGCTCTCTACAGCCTTTATTTAATGCTAGAATAAACAGCATGGTTATATTTGATGAAGATAAACAAAATAGAAAAGTAAAAGAAATGCGAGATCAGGACGCTGAACATCTCGCTCAGGTGCTGGCTAAAAAATACAATTTTGAATATTCTGATCTCACTATCACTGCTATAAACGTAGAAGCACTTAGACTTATAGACGAAAACCGTGCAAGAGAAGTATTTGTCGCCCCTTTCAATATTGTAGGAAAAAAAATAGACATCGCTATCTTATCTCCTCAAAACAGCAAGACGACTGAAATCTTGGAAGAACTAAAACAAAAAGGATATCAACTTAAAATCCACCTCGTATCTTCTCATAGTCTAGAAACTGCGTGGTCACACTACAAAGACCTGTCTTTCTCTTTTGAAACCAAAGCTGGATCACTTGATATTTCAAATGAACAAATCACTAGTTTTCTAAAAGAAGTTCGAACAATAGAAGACGTGAAGAAACTTATCACCGACACACTAGCTCTTAAAAAATCTCACCTCGTCACAAAGATTCTTGAGATTATTATCTCAGGAGCACTAGCAACTGAGGCGTCTGACGTGCACCTTGAACCAGAAATAGATTACGTACGTATACGTTATCGTCTAGATGGTGTGCTTATGGACATAGCGCATTTTGATCTTGTGACTTTTAATCTCATACTCTCACGTATAAAACTTCTTTCTGGTTTAAAACTAAATACAAAAGAAAGCCCTCAAGATGGACGTTTCAGTATTAAGCTCAATGAAAACGATATAGAGATCCGTACCTCTACAATACCAGGTGCGTATAGCGAATCAGTGGTTATGCGTATTTTGAATCCTCAATCTATCGGTGTACCAGTAGAAGAACTCGGTATCGAACCAAGATTGTACGCTATTTTAGAGAAAGAACTTCGTAAACCAAACGGCATGATACTTACCACAGGTCCGACAGGTTCTGGAAAAACTACAACGCTCTATGCTTTTCTAAAAAAAGTACACTCCCCTGAAGTTAAAATCATCACCATTGAAAACCCTATCGAATATCACCTCCCTGGTGTAGTGCAGACACAAACAGATTCTGAAAAAGGATACACCTTTCTTTCTGGATTACGTTCTGCTCTTAGACAAGATCCGGATGTAATCATGGTTGGAGAAATTCGAGACGAAGAAACTGCAGAAATAGCAATCAATGCCGCTTTAACTGGTCACCTTGTATTTTCAACTCTTCACACAAATAATGCTGCTGGTACATTCCCTCGTCTCATAGACCTTGGGGTTAATTCAAAAGTAATCACTTCAGCAGTAAATATTGCTATGGCACAACGATTGGTAAGAAAACTATGTCCAAAGTGTCGCAAAGAAGCAGTTCCAAACGAAACACAAAAAAAGATTATCGAATCTACTCTCGCAACTATCTCAGACAAAGAAAATATTCCAACTACATACACACTCTTTGAGGCTGTTGGTTGTACCGCATGTAATATGACCGGCTATAAAGGTAGAATTGGATTGTATGAAGCCATCATTACTACAGAAGAAGTTGAAAAGGTGGTAATCAATAATCCAAGTGAAAGAGATATTCGTGCCGCAGCGCATGATCAAGGTATACACACACTTCAACAAGACGGTATTCTTAAAGTAATACGCGGAATTACAACTCTCGAAGAACTAGAACGTGTCGTTGATCTCGAAGAAGTAAAGTAAACATCACAATGATACAAAAAAACCAACTTGTTAAGTTGTGTTTTTCCTGAACAGGGGTACGATTTGAAGAGATCGAATTGTTTCGATCGACTACATAAATCTCTAAGCAATACTTTTAATAGAATCACTAAAAGCCAGATGCTTTTCTAAGGATAGACCCAGCACGGAGTGCTACAAGGCACAACACCAGGTCGTCCTCGTAAAAGAATCTTTATACCTTCGGGAGAAGGCCATTGCTTAGAGATTTACAGAGTTGATCAAGAACAGATGAGTATCATAGCATAAAATAATTTTCATGTCAACTAACCCCGAACAAGACGAAGTTATCGTTCTAGACAATACCCTTCGCCCTTTACGCTTCGAGGATTATATAGGACAACAAAATATCAAGGAAAACCTCAATATTTTGATACAAGCAGCCCGTGAACGTGGACATCCACCAGAGCATATTCTCTTCTATGGACCACCCGGATTAGGCAAAACTACACTCGCTCATCTTATAGCAAAAGAAATAGGTTCAAATTTAAAAACAACATCAGGTCCTGCTATAGAAAAAGTTGGTGATTTGGCATCTATTCTCACCAATCTACAATCTGGTGATGTACTTTTTATTGATGAAATTCATAGACTCAATAAATCTATAGAGGAAATACTTTATCCCGCCATGGAATCACATTCTCTTGATATTATTCTAGGCAAAGGACCCTCTGCACGTACGATTCAACTAGAACTGCAACCCTTCACTCTAATCGCCGCAACAACGCGTGTATCTATGCTCTCTTCCCCACTACGCAGTCGTTTTGCTGGTGGCGTATTTAAAATGGAATTTTACAGCACAGAAGAAATGATGGAGATCATTAGACGCTCTGCAAAATTACTCGGTGTAAAGATAGACGAAAAAGCTGTACGCGGTATAGCCGAAAGAAGTCGCTTTACTCCACGTACTGCCAACTATCTTTTAAAACGTGTGCGTGATTTTGCTCAGGTACGAAAACAAGAACTTGATCATGTCACTGTTCTCGATGCCCTTAACCTTCTTGGTGTAGATGAACATGGCCTTGTAAATTCTGACCGTGATTTTCTAGAAACTATTATAAATAAATTTAACGGTGGTCCTGTTGGTGTAAACACTATCGCTGCCGCTCTTTCTGAAGAATCAAGTACCCTCGAAGATTTCAACGAACCCTATCTTATACAAATCGGCATGCTCGAACGTACCCCTCGTGGACGTCTTGCTACACCAAAAGCTCACGAACACGTTGCGTCTATACAAAAAAAGAAAGTTCGCTAAGTTAGCACACAGTGTGCTAGTATTTTGATGGAGTTTTTTGTTACTCAACCCCCTTTTTGGCCAAAGGCCAGGAGAAACCTTATGCGACCAAGTGACACTCTGCTTGGAACACACCGCTACCGGTGTCGTTTGTACAAGCTCGGTGGCCCAAGCAAGTTCTTTCCACGGGGCGAGTTCACCGAAGTCTGGGATACCCTGGAAGAACCCTATGAGAGCACGGGTATAATGCCAAAGGGTAAATTACTTGCCACAGAACAAGACCAGGACGTTACAGCCGTAAGAAATCGCATGCTGGAACAATGGAAAACCCACAAAGTTGTTGAGGCTGGTTCTTGGGGAAAACGAGTAGTCGGCTAACCCGGATCCACACCATCATCAAAAGGCCCCGCGACTATTAGCGGGGTTTTTTTATAGACAAATATATTTATTGGAGTATTGTTATTCAGGAGTTCCACCACAACCCATTTTAAGGAGACGAATATGGCTATGTCAGTAGAAGAATTCTTGAGAGGAGAAGGTATTGTTATTGTTCATGTCACCTGTGCAGTTTGCAATCAATCCATCACCGACAAAACTGGCGAAACGTACAGAATTAGCGGTGATGAAGTCCACGAAGATTGTTACTACTCTGAGTTGGGAAAAGTTATCGAGGGCCTGCAGCCGATGATTGCTGGCCATGAAAAGGAGCGCGAAAAGGAGCGCGAACAAATTAACGAAGGAAGTTCACACTACCCCATATAGCGGGGTTTTTTTATATATAGAGGCGGTGTATAATCCGCACATGGCAGGACATAACAAATGGTCAAAAATCAAAAGACAAAAAGCTGGCACAGATGCACAGAAAAGTAAGGTATTTAGTAAATTAGTAAAACAGATAAGTGCAGAAGCTAAGAAAGCTGGAGGAAATATAACCTCTCCAAGCCTTAAAACTGCCATAGATAAAGCAAAAGAAGTAAATATGCCGGCAGATACCATAGAGCGCGCTATTAAGAAAGGCTCGACCGATAACAGTGCTTCTATGGAGCAAATTACTTATGAGGCTTATGGACCAGCAGGTTGCGCACTCATCATAGAGGCGCTGACTGACAACAGAAACAAAGCTGCTCAGGAGATCAAACACATACTATCCAAATCAGGCTTCCCTCTTGCCGCTCCAGGATCAGCAACATGGGCATTTACACGAACAAACGGAGAGTGGGTTCCTAGTATGACCGTACCTGTTACTGGCGACGATGCGACTACACTCGAAAACCTCATAGGCGAACTAGAAGAAAACGATGAAGTTCAAGACGTCTACACCAATGCCGAATAAATCAGAACGTATTCTTGGTATTGATCCGGGTTATGACCGTATGGGCATCGCTATTGTAGAAAATAACATTCTCTTATATTCCGCATGTTTTGAAACATCAAGAAAAAACCAACATGCAGATCGTCTTGTTTCTATATCACAAGAACTAGGACGTATTATTGATATACACAAACCGACTGTGCTTTCTATAGAAACTCTTTTCTTCACTAATAATCAAAAGACGGCCATGAAAGTAGCAGAGGCTCGAGGAATAGTACTCTGTGAGGCAAGAAAAAATGGTCTTGAAATTTTTGAACTTTCTCCTCTACAAGTAAAAATAGCCGTGACTGGTTACGGAAAAAGTGACAAATCACAAGTAACCTCCATGGTACAAAAGCTAATAAAAATAGCAAAAAGCAACATGAAAGATGATGAATTTGATGCTATTGCCATAGCTATAGCGGGAGCTGCAAGTTATCCACAATCACGAGCACTATTGCAAAAAAAATAAAGTTTGATACAACCTAAGTATCATGAAGAAAAACAGCACGAAACAAATAAACAAAAAATCTGCAGAAACAGATCCTGTAATACCCATAGTAGAAGAAGAAAACGAAGAAGACTTAATCGGTGGTGCACTTCCAATCAAACCAATCGAGGATGACGATATTCCAGTACCAGAACATGTTTCAGGAGCCCCAGACGAAGACGAAGAGGAACAATACAAAGATGACGATGAAGAAGACGAGGAGAGTTACAACCCTCTAGATGATTACGAAGAATCAGATCGTGGCTTCTAGACTACAATTTTTATAAAACGTTTTTTACCAATACGGAGCACAAGAGGTTCTGTAACTTTATAAAAAACGTCAACAATTTTTTCTCCAGTCTCCATAGATACAACAGCCCCTTCATCTACAAGTCTTTTCCAATCTGTTTTTGAAGAAACGATACCAGATGTAAGAAGGCCCTCTACAAGTGCTGATCCAGAGACAACCTTAATCTCTTGAATATCGTCAGGAATTTTTCCTTTTGAAAAAGTATCAATAAAGATTTGTTCAGCTTTTGTTGCGTCTTCCAAACTGTGGTACAAAGTTACAATCTCACGAGCAAGACGCATTTTGATATCACGAGGATTAGCTCCTTTGGCAACTTCAGACATTAAAGAAGAAATTTCTTCGGTACTCAATCGCGTACAAAGTGTAAAATATCTCTCTAAAAGCTCGTCACGTACAGACATAATTTTTCCATACATATCGGTGGGGGTATCGTTTATTGCCACAATATTGCCCCAGCTCGATGACATCTTACGACCGTCGGTGCCCTCTAGCATTTGAGTAGTTAACACATCTTGCTCTCCCATATTATAGTGTTTTTGAATACTACGTCCCGCTTTCAAGTTGAACAATTGGTCAAAACCACCGAGCTCTACGTCAGCCTTAACCATAACAGAATCGTAACCTTGCATAAGAGGATATAAAAATTCACGAAGTGATATCTCTTCCCCTTTTTCAAAACGATCTTTAAAATTTCTTCTTTCTATCATTTGTCCAACACTGAAACTTTCTGCAAGATTAGCAATTTCAGCAAATGTTAATTTTGAAAGCCATTCGGAGTTAAAATGAAACTCTGCTTTATTTAAATCTATAATTTTACCTATTTGTTCTTTGTACGTAGAAAGATTTTCTTCAATTTCTTTTGAAGTAAGCATGGGTCGCTTAGAAAGCTTATCCGATGGATCTCCAATACGCGCAGTAAAATCACCAACAATAAACACTGGTATGTGTCCGAGATCTTGAAAAGCTCGCAATTTCCACAAAGTAATAGCCCTTCCAATATGAACATGTTTTGATGTTGGATCAAAACCAAGTTTTACTCTAAGAGTCTTACCCGAAGTAAGTTTTTCTAAAAGACTTTCTTTAACAAAAATATCCTCTACCCCTCGAGTTAATACCTCTTGTATATTCTTATCTATAGCCTTCATCGTCATACTCTAACATACTGATGTGTGCTACGATAGTATTTATATGAAGCGTAAAAAGGTTGGTTATTTAAGCTGGTTTACGAAAAAACACATCCTTCTTTTAATCCTTTCTCTTGGCGCCCTTTCTCTAGGTATTATTTTTATATGGGCATCAACCCTTAATCTACCCACCATACAATCTTTCGAAGATCGTCGTGTTGATGTTTCAACAAAAATATATGACCGCACCGAATCAGTTGTTTTATATGATCTAAATCAAAACACACGTCGCACAGTTATTAAAAGTGAGGATATTTCTCCTTTTATCAAAAACGCGACTGTTGCAATCGAAGATGCTGGTTTCTATGAGCACAACGGTATAGCTGTTATTTCTATAATCCGTGCTGTTCTTGCAAATGCCACCACCTTAAGTTTCAGCCAAGGAGGTTCAACAATTACTCAACAAGTTGTTAAAAACTCACTCCTGACTGTTGATAAAAAGATATCTCGTAAAATAAAAGAGTGGATATTGGCTATGAATCTAGAAAGAATCATGACCAAAGAACAAATTTTAACCATATATCTCAACGAAAGTCCTTACGGAGGAAATATATACGGCGTCGAAGAAGCGAGTGGGGCCTTTTTCAATAAAAGAGCAAAAGATGTCACACTGGCTGAAGCAGCCTATCTTGCCGCTTTACCACAAGCCCCATCGTATTATTCCCCATACGGAAACCATAGAGAGGAATTGGGAGCAAGAAAAAATCTTGTACTGGATAAAATGCTTGAACATAATCTAATTACCAAAGATCAATACGAACAAGCAAAACAAGAGGTTGTTGTATTTCAACCTCAACAATTTATATCAATCAAGGCTCCACACTTTGTTATGTTTATTAAAGAATACCTAGAAAAAAAATATGGTATTGATGCTGTAGAAAACGGTGGTTTTAAAATAATAACTACTCTAGATTATGAACTTCAACAAAAAGCAGAAGAAATTGTAAAACGCTACGCTCTCGACAATGAAAAAAGATTTAAAGCAGAAAACGCCGCCCTCATAGCTATTGATCCAAAAACAGGACAAATTCTTACCATGGTTGGATCAAGAGATTATTTTGATAAAAATATAGATGGAAACTTTAACGTCGTCACCGCCCATAGACAACCGGGGTCTACATTTAAACCTTTTGTATACGCTGCCGCTTTCAACAAAGGTTATACACCAGAAACAATTGTATATGATCTACCAACAGAATTTTCAACAACATGTAATCCAGATGGGACACCAAAAACCCCATCATCAACTTGTTACAAGCCAGAAAACTATGATGAGAAATATCTAGGTCCAATAACTTTAAGGGGGGCTCTCGCTCAATCAAGAAACATACCCGCAATTAAAGTGTTATACCTAACAGGACTTAAAGATGCCCTCAGTCTCGCAAAAAATATGGGTATACAAGGACTTGGCACAGCCAATGATTACGGACTCACCTTGGTCCTTGGAGGAGGCGAGGTGTCCCCTTTAGAGATCACCAGCGCATACAGTGTATTTGCTTCTGAAGGAATTCGCAATGAACCAGTAGGAATACTAAAAATTACTGACAGAGAGGGTCACACGATTGAAGAATTTACCGGACTTCCAACACGAGTTTTGGAAGAAAATACAGCCCTAACCATAAACGATGTATTGTCTGATGACAACGCTCGTATACCCGCTTTTGGTGCAAATTCAGCACTTTATATCTCTGGCTACGATGTAGCCGCAAAAACAGGAACAACCAACGATTATCGAGATACATGGATTATTGGCTACAGTCCAACCATAGCCGTTGGAGCATGGGCAGGAAACAACGACAACACTCCTATTGATAAAAAAGTGGCTGGTTTTGTGGTAGCACCTTTGTGGAATGAATTTATGAAAGAAGCCCTTCAAAAATTCCCTAAAGAGAAATTTAAAAAACCTATATACCCAGATACAACAGAATTAAAACCAATACTACGTGGAGAAATAAATATTCTTGATCAACACAATATTCTTTACTATGTTGATAAAAATGATCCACTCGGTCCAGCACCAACGTATCCCGCAACAGACTCTCAGTTTGAATCATGGGAATATGCTGTACGTTTATGGGTGGCCCAACATACAGCATCTACAACACCAATCACTATTTTTCCCACACCAACTTTCTAACGAAGTTCGGAAATATGAAAACCTCTTTGTTCAAGAGACTGTAAAATTAAACGTTTTTTAATAAAAATAGTATTTTTAGTAATAGGACTACATACGATATAGGCTTGATTATTTTTAATCTCTACACAATCTTTCTGAAGTTCAATTCCTATATGATTTTTAATTTCTACAATAAGAGCCTTCTTTTTTTCTGAACCAGAATTGATAATACTGGAAAACTTCTTTAAATATTCAGCTAGTTTATTCATATTTAACGATTCATTGGCATTACGAGATACATAAACGAATTATCACCCACACCACGGATTACTAGTTTTCCAACACTACCAAACTGAAATATAATACTCGCTGACCCTATTGACTGAATACATTCAGAAATATATTTATAATTAAAATTAATATCTATTTCTTCACCAGTAAGTGTTGCCGGAAGTTCTGTAATAGTCTCTCCAATATCACTATTGCTTGTTTTTATATACACCTTTTTATCTGAAGGAATCGCTTTTACATTTAACTTATTAAATTTATCAGAAAAAATTGTTGCAACTTTAAAAGCTTTCAGTACATCTTGTTTTAATACTGTTACTTCTGTTTTTGAATCTTTTGGTATGATTTGTTGATAATCAGGAAAAGATCCCTCTACTACACGAGAAGTAAGATAGAGAGATGCTGTCCTCATCACAATTTGATGTTTAGTAATCATTATCTCGACATCAGAATCAATATCATCAAGAATTCTAACGATATCTTGTATATTTTTAACCGGAATAAGTGTATTCCAATCATTGTTTGAAGTTTTAAATGATATTTTCTTTTCAGCAAGTCTAAAAGAATCAGTAGCAACAAAGACTAATTGATTATTATGGCTATAAATATACACACTTGATAATTCGGGTTTCATACTTGATTGTCCTGCACTATAAGCAACTGATTTTATACCTTCACTAAATATCGATGATTTAATAGAAAAAGATATTGGTTCCTCTATCGAAGGTATAGTAGGAAAATCTTCATGAGACTGCGCTTTGATCGTTGTATTGTTTAAAGATGAAGAAATATAAATATTACCAGAACGTACTTCTATGGTTATATTTTTTTCTTTATCTAAAGTGGCGATATACGACGTTATAGCATGTGCCGGAACAGCCACGATACCCTTCTCATGCAACTTGGCAGGTAGAGCTATCTCAAGGGCAATTTCAAGGTTTGTAGCACGTAGTAAAAGTTTATCTGCTGTCGCATCAAACAGTACACAAGTAAGAATTGGTAATAAATTATTTTTTCCAGCAATACGATCTATTTTATTTAGAGCTTGTGCAAGTTGTTCTTTTGAGCATTCTATCTTCATGGTATTTCTCTTCTTATATTAATTATCTTATATATTACTATTAGTCCTGTGGAAAAGTGGATAACTTTGAAATATCTTTATGTCTGTTGGGTTTTTGGTGATTTTAAAAAAGAACTTCTTGTGTATAACGTTTGATGAAATGTTAATAAGTCGGGAAAAAATATTTTTAAGGTTAGTTATTAACATATAATTCTTTTTAATCCAGATGTTTTCCACATAGTTTCCCACATACTTTTCAACAGGTTCTC
This sequence comes from uncultured Candidatus Saccharibacteria bacterium, assembly GCA_964442365.1. Taxonomy (GTDB): domain Bacteria; phylum Patescibacteriota; class Minisyncoccia; order Phycocordibacterales; family DAORIS01; genus CAYTZA01. The sequence goes on along the minus strand of CAYTZA010000005.1, from coordinate 14,410 downwards.
AACATTGCAACATTGCTCTAATCCTTTCTATTTCTTCCATTAAGGAAGGACTTTCTTTCATATCATGTTTAATTTTTTCACACGAATGTATCACAGTTGTGTGATCTCTTCCTCCAAGCTTCTCTCCTATTGAAGGATATGAGGCATCAAAATCCTCTCGAAGAATATACATGATTACTTGACGAGGACGCACCACTTCTTTTTTACGACTTTTTTCATATATACTTTTTTCTTCTACATCATAAAATTGTGAAATAGTTTTTATGACTTCTTTAGCAGAAATATTCTTTTTTGGTTTTCCAGAACCTTTGATTATTGCTTTTATCTCATGAATAGCCAAAGGACGATTTTTAATCTGAGTATTCATGATTATTGAGTTGATAACACCTTCAATTTCTCGGATGTTACTTTCGATGGTTTGAGCAAGAAAGTCAATAATATCAACGTGTAAATCAAGATTGTGCTGTTGTGTTTTTGCACGAATAATCGCCGCTCGTGATTCGTGGTCTGGGGCTGGAATATCAACAATCATGCCCGCATTGAACCTAGATTTAAGACGTTCTTCAAGGTTTTGAATATAGTGTGGGTGTTTATCTGAAGAAAAGATGATTTGTTTATTATTGTCGTAAAGGTAATTAAAAAGATGAAACAATTCTTCTTGAGATTTTTCTTTATTAGAGAAAAATTGAATATCATCCATAATAATAACGTCGTATACTCGATATTTTTCTTTGAACTGATTGACTCTTTGGTTTTGTATCGAGTTCATATAATCAACAGCAAACTTTTCCGAAGTTATATAGTAGACTTTTTTATTTGGATACTGCTTTTTCATCTGGTTTCCAACGGCCTGTATGAGGTGTGTCTTACCTCTTCCTGTATCACCATATATAAAGAGTGGGTTGTATGCTGTGCCAGGTTTTTCTATAACAGCTTGAGCTGCTACGTGCGCAAGTTCGTTGAAAGGTCCAACAACAAAAGAATCAAATGTATAGCGCGGATTAAGATTATCGTCTTTATTTACATAGTAATCCTGTAAAGGTAGTTCAACAGTTCCCTGTTTCTCATGGCGCTGAACAGCAACCTTTTTTTGTGTTGAAGTATTGGAAATAACATATGATATACCCCTTATACTATCTGATCTTTCTCGTAGTAGTTTAAGAAGGGTTTTATGCATCTTGTCGTATATCCAATCTTTAACAAAAAGGTTAGGAACTGATACGTGAACAATACCGTCTTCGAGTTTAACGATCGTTGTTCCTTTGAAAAGCATATTGTGACCGGTTGAGATCGGTCCGATTTCTCCAAGAACGCTTTGCCATAGTTGTACATGTTCATCCATATATTTAACTATTATATACCTCGCTTTAGAATAGAGAACTTGTTAAAGTTTCATTTATATGTTTATAATGTGTGAACAACCTGTTAATAACATATGTCATTTACATACAAACCTAAAAAAGGAAAAAGAAAAAAGGTCCACGGCTTCCTTGTTCGCCAGAGATCAAAAGCGGGTAAAAACGTTATCAAACGTCGTCGTTTGAAGGGTCGTGCTCGTCTCGCTGTCTAGCGATGCTTTCTAGTAAAAACCGTATAAACAAAGGGGATTTTGATCGTATCTTTGAAAAAGGTAAGCTTTTTTCTTCGCCTGTATTTACTTTAAAAATTATTCACGAAGAGGCATTAAAAAACCCTCAATGTGCTGTGGTTGTATCAAAAAAGATTGAAACAAAAGCGGTACGAAGAAATTACATGAGAAGGATTGTTTATACAATTCTATCTCCTTATATACAAAAACAATCTCTCAAACCAGCCTTTTATATCTTTATGGTGCGTAAGCCGGCACTTAGTATGACTTTTAAAGAATTGGAAAAAGAGATAGACTTTATACTTAAAAAAGCTACAATCTAGCGATGCTTACTATTTTAAAGACAATTTTTTACACACCCCTCTACAATATTTTTGTAGTTTTTCTTTCTATACCAGGTATTGATGCTGGTTTGGCAGTTGTATTGCTGACTTGTATTGTAAAACTAGCCCTCTTCCCTCTTTCAAAGAAAGCTCTACGTTCCCAAATACAAATGAAAGAGATAGAGCCTGAAATTAAAAAATTAAAGGAACAATATACGGATGATCAGGCGACACTTGCCAAGAAGACTATGGAGCTATATAAAGCTCGTGGCATAAATCCTTTTTCTAGTTTTGTTGTTATTCTTATTCAGATTCCAATTGTGTTTTCTTTGTACCATATCTTCAGTAGTGGTGCGGTTTCTACTATAGATACAAGTATTTTGTATTCTTTTGTCTCTGTTCCTGACTCAGTACACACGATATTCCTAGGTTTCTTCGATATTTTGGTTAAGAATCACTATCTCGCAGCAATCACTGCTATAACTCAGTTTATTCAAGCCTGGTTACAACCTATACCTGTTCAAGCTAAGAAAGCTGGAGATGCTCCTTCGTTTCAGCACGATTTTGCTCGCAGTATGAGTATGCAGATGAAGTATATCTTCCCTGTTATAGTTTTCTTCATCACTTTTAACTTACCAGCTGTTATTGCTCTCTACTGGATTACAAGTAATATGTTTACTATCGTTCAAGAGATATTTTTACGTGAAGATCGTAAATATCTTAACAATCTCCACAAATAATTAGTTAGTGAGTCGGTATGACCACAAAGATCCTGATATCTTATCTATAAAGAATATATGATCCTCGTTTGTGTTTAGTGCTGGATGTATGGCATCAACAGCAATTTGAGCTGATGTTGGTTGAAATAGAATAACAGGAGTATTTGTTTCTGTATTTATCTGCCATATAGTATCAATAAAACCTTTTGCTCCCTGATACCATTCGTCGGGATATAGACCACTTTGTATTCCTTGAGATATAAAACAATATGCAGTTGATTCTTGTTTGCGTGACCAAACACACTTCTCTGGAAGAGTGCCTCTTGTCATGGTTGTTGAGGTTCCTGTTTTAGTATTGTACGCAAAAAGAGAAATTCCACCGGTAGTATTTGAAGATGAATACAAAAGTCTCGTTCCGGAATAGTTTAAAAGAGAAGTAAGACCGTTAACACCAGACATAATTCTGTTTTGTGCGCCCGTTGTACTGTTTAGAGTTATGGATAGGCCTGGTACTCCACCAGAAGCGCTTGTGGTTAGGAGTATGTTGTCTTTATTTGTCCATTGAGGAACCCACTCACTGATTTTTGAAGAGAAGATTAATTTACTCTTCCCCGCTTTAGCATCTGCAGTAAATCCTGTTGCTCCTGAAGTATTTTTACGAAGTACAAAGATTGATTGTGTATCAGGAGATACACTTATAAAAGAAATATTGTCATCAATATAATCACCTCGAAGTGAACCTATGGCTGTATCTGTTGACGTACTTGTATTTGCGACGATGTCTCCGAGATATGTTTTGATTCTATCGGTTTCATCGAGGCTTCGTAAGATCACGGTATTGCCGTTGTTGGTAAATAAAGCTTCTTGTATACGCACTAGAGTAGTATTGGTCAAACGATTTGTACTGAGGCTGTCTGTGAAAGTTTGAAATACATGCCCTGTTGCTCTTTCTGCATATCGTATAGCTGTACGATTTTTTGTTACTTTCTTTCCTTCGACTGTTTCTGTTATGGGTGTGTTGATTATAGTAAATCCTGCTACAGGTCCGTCTGCAATTTTTCTAAAACGAGGAATTTCACTCACCTGCTCTGTTGGTATGCTGGTTGGTGTGTTGTTCTCAGGAAATAGCTCTTGAGGCTCTGTAGTGGTTACGGATGGTTGATTATCTATATTTGTAGTATTTATACCGAAAGGTACAAAATCTCTTAGTGTCTGCGCCACAGGAGCGTCACTTTTCAAAAGAAAATACAGTAGCGCTCCAAGAGCGATTATGATGAGTAGAAATATTAGAATAAATATCTTTTTTGTCATTTGATTTATACGGGTATTTGTATAAAAACTTGTTCACAATAACCGTAGTCTGTTACGATTAAGTTCACTGAGGCTTCGCCAAGTCCAACAACCGTTCCAACAATCGCTCCCCCTAATGTTCCAGCAACAGGTATTACTGTCCCAATAACCGCCCCTGTTTTTACATTATTGGTAAGGGTTCCGAGCGCGGCAGATGCCCTGTAACTCCTTTCTGTTGATGAGCACTCACTTTGTGATACAAGGGGGTATCCGGGGGTTATTGGCTCGTACTTTTTACTGTTTGAATTATAAGACATGTAACGAAATCTATTAGCCCATCTTTCGCACGGCCATGTTGTTGACGGGCAAGCGTTTTCACCCGCAGATACATATATTTTTTGTGTTTGAACTTTACCTTCATTATTTTTACATGGTTTTGTTTCTACCATATATAATCCTGGAGATGAAGGTTTTGTGATGTTTGTGCATGTTGGTGTCGTTATGTCTACTCCTTCCTGATCAAAAATAGTGATACATGTATATAAACCATCCCTAACACCAGTTTGGTCTTTGTTTTCTTCGGTATTGCCAGAGTTGTTTATAGTACTTGCCTTAGCTAGTTTCCAGCAGGCGTTAATATTGTCGGTCGAGACGTCTCCTGGTGATCCAACTGTACTATAACCAAAAATAATCGAGCGACTTTTGTCCGGATTTACGCAGCTGTTAATTGGTTTTCTTAGATATACTCCGGGACCTGATTCGCTAAATCTTGTTTCGGGGAAACCAGCTTTTGCATTTTCGTAAGTACATGTACCAGGAAGACCAAAATTGTATGGATCAATAACTCCAAGCTCTGGTTTTTGGAGTGCTTCGCCACTGAGACCAAACTTTAGATTAACCAAAGCGGGATTGATTGACCTTAGTAAAAGAAAAGATCCAAATATTATAAGAAGACC
>CAYTZA010000005.1:2795-9434 GCA_964442365.1 uncultured Candidatus Saccharibacteria bacterium | reverse complement strand
GTGTGCGAAGAGTATTAAAAAAGTAATAAAGAGATATTTCATGGTTTTGTTTGTTCACTAAAAGTAATCGATGTTTCTGTAGATGCGGCTTGTAGTATATTTTTTTTGTGACGAGCTTGTGCGTTTATGTTTGCTGATGTTAAGCCTTGCTTGTTTTGTATAGTGATAGATGGTGTATTGGTGGTTGTTTGTCCGGAAACAGACCATTCTATGAAGAGATTATCAAAAAAACGATTTGGTGTTGAGAAGAAATATGGGTAAAGCTGTAAAGATGTTTCTTTTGCAACAACTGATCTGTTGTTTTGCAAAGCACGTTCAAATCGTACACCAAGAAGAGTATCACCTTCGTATATTCTTATGGTTGGAAGTATGGGATTAAGTTCTACAGTATTAAACGCTCGGTACATGCCATCGGAAGATTCTGCTTTTACAGAAATAACCATAGGTTTTGCGAGTAATCCTCCGTTTGATATGCGTACACTATCAGCACCTAGTCCCCCACTGTTTTCTATTACCTGACCATTGCGAGTCCAAGAAAAGATTAAATTTTTTGCTGAGTATGATCCACTTGAAGGAGAAGCAATTAGTGTTACGTCGGCATTGTTGGTAAAAAGTGCTTTTCCTTTGTAAAAAGGTGGAGTATATGTTTCTGCTTGCCAAATCAAACTTATTTCTGCTGGAGCAATTAGTATTGTTCTTTCAAATACTCTTCCGTCGAAGCCAGCAACAACAACTCTAATAGTTTTTGTTTTACCATAAGGGCCGGAATTTAGGGTTATGGTTTTTCGTGTTGCGTCTGGTGGTGTTACTACACCATCTACATACCAGATAATACTTGCAGTGTTTAGGTCTGTTGCAAAACTGTCCAACTTAACCGTAATTGTTTGGTTAGCTTGAGGAAGTTCTGGATTTACGGTAAGTACTAAAGAAGAAACATCACTATTTACTTGTCCGTATACAGGGATTAACACAAATAGATATAGTATTAAAAAATAGAAAAACTTTTTCATGAGATGGTCTCATTGTACCAATATATACTCTCTTTGCGAATAACTGTTATCACCACGATTTATTGATTGTTTGTTTTTCTACGGTGATCTATTTCAGCTTTGGTAACAAGGTTACGAATTGTTTGATCTGTTGAATATGGATATTGTTGACGAAATCGTTCGTAGGTCTCTCCCCAATTGAAAGAAGCGGAATCTTTTTCTGGTGTGACATCTTGCTGGTCTTTTTTATTAGAAGAATATGTTGGTCTAGAAATACGAGGCTCTTTTTCGGGTGTTTGTGTAGCATCTATAGATTTATTTGCTATTTTTTTTACTGGATTTTCGGGACTTTCGATTTGTTTTGTTGTCTGTTGAGCTTTTTCTGCAAGAGTATGTATCTTCCCAGTAGATACGGGTGTACCTTTTGGTGCTACTGTTTTAATAGACGATGCTGTGTCCATAGCTAAAGACTCTCTACCCTTTCGTGTTGCTAGTTGCCTTATGGAATACGTCTGAACTTTTCCTGAGTTTATAATATGTATAAGATAAGTGATTTCCAAAGACCATAGTGGCAGAAGATCAACAACAGGGATCGCTTCCCCAACAAAAGTTGCCACGGTGAGTAGGATGACTCGTGAATTCATGCGACTAGTAAGTAGAAGCCAAAGGAAAACAATAATAACAAGAACGATATCTATAATACGGTTAACTACTGCTCCAACAAGAAATATATCAAGTATAATTTGTATTATATCTATCAATATTACGAAGGTTATTATAAAAAAGGCCTCCATAACCCACACTTTATGTGCCACTTTTGGTTTTTTTGATTTACTTTGTTCGTGGGCTTGTTGTCTTTCGGCTTGAGTTGGTGGTGTCGGATTATTTTGCTCGAAAACAGACTGTATTTGTTGAAAAGTTTTTTCTCCTTTTTGAATGTTGCTTCGAAGGTTTTGCGTTGTTTTTCCTGTTTGCCAGCGTGATTGGTTATAAGTAGTTATTTTTTCTTTGTTATTTGGGACACGCTCTGCCTTTTCTGTTGTTGGAGTAGTAACACCCGGTTGTTTTTCGATATCATCCATAGAGTCTATTTAGCTTGGCTATCGGCGAGATCTTTACGAGCTTGTTTGATTGCTAATATTTGTGATGGATCTGAAGTGATAATCTGATCTTCAGTGTATGAAGCAATTATTTTAATTGCTACATGCTTAAGTCCTGCAAAGAATATTCCCTCTCCTACACCCGACTCAAGAAGAAGATATTTTTCTTCATCAGTTAGATTAAATACTTCCTGAAGATGGTCTATTGAAGATGGAGATTGTTTGAGAAGGATTTGAATAGATGAGTTGGTAATAATCGGTTGACCATAAGGAGATCTGATAAAGTCATCGACATCTTGAGTGATAGTAGCTAAACCAAGATAGTATTTACGGCCTCTTTTAGCAAGACTAAGAAGAAATGACGCCGTATCTTCTGATTTCATCATCCACCACGCTTCGTCTATAACAAGAAGTCTTTTTTTGAGATTACGTCGGATAGCGTTCCAGATATAGTGCATAACTATATACATAGCCACAGGCTTAAGTTCGTCTTCCATATCGCGGAGAGAAAAGACTACAAACTTTTTATTGATATCAACGTTTGACGGTCTGTTTATGAAACCAGCCCAAGTGCCTCGGGTGTATTTTGTTAATCTTTGAGCAAGAGATTCTCCGCCCTCCATACCAGCAAGTACTAGTTCAAAATCTGATAAAAGTGGTGGTTCTATGGCTGAAAAATCAGATTCTGCGTTAATATCTTTGAGGGCATATGTTTCAGTAATTGCTCGGTCAACAATAGCATCTTCTTCTGGTGTAAGACCTCCAAGCATTATTCGAAAGAGCCCCACAAGATTAATAATCTGTGAACGGAGTACGTTTGATGGACTTTCATCTTCACTTGGCAGTGGTAGATCAAAAGGATTTATATGATTGTCTGAGTTCAAAGAAATATTAAAATATCTACCCCCTACTGCTTGTGCCATGTATTCGTATTCTTTTTCTGGATCTATGACAATAACATCAGTATCAAACATGAGAGAACGAAGAATTTCTAGTTTGGTAGCGTATGATTTTCCAGAACCTGACTTTGCAAATATAAGTGAGTTATAGTTTTCAAGAGAAAAACGATCAAAAAGGACAAGACTAGAATTATGTCTGTTTATACCGTATAGAATTCCTTTGTCAGATGTAAGGTCAAAAGAAACAAAAGGAAAAAGACTTGAAAGTGGTGAAGAGTTGAGTTTAGAGTGTACTGCAAGTTGGTCATCTTGAAGTGGAATAACACTTTTAAAACCTTGTTCTTGTTGAAATAGTGCCGGTTTAACATAAATAAGTTTAGATTCAAGGATAGATTTTATTTCAGATTCTATTTTGTCCAACTCTTCTTCACTATCACCATATATACTGATATAAAGACCAACATCAAAAAGTCTCTCTTGGGCTTGCATGAGATTATCACGAAGAGCTTCAAGATCTTGATACGCAGTATCTAGTTTGGGATCACGTACAAGCCCCTTTTCTTCACGAGTACTGATCTGACTTTGTACTTCAGCTACTTTTTTCTGGAATTGTTTTAGTGCTTTTGCTGTATCAAGTGGGTGTATAAAGATTGAAACATCAAATATTTTATCTAGGTTAATGATCGGTGAAAACCAGCTTTCGGTAAGAAATCGTGGATATGATATGACAAAGAAAGATCGTAGGATCTTGTCTCCAAGTGATAGACTTCTTGGACCAATTTTAAGAGCTGAAGGAGCAATAATATCCTTGAGTTCCAGTACTCCAGCTTCGTATATTTGCTCCGGCAAAATAGAAGTGTTTGCTGGTGTCGAATCCTTTTTTTTAAATATATCAAAAAGCATATTATTGTTGTGTTGTTGGTATGATTGGCTTATTTGTGTCTCCAGGATTAAAGAGTTTGTAGAAAAGTTCAACTACTTCTTCTGTACCAAGACGTGCTGCTCTTACACCTGTACGTACAAGACCTTGTTCGACTACCGATACTCTCTGTTCGAGTTGGGTTCTTTGTTCTTCAAATTGTGTATTTTGTACGGTTTTCACCTTCCCTCCTCCCAAAAGATTACCTAGAAAGCCACTCTTGGCGTTTAGTGTTGGTGGAAAATAAGACACTACAACAAAAAAACTTTTTGTCATGATATTGGTAGACTCTGTAAATTTTTTTATAAAAGAAATATACTCTTCGACTTGTACTTTCATGAGATCATTTGTTTGTTCTTTGTACCTTCCTTCAAGAAGAGCGACATATGGTCGTATATCAAGACGTCTTGATTGTACAAAAATCTGTATAGAAAAATCTAGAGAATTCATGAAGTTTTGAAACTGATACAAAATAGATTGTTGTTCGTCAGCAGATTTCAATTCGAAGTTTATAGATGAAACAAGTAGTATAGCTCGGAGTGATCCATCTTTAAGAACAAGAGTACCATCACGCACTTCTTGTATGGATACAAAGTCTTGCGTTGCTTTTGCATTGGTATTTGGTGACGCCATGTTTCTTATTATATATCAGATTATGTATTTGTCTGATCACGCCCTCCTGTAATAGGGTTTTGACTTTCTCGAATATCAAGATTCCAACTGAGCTCTTTTAGTTTACTCTCTGATAATTTTGGTACAAAAACTGTCGGAGTATTTTGAGGGTTTTGTTTTGTCGGTGTAGTTTGTTTTTGTGGTGCTTTTATTTCTTTTTTCCAGATATAGAGTCGTCCACTAGTACTATATTTGAAAAAAGATTCGACAAATTCTACAAAAGGACGACTATTGTATTTGTAAAAAGCAAGCATACCAGACAAAACAGCTATTATAGGTATGGTTACAATAGATATGAATCCTGGTAGGAGACGATACATCATAAATGAAAGCCCTGCTCCTCCGGCTATATAAATAAATTGTCTGATCGTAAAAGGACCAAATACTTTATCTTCTACTTCGATAAATTGTGGTACTTGAAACTGCATACTACTATTATGCACTATTCGATAGCTTCTCGGTATGGGTCTCTACCCACACGATTCATGTTTTGAGGCAGTGCTTGTTTCGTTTGTATTTGTGGTGAAGGTATAACAACAGTTTTTTCTTCTTTTGGATTAAAAACTATACCACTCAATTGTTGATCTGCACTAGGACGTACAGGTATTTCAACGTTGACTTTTGAAGTAGGTTCTTCGATTTCTTTTAAGATGGCATCTCTCTCTGGGTGTACCGCTTCAGGTATAGCCACTGGTGGTTTTTCTTGCATAAAAGGTGTAAGAATCGTAGGTATTTGTGGTTGTATTGGGGTTGCGGGTGTATTGGTCGTAGGTTTTGTTGGTACTGGTATTGTTGGGGTTGGTGCTATTGATGTTGTCTGCTGGATAGGTGTAGAAACTTCTGATTTTGTAACAAATGTAGGTCGTATTACAGGACTTATTTGAGTCTGAGGTGTAATTGTTTCTGTTTCTTCAGTATCTTCTGGTTCAGGTTTGTAGTCTCTAATCGCCCTATCAATCTCAGGTATCACTATACGCTGAACATCTTGGCGTATACGAGGATCGTCGATTGACTTGAGGAGAACATCTAGTGATATGAGTTCTATAACATAGGCTCCAATAAGGCGTGTAATAGATAGATGTGTTGCTTCTGGCAGCTCATATTTTTCTAAAGCAGATTTCATTGAATTAGCAAGAGCGTCAGAAAATACAACTTCTTTTTTTGCAGGAGAGACCTTTCTAAGGGCAGCTAATTTTTGTTCTGTGGTAAATGTAATCATAGTTTTATGAGAATAGTCCAAGACTATTGGTCTCGTTATCTATAAATTTCTTAGCAGATGGAAATTTTGTCGGATCAGCGTTTATATGCTTTCCTACATATATTCTCAAATCAACCTCGTTACCAGTAGGGTCTTTAATGGGAGTATATTCTTCGTCAACCATTTTCTTAAGATATTTTGGATCAGCGATTAAATCAAGAGTCTCAGGAAGGCTAAGAATCTTAGAATCCAGTTTTACTATTTCTGCCGGACTAAATTTCTTAAACTGTCGTGTGAGCTTCGTAATTTCTTCATTAGCTCGTGTTGCCGCAGCAATGTCTACCGCGATACGTGCTGCGGTGAGCTTAGCCCGTTCTTCTGTGAGCTTAGATATGGTGTTTTCAATTACCTCAACTCTAATTTTTTTAAGGGCAGCGTGTTGTCCCGGGGCAAGAGTTTCAAGGTTTTTGAGTTTGTCTATATGAGATTGGTTTAGATTTTCAACAAACGTTTTAATTGTCGCGTCGTTTTTCTTATTAAATACATAAGGTGTGATAACTTCTCGATCTTTGTCCTTGAGGTCTCTGATTTGTTTAGCTAGAAAACCGTTAGCTTTTTCAATATCCAATTCCAGAGTTTGCATGAGGGCTGTATTGCCAGCAATAGTTGCGGCTTCTAGTTTTCCTTCGAGTTCGTGGATTTTTGTTATGCCGCTTGTGATACCAGTATTTTCAAGTCTTGATTCGATAAGATCTGTTTTTTCCTGATCAGAAAGTGGACTCTTATCACTTGTTGCCAGACGAGAAAATTGTCCAGCAGAAAGATATTTTGTAATTTGATTGAGATCTTTTGCTTTAACTTT
>CAYTZA010000005.1:0-2695 GCA_964442365.1 uncultured Candidatus Saccharibacteria bacterium | reverse complement strand
TGTGTATTAAGACCAGGTAATTTTTTAAGAAGATCATTTCGTGCAGTATCAAAATTATTTTCACGCTCCTTTTGTTTAAACGCATCTTGATATTCTTTAGTAATTTTATTTTCTTCTTTGTACCCCTTTCGTCCCTCTCCCAGTGCACCCTTAAGTGCCCCAATATTTCTAAAGTCCCCGCTTGTTTTAGATGTGTTTTCGAGATTTTTTTGTAAACCACGACCAATATTTGAAAATATTGGATTTTTTGAAGCAGCCAATTCACGCACCTTTGTACTGTTTGCTAATTGTCCTGCATATTTTCCGACGCTGTTTCTGTAAGCCATGGCACCTGTAGCCGCAACAGGTTTTGCTGCCCAACGCGTAGGTAACCATTTTGCTTTTGAAACCATAGCATCAAAGCCATCACCCCCTTTTGCCCCCATCTCTTTTGCTACCTGTATGGAACCGATAATCATACCTATGATAAAAAGATATCCAATTATGAGACTTATAATTGAATTAAAGCTTGCAATGCTTGCTCCTACGTTTGCAAAGCCGCCAGCTTCTTTTGAGATTAAGTTGTTACTTATCTCTGCGGTAATAAGTAGAGAGATATAGAGAAGAAGAAAAAAAACAGGCGCAAATAAAGATTGTCCAACTAGATATTCTCCCCATTTATTGCTAATTTTTGATTTTACTATAGGTAAGACCATGCCCAAAAAGACAAGTGGAGATATGATCATGGCGAATACAAGTAAAAAGAAACGATAGATCAACATGAACGCCGCAGTATAAAATACGCAAGCGGTAATAAGCATAATTGTTGCTCCAAACAACCCTTTTGTGATAAGAGTCAGAAGCCTAGAAAATATGTCTGCACTACCACTTAAAATACCTGTTGCCGGAGATGGGCTGTAGACTGTTTGTATGCGCATATATTGCATAAAAGCGGCACTTACTCCTGCGGTATTTGAAGATAGGTTTGTTACGACATCAACAGCAGATACTTTGTTTCCTGTGATTGGGGTCGATATATTTCTACTGGCATTAACCATTGCTTTATAAAACTGCAAAGAAATAATATTTGAGAGATCAATGGGTATTTTTGTGATAAAGAGGCTAAAGTTTATAAGAAGTCCAGCAATGATTACTGTCCCTACTTGTTTACGCCAGTTGACCTTTGAGCTGTTGAGTACAGTCATAACTCCTATATATAGAAGAGCAAATATAAAAAAGATATTTGTTAAATCACGAAAGATTTTCCATATTGTATCGATTACCTTAAGACTTCGGACACTATTTGCCATGTCTACTACAGTGAATTTGATCACATAGTCAAATAAAACACCAGAAAGCCAAAGTGCTAGTGCAAATAATGATAAAATAGTATTAATAATATAACCAACAGTAGATTCTATAAAATTATTTATACACGTTGTAATGGAATTTATTGTACAGGCAGCGGCTAGTCTTTCTTGTTCTGCTACAGAGTTTAGACCATCCCATGCCCCTTGTGCTTGAACAGAATTTGTTAAAACCGGTGCGAATACAAAACCGAAGACAAGACAAAATAATAGTATGTTTGTAAGTGCTCTTTTATTCCATAATTTTTGTAAAAGAGTTTTCATATTTATTCTGTAGCAGCTTTAAGAAACACTTTTACTTCTAGAAGTTCAAGACGTCCATCTTTATCTGTTTCTGGATCATGTCGTTGGATACGTAGGAAACGAGCTTTCCCTGTAGGAGAAACAGAGAAAGTAATTATTTGTAATAGACTAGCAGTGTCGTATCGAGTAAACCACTTTATGGCGTTGCTATTTTGTAATATTGCTGATACGGGCTGATTTTCTGGAATAATACTATCTGAAAGTAAAACTGTGAAGTGATTTGTAGCGTATTTGCTGTCTTTACCAGTAAGAGGTCTTTGTACTGGTAGTATTTGAACACGCTCAACTTCGACAGGTTCTCCAAGATCTATTTCCCACCATGCTCCAACACCCACTGTTTCTGGTACTGGTATTGCAACAGCAGCTACTGCTGTCTTGTAGTTAAATGATTCGACGTCAATATCTTGGCTACCGATATGGTCTTGACCATCATTTGCTATTCCTGGTCCATAAGTTCTATCAAAGTTCGATCCGTCATAAGCGTATGTCCAACTTTGGCTAACAACTTTTCCTGGAGCAATGTTTCCTTTTTGTTGAGTGTCTACTGATACTGTTGTTGATGTTCCAACGAATCCTGTTGTGTTGTTACCTATCTCTCTTTGGTCGTAGGTATTGTTTCCTGAAGAAGACGCTGTGAGACGATCAAGATATGAGAATCCGCCGTTGCTTCTCTGGCTAAGACCAGAAACTCCGCCACCAGCACTAAATACTGTTTTCATCATTTGACTAAGAAGCGCTCCAACTATTTCGTTAAATTCATCTACAAGACCAAGTTGGCGTATATCTTCTGTGGTAACCTCGGCAAGAGCGTTTTCTATTGTTTGTCCGGGAGTAATAATTTCATTGAAACCATCTTGAAGAGGCTTGGTTATAGAATGAAATCCCTGACCCCAATCAAGAACCATTTGTTCTCGACCAACAGCACTACTTATACGCGCGTTTAGTGCTTGAGTTGCGATAAGTTCGGCACCGTACTTGTTGTTTGAAGGATTTTGAGTAATTTCAAACCAACGATTCCATCCACCCTCACTAAAATCTCCACTATA
>CAYTZA010000004.1:24733-30262 GCA_964442365.1 uncultured Candidatus Saccharibacteria bacterium | reverse complement strand
ATACTCCTTCCCTTCCGTACGAATAAGTCCTTTCTCACGAGCACTACCCATAGAACCAGCAGAAAGTAGTTTATCCCACTCTATTACTTCAGCACGTACAAATTTATCTTTGAAATCAGTGTGAATAGCAGTACCAGCCAAAGGAGCTGACCAACCTCGTCTAATAGTCCACGCACGAGTCTCGTCTTCTCCTGTAGTGAAATATGTTATGAGACCAAGAAGATCGTAACCGGCTTTAATAAGATCGTTGATACCGTCTTCGTGTCCACCGAGTTCTTTACGAAACATTTCTTTTTCCTCACCTTCCATATCTTTAAGTTCCTCTTCAATACGAGCATCGACAATCACATGCCCTGCTCCAGACTCTTTTATAAAAGCAATAAGTTTTAGAAAACGTTCATCTTTAATTTCATCTAAGTTTTTACCACCACCTTTTTTGTTAAGTACATACAAAATAGGTTTCATGGTGAGCAAATACAAACCTTTAATAAAAGGTATTTCAAACTCTGTCAGTGTAACTGTTTGAGCTAATTTACCTGATTCTAAAGCGCCAAGTATCTTTTTAAGGCCAGCTTCTTCTATAATAGCTTCTTTTTTTGCTTGTTTAATTTCTTTTTGGATATTTCCAATACGCTTAGTTACTGTTTGTGTATCAGCAAGGATAAGTTCGAGATTAATCACCTCTATATCACCAACGGGATCAATCTTATTACTCACATGAATAATATTTTCATCTTCAAAAATACGCACTACTTGCGCAATAGCATCTGTCTCACGAATATTTGAAAGAAATTTATTGCCCAAACCTTCACCCTCTGAAGCACCTTTAACCAAGCCAGCAATATCCACAAACTCTACAGCTGCTGGTACTGTTTTTGCTGACTTTGAAAATTCACTGAGTTTATATAAACGATCATCTGGTACTGCTACCACCCCAACAGATGGATCTATAGTTGCAAATGGATAGTTAGCAGCAAGGACACTCTTTTTAGTAAGAGCATTGAATAATGTTGATTTACCTACGTTTGGAAGCCCAACGATTCCGATTGATAGAGACATCAAGCTAGATTACACGAAAAAGCACCTTACTTCAACACACTTTGCAATTCGTCTTTGTATTTAGTCATAACTTCCATACTGGCAGACATTTGATCTTTACCAGCTTTTACTTTCACCTGCACTTCATCAGCAATTTTTTTAAATAAATCTGGATTCTTTTCTATGGCATCAAAAAGCTTGTTTTGCTGTTCTTCTGGAACACCAGCAAGCTGGTTTTTGAGCATCTTTTTCATTAAAAATCTTTTTAACATATATTTGTATTTTTAATCATTTTCTCCCAATAATCAAGGTACATCGGATTATCGTTTCTATTACTCATTAACTCTTTATATAGTTTATCGAGATCGCTTTCTTCAAGTTCAATAAGTTCGTTCCAACTTTCAATAATATAAAAAGGTAATCCCAGATCTTTAAAATAAATCATGGCTTCTGATTTTGTTACTATTGGCACTATACCGAAATACAAGGCTTGCCACCTACGTGGATCATCTAGTCCATTACCGTTTGGTGCAGCAATAAATTTATATTTCTTTATAAGCCTAAAATATGTTTTTGCATAGTTTTTCCCCCGTATTTTATCAGCAATTTTTAATCTATTTAATAAATCCAGTGCTGGTTGCCTTTCTTTTTCATTTGTTGAAACAGAAAAACCAAAAATAATTCTATTACACTGATTACATATTTTTTTTCTAAACTTATTATAAAGTTTTGGAGAACTTAAATGACATAAGTGATAGTTATTAATTCCATATGGTATTGGTGTTAATTTTAGATGTTTTGTTGTTACGTTTTGAGCATACCAGTGTATTATTTTGTCATCAATAAAAACTAAATCGGAATCTTTTATATTATAGTCACTATTGTGTGTAATGAGAATATATTTTGAGATAATCTGAGGATGAACATATTTAAACCACTCATCCAACATACTTGAATTAAGAAATACGATTTCTCCATTTTTTATATCAACGGGCTCACATTTTTTTGTCTCATCGTATACATGATTAGCTATTTTCCTAAAACCATCCCCCGTAATATAGGGGACGCTAGAAGGTCTTAGTTTAAAGAAAGACACTAATTCTCTTAAGATTTTATTTTGTATCCTGTAAAATAATTCGTACAGAGTATCTATAGTTTTTTTTACACGTAAAATCATAGTCTGGAATTATAACATTTTAGTCTTGATTAATAATAGTTTGCAATATAGTATACATAATTATTATGAAAAAAATACCGAAAATTCTTTTGATTGGCGCTGGCAGATTCGGTCTAAATTATGTTCGTATATTAAATAATTTAGAAAAAAATGGTGACATAGAAATAAAAGGTGTTCTAGTTAGGTATCCAGAAAATTATCAAAATATCAGTAAAAAGTATAGAATTTCCTTTTTTAATAAAGTTCCTAAGAATATTCTCGCAGAAATTGATGCTGTAATAATAGTAACGCCTCCAGAAAGCCATTTCAAACTTGCAAAAAAATACCTAAAATATTGTGACGTTTTTATAGAAAAACCATTAACTACAAATCATAAAGAATCGGAGGAACTTCAAAATATTGCTACCAAATATAAAAGAACTTTGATTGTAGGTCAAATATTTCGTTTTAATGAAATTAGTAAAAAATTAAAGGCACTTATACAAAATTCTCTACCTCAAAAGATAGATGGTTACTTTATTAACCCGAAAAAAACAGACCAAGGAAGGGAGCCTTCCCTAGAACTACTTCACCTATTTGATGTTATAGATTATTTATGGCCAATTATTCCACA
Source organism: uncultured Candidatus Saccharibacteria bacterium (assembly GCA_964442365.1). Classification (GTDB taxonomy): domain Bacteria; phylum Patescibacteriota; class Minisyncoccia; order Phycocordibacterales; family DAORIS01; genus CAYTZA01. The sequence continues at coordinate 27,434 of CAYTZA010000004.1, read as the reverse complement.
AAGCATATTCGCAACAAAAACATTTAGACTCTCTACTGTGGACATACGTTACACACCAAATTGCGATGCTAAGTTTTATCTTGGATGGAACGGTTCAGAGAAAATAAGAAATTTGATTTTTACATATGATAAAAAAATCATAAAAGCTGATTTTGTTAAAAATAAAATAGAAATAATAAATAAATCCTCTGTTTTATTGAAAAAATACGAGTTTAATAATATGAAAGAGCCTCTGAATTTAGAAATAAAAAATTTTATTAAAAAGATAAAAACTAATAAAAAATCAACAAACATTGAAACTGCATCTAGGGTTCTGTCTACAGCAATAAGATCAATACCAGCCAAACCTAAATTACCTCGAGTTGCTATAATTGGTGGTGGTATTTTTGGTTTAAGTGTTGCGCTTGAATTAGGTTCTTTTTGTAAGGTCACTGTTTTTGAGAGGAATAATAAATTAATGCAAGAAGGAACTCTGGTGAATCAATTTCGTCATCATTATGGATACCATTATCCCAGAAGCAATGAAACGGTTTTAGATGTGCAACGTTCACGCGCAGATTTCGAAAAGATTTTTAAAGATGCTCTGTTTACTAATTCACCAACGTACTATGCTTTGGCGAAAAAGGGCTCTAGAATAAATGTTAAAAATTTTATCAAATTTTGCCACAGACACAAATTACCATACAAAAAAGAATACCCCTCGGACAAATTTTTATCAAAGAAGGAGATTAATTTATCGATAAGAGTTCCTGAGCCGAGTTATCACCACAAGACTCTTAAGAAAATTATTGAATCAAAAATTGATTTTTTACCAAATATAAATATTTGCACAGGTACATTGGTTGATAGTTGTGTTTTAAGTGACAACGGAAATAAAAAAATTATTTATACTAAAAATAATAAAACAAAGGGTCAAAACTTTGATTATGTTATAAATGCCACGTATGCAAATATAAACCGTTTTACTGGTTGGCTTAATTTTGCCCAATGCCAGATAAGAGTTGATCTTGCAGAGGTTCTCATAGTTAAAATTCCAATAAAACCTGTTTCAGTAACTGTTATTGACGGTTTATTTGCAACTCTTATGCCCACTGGAAATCCAAATGAATTTACGTTATATCACGTTAAAGAATCAATAATTGATAGATATGTACCAATAGATGGACTCGTAAAAACTGTAAAAAAATATAAGTCAAACAGAGATGCAATTATGAGAGAAAGTTTGAAATTTTTTCCAATATTAAAAGATGCGAAAATAATAGAATCTAGAATAATTCATCGTGGTGTACAAGCCCATCATGAACATGACGATTCAAGAGTCGTTGACCTTATAAATCACGGTTTTGGTTGTTGGTCTATTCTAAGTGGAAAAATATTAAGTAGTATAACAACCGCAAAAAGACTATCTAAAGAAATTAAAAAAACTATGGAATAAAGTACTTGTTCTTTTTATAAATCATCAATTCTCCTTTAAATTTTTCTTCAGCTTTTCTAACAATCTCCCATGCCTGTACAATCTCTTCAAAAGATGGAAAGAGTTCGTTATTTGTTCTCAAAGCATCAAAAAAAAGTTGCTCATAGGCTTCTTTTCTTTTTTTAGATAAAGCTTTTGTTATTTCTTTATCAAAACCCACAACACTATGTTCCGGCTGAATTTCAATTTTGAAACTTTTATTTTCATGATCCAAACACTCAATCTCTACCAAATCTTTTTCCATAGCTTTTCCGGATTCTATATTTATATCAATACCCTTTAAATCTTCATCTTTAGATTTTAATTTAATTTTAAAATATGTTTCCGTCTTTGAATTTTTTTTAACTCCAGTATGTGCTAGATAACCTTGATATTGCCCTTTTATAATATCTACAACTTGTAGATTAAAAAGTACCTTCATACGAGAACTTCTCACCGTATCAGGCTCAAAAACATCTGGCACCATAAGAGTAGTAGCCAAAACTTGTAATAAATGATTTTGACCAACATCTACTAAAGCCCCAACATTGTCATAAGAAATACCCCTTGTACCTATATCTTTTTTTTCAAAAAGTCTGATACTAATTTCTTTTATATTTTTATTATTAAAAAATTCTACAAAATCACTGTTATTTAACTTCAATTCCAACATATTTAGAACTTGTGATTTTGCCAAATAGTGATCTATACGATATATCTGATCTTCATCACACATATCTCTTAGTTTTTTCTCTAAAATTTTAGCCTTTTCTAAATCTAAACCAAAAGGTTTTTCTATGAGTATTTTTGATTTCTGGTTTTTAAAAACTTTTTTTAAATTAGATTCTTTAATTTTTGAAATTATAGTCTCATAATGTTCGGGAGATACTGCGAGATAAAAAAGTGCAATATCAGATATTTTTTTTGATAATTCTTGATAACCAGAAAGATCATCGAAAGTACCCTTCTCGTACGAAACAAATTTTAAAAAACTGTTTATTTCTTTTTTATTGCCTCTTTTCTCTATATACGGATATACATATTCATGAAAATCTTTATCCACCCACTCTCTTCTTCCGAAAGCAACAATATTTGTATCTTCTAGTGATCCTTCTTTAAATAAATTAAATAGAGCTGGAAATAGCTTTTCTCTAGACAAATCTCCTGTAGCACCAAATATAACTATCGTTTGTGACATAGAGACAATCGTAACATAAAAAAAGCCCCAAACGCTTGTGCGTCTGGGGG
>CAYTZA010000004.1:0-24633 GCA_964442365.1 uncultured Candidatus Saccharibacteria bacterium | reverse complement strand
GGCGACCCAAATCCAGCTGGAGCCATAAAACCTCCAAAATGAAAGAATCTCTACGCCCACAACCATGTAGACGCCTAAAAATATACTAACACATAGTGTATACTATTCAACATGAACCCTTACGCAACACGTACACATCAAGATATGCTAGATGTTCTAAAAAATCCTGAAGCAAATGGACCAGTTGTGCACTATCACATGATTCGAGGTGGATCAGAGAAAAGAAATATCACAGTGTGGGAACCTGGAACTATTGGTGATGAATATATAAAAGCATATGGACACTATCATGTAGATGGGATTCCTGAAACATATCAAATTGTTCAAGGAGAAGGTATTTTATTACTTCAAAAAAGAATTGTGCGAGACGGTAAAACTATTAACGATGAGCTCGAATCATGCACTGCTATTTTCGTAAAAGCTGGTGACAAAATAGATATTCCTGGAGACGAAGGACATACCATGATTAATACAGGAAATATCTGGCTTGTTACTATAGACGATAGTCCGATTGCTGGAACTACCCCAGAAGAGATTAGTAAACCCTCACATGCTGATTACGCACCAATCAAAACTATGCACGGTTTTGGATATTATGTTGTAAAAAACTCTGAAAATAAGCCTGAATTTGTTAAAAACTCTAATTATAAAGTGATACCAGAATTAAAGATTAAGAACTAATAAGGTATACAAAATCTCAAAAAGTGATACAATATTATTTCGATGTTAAAACCTTTGACGGTAGTTCATATAGCCTCCGAGGTTGAACCATTCTCCAAAACAGGAGGTCTTGCTAGTGTTGTAGGATCTCTACCACGAGCTCATGCTGAGTTAGGCCACAGAGTGATAGTAATTACTCCATATTATAGTCATATTATAGACTCTGAAAAATTTTCTACTGATATCATTGCTTCACCTGTACCAATAGAATTATCACCCGGTATCATAGAAGAAGTTACTTTTCGCAGACTCCGAGAACCTCTTAATCTTGATATCTATTTTATAGAATACCCTCCTTTCTTTTCAAAACGAGCAAGTGAAGGTAGCGAACTTTATGGAAGTACAAATGAAAACCAACGTTTTATGCTTTTTAATATTGCAGCATTGCAATTATTAAAATTTTTAAATACTCCACCCGATATTATTAACTGTCATGATTGGCATACGGGACTTATTCCGTATTTTCTAAAAGGAAGATATAAAAAAGATGAATTCTGGAAAAACACGGCTACTCTTTTTACAATACACAATCTTAACTATCAATTGGGACACAATTGGTGGGAAATACCACAAGATTTACGCGACAATGGACACACTGCCTTACCACTCTTTACCGATCAATCACTCGAATACGTAAACTTTGCAAAGAGAGCTATCCTAAACGCAGACGCAATTAATGCTGTCTCTGAAACATATCGAGAAGAAATTATGACTGTTGATTTTGGACAAGAACTTCATCGTATTCTTAAAAAACGAGAAGATATAGTTTTTGGAATCGTAAACGGTATTAACTATGATTCATACAATCCACTTACTGACCCTGGTTTGTATATACACTATAGTGATAAATCGGTAAATAGAAAGAAGAAAAATAAACGTTGGCTACAAAAATACTACAAACTTGAAGTTGGAGAACACCTACCTCTCATATGTATGACTTCAAGAGTAGTAGAACAAAAAGGTTTTAAACTAGTTATGGATATAATCGGAGCCCTTATGAATCTCAACGCTGAAATAATCATAATGGGCGATGGAGATAAAGAAATTACTAAGTTCTTTTCACGAATACAAAAAAGATTTCCTACTCGATTTATCGTTACACCTTTTGATCATAATATAGAAACACTTGTCTATGCCGGTTCTGATATATTTCTTCTTCCTTCACGCTTTGAACCTTGTGGTTTGAATCAAATGATCGCTATGCGTTACGGTTGTGTACCGGTTGTTCATCATATCGGTGGACTAGCAGATACTGTTGTAGACTATGAGCCCGGCAAAAAACACGGCAATGGTTTTGTTTTTACACACTACTCTCCACGTTATCTTCTAATTGCTCTTGTACGAGCTCTTGAAACTTTTAAACATAAAAGGGCTTGGCGAGATCTTATTGTCTCTGATCTTAAACAAGCTAATTCATGGGAAATCCCCGCAGAAAAATATATTGACCTTTATCTAACCACAATCAAAATCAAGAAAAAAACTGATAGAAAAAATAATACAAATAACACATGATTTGGTTAAACTTTTTACACCTTTATCAACCACCAAACCAATCAAAAGACATGGTTGATCTTATAACATATGAAAGTTACGAGCGTATAATCAGTCTTATCGAGATGCATCCATCCGTACATGTCACCATGAACATATCCGGCTCACTTTTGGAACTCTTTGATAAATACAATCATCTTGGTTTAATCTCTCGATACAGAGTTCTTATAGAAAAAGGACAAATAGAACTTGTTGGAACCGCTGCGTATCATCCAATACTTCCCCTTATCTCTGAATCTGAAATCATCAAACAAATACAATACAATGAAGAACTTCATAAAAAATATCTTGGAATTAACACAAAATTAAAAGGTTTCTATTTCCCAGAGATGGCATACAGTCTATCAGCAGCAAAAATTGTAGAAAAAATGGGTTACAAATGGATTATTCTTGATGATGAAGGTCACTATCCAAACAATGTTACAGATTCAAATAAACGCTACGTTATAAAAGACACTTCTTTAGAAGTATTTTTTAGAAATCGCAACATATCAAAAACCTTTCCTCCGGAACATATACTCACTCATTTTGAAGAATTAAAAAACCAAACACTAATTACCGCACACGATGGAGAATTATATGGACACCATCACAAAGATGATCGTGGTTATTATGAAAAAATATTTACCCATTCTGATATACAGCACATGACTATATCAGATTACTCTGAGACACTCACAGATATAGTTACAATCAATCCAACAGAAGGTAACTGGGAGACAACTCTTGAAGATCGTTCTAATAATGTACCTTTTGCACTATGGAATGATCCTCAAAACAACATTCATCAGGATCTATGGAAATTTGCGAGATCTACTGCAGAAATACTCACAAAACACACAGATGATCCCAGTTACTCTGAAATAGAATTAAATTTTCACAAAGGATTAGCTTCATGTACATGGTGGTGGGCAAGTAATAAAAAAATTGGACCTTTTTCTCCTATCACTTGGAATCCCAGTGAAATAGAAGAAGGTGTTAAAGAATTACTTTCAGTAACCAGATCTTTAAAAAAGATACCGATTAAAGTCAGACTTGATATCGAAGAAAGAGCTCACACACTTATGTTAAATATTTGGAAAAAACACTGGGAATTGTATACTACATAGTATATGGAACAATCTGACAAGAAAAAATCTTGGTACAATCACGCTATTTTTTACGAAATATATCCTCTAAGTTTTAAAGATTCAAAAGGTGACGGAGAAGGAGATCTTGAGGGTCTCATATCTAAACTTGATTATTTACAATGGCTTGGAATAACGGCTATATGGTTATGTCCAATCACAGTATCCTCTATGCGTGATTATGGTTATGACGTTTGTGATTATAAAAATATTGATCCTCGTTTTGGAACTCTGGAAACTTTTAAAAAACTCACTACAGAGATGCATAAGCGTGGTATGTATCTTGTTATGGATTTTGTAATCAATCACACTTCTCACAAACATCCTTGGTTTATAGAATCAAAAAGCTCTCTTCATAATCCAAAACGTGATTGGTATATCTGGCGTGACGGTAAAGACGGTAAACATCCCAATAACTGGAAAAATATTTCTATGGGTGATTCTGCTTGGACACATGACCCTCATACCAATCAATACTATTTTCATCAATTTCTAAAAGAACAACCGGATCTTAACTGGAGAAATGAAGAGGTAAAATCCGCAATGAAAGATATCATGGAATTTTGGATTGCTCACGGAGTTGACGGTTTTCGTATAGATGCAATTCTCCATGTTATTGAAGCCGAACATCTGAAAGACGAACCACTTCTCTCTAATTTCTCTAAACACCCTTTCAATCATAATCATTATTATGAAATGGATCATATCTACACAAGAGACCAGCCAGAGCTTGCTCAGGTACTAGAATTTTTATCGGATATCGCAAAGTCTCACGGTGAAATATTACTTTTAAGCGAGGCTTATGGTAGTCCAGAAAGACTTGCGGAATTTTACAAATACACACCACACGGTAATCAGGCTCCTATAAATTTTAGCCTCGTCGACGAAAGTTGGAGTGTTAAAAAATACAGAGAACATATCAATTCTTTTGAATCAGCACTAGCAAAAGATGACACGCGGATATACACACTCGGGACGCACGATGTGCCAAGAGCAGCATCACGTGTAGGACCCGTAAACGCCCGCGTAATGGCTTTGCTACTCATGACTCTTCCCGGAAGTCCTTTTATATATTATGGAGATGAACTAGGAATGACTAACACTACCATCAAAACACGTGATACGAGAGATCATTTTGCAGCAATTGGTAGTTTCATACGCGATCAAGTAAGGACGCCTATGCAATGGGATAGCAGTGAACATGCGGGTTTTACCTCTGGAACTCCTTGGCTTCCAGTAAACAGCAATAAAAAACATATAAATGTAGAAGATGAAAAATCAGATACAAATTCTACTTTGCATTTATACAGAAACCTCATAAAAATCCGCAAAGACATACCAACACTTGTTTATGGACAATATTATCCATATAACGATTCACACCCTCAAATACTTTCATATGAAAGACGCCTAGACGATTCTACTTTAAGAATATATTTAAACTTTACTTCAAAACTACTTACAATAGATATACCACAAAATAGTACTCTCTTGTTTTCAACACACAACAAAAACAATAAAACATCCGCAACTCTTGAACCACACGAAGGTATTATAATCAAAATTTCCTAAAGATTTATAAACATAACCCCCCTCGCAATCCCGTCTCATCTCCAATTTCTGCGGGTACAATATGAGGAATACTCAATTCTCCAGCACATTTTTGTATATAAGAAATAGTTTTTTGAAGATCGATACGAGGATTACCAAGAACCATAGGTCCACCAATTACTAAAATATCTGGTGACCAAAGATCAATAATATTGATAAGACCTAGAGCCAAAATTTCTGCTTTTTTATCCCAAAACTCTGGATCTGTAATCTCTTTTGGTTTTTTACCAGTTTCTTTGAAAACTCCAGCACCAGAAACATAATCTTGTAAAGTTTTCCCTGATTCTATATCAATAACGATTCTTCCTGGTTCAAAGTGCAATCCTTGAGAATCGATCTTTTTATCTACAATAAGTGCCCCACCAACACCCGTACTAACTGTTATAAATCCAACTCTTTTGTAATCTTTTCCCGCACCATACACAGCTTCACCAAGAGCACCGAGTAAAGCATCATTGATTACAATTACATCAGTATTGATTTTTTCTTTTAGAGCACTACAAAAATTAAAATTATTCCACTCTGGGAGATTCGGTGAGGACTCAATAACTCCATCTTCTATGATTCCAGGAACACCAACTACTATTTTATCAAATACTACATAACCTGATTTTTTTATTGAATCTAAAATAGCTAAAATAGTCTCTTGTGGATTTTGAGAGGTTGAAAAACTATCTTTATATATAAAAGTTTTTAAGTCTTTTGACAAAGCAACCCTTGTCTTTGTTCCTCCTATATCAATGCAAATAATCATGTCTATCTATTGTATCAAATCCTAAAAGAAGTATACTGGTTTTGAACAGTTCCTTAACGTAAACACCCCTCAACTGAAAGGTTGTAGTATGAAAAAACCGCCTCTAGATTGGTCACGCGTTCTAGCTATTTCAGGTATTCACGCTGGATGTCTACTCGCACCGTTTTACTTATCACCCGAAGCTGTACTACTGACTTTCGTACTCTGGTATATCTGCGGTTGTTTAGGGATTACCCTTGGATACCACAGACTCTTAACTCACAGAAGTTTCGAGACGTATCGGTGGTTACGATACACCCTTGCAATCTTAGGAACACTAAACTGGCAAGGTGGTCCCATACGTTGGGTCGGCACACATCGAGTTCATCATCAGTATTCGGATGAATTTGGAGATCCCCACACTCCTAAACATGGATTCTTTTGGGCGCATATACTTTGGACACTTACCAAAGATCCACGAGCCAGTGAGTACCGTGCTGCCGCAAACGAACGTGATCTTGGACGAGATACCCGGATGTACTATATAGACAAGTATTTCTGGGCATTTCAAATCCCCCTCGTTGTACTCTTGTACTTCGTAGGAGGAATTCCAGCAATTGTTTGGGGCGTCTTTGTCCGCATGACAGTCGGATACCATGTTACATGGCTTGTTAACTCAGCCACGCACATGTGGGGATATCGCAATTTCCCAACACGAGATCAGTCTCGCAACAATTGGTGGGTAGCACTTTTGTCTTTTGGTGAAGGTTGGCACAACAATCACCACGGACAACCAAACTCTGCCGCTCACGGTATGCGATGGTTTGAGATCGATCTCACATATCAAACCATCAAACTACTCGAGTTACTCGGTCTCGCATGGAAAGTACGAGAACCCAATCTTGCCGAGTTAGATGCACACCTGCATCCACAAAATCTATAGCTTTTACTCACATCATCACCCCGATATCACAAATCGGGGTTTTTCTTTTATCTAAATACCAGACTATCTATTTAGTTTTTTTCGACAATGGATGCAAATGCGCAGCAATACCGATAGCCGTAGCGATAATCACTAAATTTTTAATAATATATTGCCCTTCGAGAGTTGGTACCAAAAATTCACTCCATGTTTCTTGTGTAAGAAGAAATAAAGGTAAAAACGTTGTAATCATGTGAAAAAACAAAAATGGTATCACAATACGTTCAAGACCACGTATAAGAAACAATATACCGATGAGACATTCAAAGATACCGAAACTGATCAGAAAAGCGTCGAAAGACATAAACGGTATAGTCTCTGCAAACAACTGCTGTACAAGTTCGCTTGCAGGAGAGAGTCCGAACACTTTAAGTATTCCAAACCAGAAAAATATAACAAATAATCCAAATCGTGCTACTGGCACAGATATCTTTTTAAAGATTTGGATCAATTCTTTATCAAAAGTACGAAGTGTCATGTATAGTGATAATTATACAATATAAATAAAAAAGTTGCCTGAAGTACTAAAAACGGTCTTTTGAATTAAGTACTTTATTTTTTAATTTTATACTATTATTCACGTGCAGCTATAAACTCCTTATAGCTATCCCATTCGTTGGGAAATGAGAACTTCTGGATTGTAGTTTTAGTTAGAGCGTCTCTAACAATGTATGCTCTACCTTTAAAAATCTGGTGTACTGTATACAAACATGAGTTTTCAATAGGACTATAAAATATACTTTCCAGAGATTCATAAATACCAAAAATATTATTATTTCCCTCTTTGATTTCCCTCTCTATTTCCATGCTATAGCGTTCACATAATATTTTATTTTCTAATGTCGACTTAATAGTATTACTAGCTAAACGTGATTGAACTACGAAGATTAGAGTTACAGACACTAACAATAAAATAGTGACTACGAGCCAGTTTTTTTTGATTTTCAGCCAATTTGTTTTTGCCGCAGTCTTGAACAACATAGCAGGTACTATTTCTTTACCAGTTTTTTTAATAACAGAACGTAATAGTAAAATACCCAAAACAAGCGAGAGTCCCATGGTTGTCCCAGTCCTAACTGCATATTCAGTAGTATCAGACCCAGTATAATTTGTCATAGAAATTAACAGAGACACAAAAGATCCTAGACACAAAAGACCAAGAACACCTTTTAAAAGGTTAACTATGTTATTTTTCATATATGTTGTGATTATAGCATTGTCGAGTGATGTTTATTTGAAAAAGTTAGAACTTTTTTTCGTTTTATTTTATTCAAAAAATCTACCTAACCACACACCAATAATACTTTGTGTAAATACAATAACTTGCACAATGCCAAAAATCAAAAATGGATTTATACCGACAAACAAACTTACGACCCACGCTAGAAATAGCGTCAGAAACAGAGAAATTACAAATCCCTTAGTTTTAGAAATTTTTGGTTTAACTTCCTTTTTTACAGGAGTAGATTTTTTATTTAGAAATGTTTCGATATTTTTTAAGATATCTTTACTTGACCCAAACTCACCCTCAGAAATACCGACATATTCTTTTGAATTTTTATCAAAAAATATTTCTTTTATTTTTTTCAAATGATTTAATTTTTTCCCGTAAGCAGATTCATCTTTATCTTCATCTTTTAACTTTTGATATTGATGATAATCCCTGAGAGACTCATTCGCATCTTTATACATCCCAATATAAGTTTCCTCATCTGATTTAATTTGAAATCCGAATTCATCTTTTTCTATACTCTTCTCAATTTTAAGCGTCGCATTTTTTATTCTTTCTGATAACTGTCGTAGGTATCGACGACAATCCTCTTGTCCAACTATTTCCGGATGTTTAAACAAAATATACATTGCTACAGGATTGCCCACCCAATCCTCGTGCCATTCAACCTCTTTTTTAAGAGTATCAATAAAATCTTTGGTCATTGGACCCATCGAGGTCACCTCCCCCCTATCAACAAGAATATCAGACTCCAAAACAACACCATCTTTTACACAACATCGTTTTGGTGGTTCATCTATTCGTTCAATCAGTCGAGTTTCTACTTTTATAGGATTAGCCTGAATACGATATTCAAATTTTTCAGTACGGTAGTAAACATCATCCTTCAAATTCATTCTTGATTGATAGGTTTTTAAGTCTGGATACACATCAATCGTAAAATCTGCATATTTATCGCCAAATAAAAGTGTATTCTCGCCATCTTCTTCAAAAATTTCTATTTTCATATTTTAGAAGCAAATCAATCAATTGTTTTTGTGGACCGGAGAGGACTCGAACCCCCTACCTCCTCAGTGCAAGTGAGGCGCTCTACCAGGTGAGCTACCGGCCCATATATACATATATAGTATACAAAGAAAGAGTATAGTAGAAAAAACGTCTTTACGCAATACACTCACTAACGAGCAAGTGCCAAAGTGACCAAATGATCAAGAAACTGCGGAAAGGTGCAACCGACAGCGGCAAGTGATTTTGGCAAGAGAGATTCACTCGTTAGACCAGGTAAAGTATTAGTTTCTAATATATAAACCTTACCCGCACGATTGATACGAAAATCAGAACGAGAATAGTGTCTAAGACCAAGTATTTTATGCGCCTCTTGTGCCATACGTGAAATCTCTCTTTTTATTTCTTCTCCAAAACTTGGTGGACAGATTTCTAAAGCCCCGTCAGTAGTACTATATTTCGATTCATAATCAAAATGATCCTTATGTTTTGGAAAGATAATTTCTACAGGCAAAGGAGTATAGTGACTTTCTCCACGAAAATTTTCAACAACACCACAGGTTGCTTCCCTACCATCAATAAATTCTTCTACCATAATTTGAGAACTCAAACGAGCAATTTCTTCGAGGGCTGGAACTATTTGATCAAGGCGCATAGCAACACGAATACCAACAGAAGAACCCATACTTACAGGTTTGATTACAACTGGCATGTGAAAATTAAAAAATATCTCTCTTGCTTCTTTATCAAAATCATCAGAAAACTTTAATAGCATATGGCGCGGTGTGCGCAATCCGGCACTACGATACCTGTCTTTTGACACGTGTTTATTTATAGCTACAGCCGAAGCTATAGTATCTGAACCTGTATATGGAATATCGAGTTGTTCTAAAATCTTTTGCACTTTACCATCTTCTCCATACTCACCATGCATAGCATTGAAGGCTACGTGTGCGCCATAGAGTGCTTTATGAGGTGTTACAGCCACACCACCAAGATGCCATTGTCCGTCTTTTGAGATAAATACATCTCGACGGTCATAGTGTTCTGGCAAATGTTGTAGTACTTGGGCACCCGATTTCAAAGAAACTTCGTATTCACTCGAAGGTCCACCTCGAAGCACTGCTACTAAAGTCTGACTCATGTATTAATTATACACCTTGTATCGTTTACTACGAAGTTGACGGTGATAAGCAATAGCAAAACGATGTGCTTCGGAATTGGCTAGCAAGATAAGATCTTTGTATTGATCAATAATCTCCGTTTTACCAAGTATATATTTAGGTTTATGTCTATTATCTTTCACAACCCCCACTATTTCTATATTTTTAATATTATTATCTACAAAAAAATCACGAACAGTGTTAATTTGTATTTCATTGCCATCTACAACAATCACAGAAGGCAAAGTCCACTCTGTATGAGTAAATCGTCTTGTTAAGACTTCTTTTAAATTTTTAGGGTCGTTAATTTCAGGACTTTGTTTTATTTTAAATTTTCTATAATCAGTCTTTTTCAACATACCATCTTCTATGGCAACCATGACACCGACAGTATGCGAACCGGATAGATGCGCAATATCGTATGCCTCGATCCTTATATCACTATTTTGATTATTGGTATTTTCATCGATTCTTCGTATCAAAGAAACATCTTGGATATGATCTAAAGAAAAAATACTTTTTTTAATATCTTGAGCTTTTTCAAAATTAAGAGACTTTACATACATATTCATCTCTTTTTCCAAATCTTTTATCAATTCTTTTTTCTTTCCATCAAAAAATAATTTTATATGCTTTATCGTCTTAGCGTATTCTTTTGCATCAATCGCCTTAATACAAGTTCCTGGACAGAGTCCTATTTGATAGTTAAAACAAGGCTTATTGTTTCCTAATTTACATTTTTCATCTCTAAATGGAAATATCTTTCTTATAATCTTAAGAGCAATCTGTAGAGAAGATCCACTAGTAAATGGTCCCCATGTATATTTGATATCTTTTTTAGATAAAGTTTTATCAATCGTTCTTTCTCTTATTATTTTTACAATAGGAAATTGTTCTTTTGTGATTACAACATAGTTAAAACTTTTATTGTCCTTATCACGAGCATTGTATTTTGGTTCAAGTTTTTTAATCGTATTGGCCTCAAGAATCAAAGCTTCGAGTACAGAAGCAGTTGGTGTTATTTCTATATCTTTTGCCAAAGAAACCATATCTACGATACGACGTCCACGAGTAGATATAACATCATCACTAAAGTAACTTTTTACTCTATCTTTTAAAGATGTAGCTTTGCCAACATACAAAACTTCTCCTTTTTCACCAATAAAACTATAAACACCAGGAGAATCTGGAAAAGAAGCTGTTTTTTCTTTTAATTTAACAATATTTGACATATCTATAGATTATTAATATAGTACTTTTTAGTGTACCTTACAACTTCCTTAACCCATCTTTGAGAGGGCGCCCCTTGCCAACAAAAGCCGAGCGTATTGGATATTTAAGACTATCTGTTGTGATTGATAAATATATGCGGGCAGGAGAATGCCTCAGATATCTAACTTCCATTTGGGATAATGATTTTTTACTTGTTAAAGTAAGTGCGAAGCGCATGAAGAACGGAAAGTTTCGAGTAGAAGAAACTTCTCACATCGAACTCAATAGTTCTGCTGAGCATTGGTTGAAGCAGGCCTGGGCAATACTGGACCTACCACATGGAGGAATGCCTTCAACTTTCAGAGGCGCTATCCTCTTCATGACCGAGACAATGGACAAGTTGAGGGAGTTCATCAAAAAAACTAATCCTCTCATACCAACCCCATAACCCTCGAACACACCGCACCACCCCGCTTCACGTGAAGCGGTTTTTCTTTGTCTAAATTGACTTATTTTGGGCTTGGTATAGAGTTTGTTTGTGTGTCCTTTACAACTTCCTTAACCCATCTTTTTTGAGAGGACTCTCCTTGTCTATTACAGACCAACCAGGCAGACTAGCAATTGCCCAAGGAATACTCAGATCAGACAAACACTTACACGCAATGATGTGTTTACGTAACCTAAAACACGTAAAGAGTGCTGATATCTTACTCATTGGGGTAAGTATATGCCCTCGGTATTCACGACACAAAATCGAAGATACTGCACACGTGAAGCTTAGTGAGCCTGCTGAATACTATCTCAAACAAGCCTGGGCAATAATGGGTCTTCCACACGGAGGAATGCCGGCAACCTTCAAAGGCGCCATTATCTTTCACAAACAGACAATGTCTGTATTGCGGAAGTTTATCAGGAAAAATAATCCGTTCTGACAAACCCCTCAATACCAAAAATACTCCCGCTTCACGTGAAGCGGTTTTTCTTTACAAAACTTTTTTCAAATACTGACCAGTATAACTTTTAGCATTGCGAGCAACTTCCTCTGGAGTACCTTTAGCAACAATCTTTCCACCACCCTTACCACCCTCAGGACCAATATCAACAACATAATCCGCTGATTTTATAAGATCCATATTGTGTTCAATAACCAAAACAGTATTTCCTTTATCAACAAGCTTCTGAAGAATTTCAATCAACTTACGCACATCTTCATAGTGAAGACCTATAGTAGGCTCATCAAGAAGATATATAGTCTTTTGTGTATGGGGACGATAAAGTTCTGAAGATATTTTGACACGTTGAGCTTCTCCACCAGATAGTGTTGTAGCAGACTGTCCAAGTTCAAGATACCCAAGACCAACTTCGTTGAGAGTTTTCAAACGATCACTAATAGCTGGTATATCCTCAAAGAAAGACATGGCTTCCTCTACTGTCATCTTAAGAACATCATATATATTTTTCTTTTTGTATTGAACTTCGAGAGTTTCTTTCATAAAACGACGACCCTCACAAACTTCACAAGGTACATAAACTGTCGGCAAGAAACTCATTTCTACAGCAATCTCACCGTTTCCTTGGCAAGCTTCACAGCGTCCACCTTTGACGTTAAAAGAAAAACGATTTGATTTCCAACCACGAGCACGAGCTTCTACTGTAGAAGCAAAGAGATCACGTATAAATGTCCACGATCCAGTATATGTAGCAGGATTAGATCTTGGAGTGCGTCCGATTGGAGATTGATCTATGAGAATAGATCTACCAAGATATTCTGTTCCTGTAAAACTTGAACAATTATATACTTCTGCACTACGTTTACGACGGTCAAAACGAGCTTCAAGATTTTTATGAATAATCTCATACATAAAAGTAGATTTTCCAGAACCAGAAACACCCGTAATCAAAGTTAAGCGTCCAAGTGGAATATCTATATCAAGCCCCTTTATATTGAAAGCAGAACCATTGCGTATAGTCAATCTTCCCTTTTCTTCACTACGACGTTCTTTTGGAACTTCTATTTCTATTTCTTTTCTTAAATATGAAAGTGTAAGAGATTTACTATCGTTTTTCTTGGCAGAAAGTAATTTTTTCAAATCATCAGCCACAACAATCTCTCCTCCATGCACACCAGCACCAGGACCAATATCGATGAGGTAGTCAGAAGCAAAAATAGTATCTTCATCATGTTCAACGATAAGAATAGTATTGCCCGCATCACGAAGATTGGTAAGTGTTTGTATAAGGAGAGCGTTGTCACGTTGATGAAGGCCTATGGTTGGTTCATCTAACACATAAAGAGCTCCTACAAGGCCGGAACCCAGTTGTGAAGCTAAACGTATACGCTGAGCTTCTCCACCAGAAAGCGTATGTGCACGACGATCAAGGGTTAAATACTGTATACCAACATCAATCATAAATCGTAAACGAGCTTGAATCTCTTTAATCACTACCTTTGAAATACTTTTTTCTTTTGGAGTTAAAGGAAGTTTTTCAAAAAAAGTAGCACAGTCTTCTATAGACCTTCCAACTAAATCAACAATATTTATACGTTCTTTATCAGTACCAAGAAATACATGGAGAGCCTCTTCTCGAAGTCGCGCACCTTTACAGGTAGGACATTCTTCTTCACCCATAAAATATTTAGTACCAAGACCATTACAAGCTGTACAAGCTCCGTAAGGAGAGTTAAAAGAAAAGAGACGTGGTTCAATTTCTGGATATGCAAAACCGTCGTAAGGACACATAAACTTCGAAGAAATCAGCTTTTCTATATCACCCGCTTTAAGTTTTATAAGTCCACCAGACTCACGAAGTGCACGTTCAACTGCTTCAGACAGACGTTCCATACTATCGGCTTTCTTATCATCTAAATCAGATACAAAAAACTCATCGACAAGCACATCAATATCATGCTTTTTATTTTTATCTATAAGAATCTGTTCACGAAGTTTTTTAACAACACCGTCGACAAGCACTTTCTCATAACCCTTACCAAGTAAATCATAAAGAAGTTGATAGTATTCACCTTTTCTACCAACAACAAGAGGAGCGTATATAGAAACCTTTGAACCAGAAACACTGACACCCATAACTTTAGATGAGCTTTTTGAAATATCTATAGACTTTACTGTCTCAATAATAGTATTTATGATTTCTTCTTGAGAAAGTCTTTTAATCTCTCTATCACAGACTAAACAGTGTGGCTTACCAATACGCGCAAATAAAATACGCATATAATCGTATATCTCAGTAATAGTAGCCACGTTTGAGCGAGGATTGTTTGATCGAGACTTTTGATCAATAGATATAGCCGGAGACAGACCTGTAATTTCATCAACATCTGGTTTTTGCATCTGACGCAAAAACTGACGGGCATATGAAGAGAGAGACTCTACATACCTACGTTGTCCTTCAGCAAAAATAGTATCAAAAGCCAAAGAAGACTTACCAGAACCAGACAAGCCGGTAAAAGCAATCATTTTATTGCGAGGCATTTCTACAGTAATATTTTTGAGATTGTGAGTACGCGCACCCTTTACTACAATCTTTTGCGGATCACTGCCGTATTCTGCTTTAAACTCTTTTGGAGTGGACATATAGGACACTATCATGCCATATATCAATCTTTTTGACAAATATTTATTTTCATGATATTTTTTAAATCTGTTGTCCTTTTAAAAGTCCCGCGCACCTCAAGGAGAAGTCCGTAATGCCACAACAAGGAGAACCCCTTCAACTTTCAGACCTATCAAAAAACTGCGTATTCTGTGCAGACCTAGAAAGGTCAGATGGTATTGTTCGAGGGGCGGTGATAGAAAAAGACGCCTCGGGTAATTTTTTCTGGTGGTTACCTCCTGGTGGCAATATTTCCGTACACAGTATCGACCCGGGAGAAGTGAAAGTTATCCGCTTTGTTTTCAACGTCGGAATACCGACCACAAAATTTCTAAGGGGTCTAGCAGAACATACCCAAAGTATTATGGTTACTCACTCGACAGAGTGAGTTGTGTATGCGAAAATTGTTAACAGTTGATCATTCTATTCACCCTTTTTAGGAGACGCGCATGAGCACACGCCACTCTGGTATGGGTAAAGACCCACTACCACTCACGCTTATTCTCAAGGAGGCTCAGGAAGACATGTCTCACAACGGAGAACCTCTTCTTCACGAAATTATCGGGAGACAAAGGTTTTCCGGCAACAATCTCGACTAAAACCATCTCCGTACCCCCCCCTAAAGCCACGACGCTTTGAGGGGGTTCTTTTTTGCAGAAAATAAGCTATATGCTATACTATAACCCATGAGCACTATCGCTTCCGCACTGCCTTATATTCAAATCATTCTCTCAGTTATCCTTGTTATTCTGGTTCTTATTCAGAGATCAGATGCTGATTTAGGTAGTGCCTTTGGTTCCGACAGTATGGCAGGTAATACTAAATTTGAAAGACGTGGTATGGAAAAGATACTTTTCAACTTTACCATCATCACAAGCGTCTTATTTGTAGCCTCTACACTTTTGGCTCTTGTCGTATAGTTTTTATATATGAAATCATTATTCGGCCGCATAAGACAAGCGGTCGCACAGGCAATATATTCTTTCTCTATTACCAGTAAAGTAATCTTTACTATTTTTATTTGTGTCTGTCTCGCAAGTGGCCTATACATGCTAAATTCATGGAATCAGCGTTTTCTTATAGAAGTACCAAAAAGAAGTGATTCTATTTCTATAGGAATTATAGGAACACCTCGCGTAATAAATCCCGTATTAGCAGAAACTGAGAGTAGTAAAAACCTTGTGGCTCTTGTATTTTCAGGTTTACTTAAAAAAGATACCTTGGGAAATATCGTACCAGATCTTGCAGAATCATATACTCGTTCAGAAAACAATAAATCTATTACTTTTAAATTACGAAATAATATATTTTTCCACGATAATACCCCTATTACAACTACAGATATTGCTTTTACTATTTCAAAAATCCAAGATCCTACTACAAAAAGTCCGTATCGAGCATATTGGGAAAATATAAGAATAACTACTCAAAGTGAAACAGAAATTACTTTTACATCTGATAAAGTATTTTCATCTAATCTCAAAGAAATGACTATTGGAGTACTTCCTGCTCATATCTGGAAAACAATACCCCATGATCAATTTGGAACAAGTGAATACAATACAGAACCTATTGGTAGTGGGCCGTATTATATAGATTCAGTTACCCGTGGACGTGGTGGTCTTGCTAGTGGTTATGTACTAAAAGCTTTCAACAAATATTATCCAAGAAAAGCATATATAAAGACGATTGATGTAAATATATTCCAAAATGAAACAGAAGCTATCCGTTCTTTACGTTCTGGCATGATCGAAGAATTAGGAGCATTGCCACCATCAATCACACCAGAGTTAATATACGAAGGAAAAGAACTTCGAAGTAGTTCTCTCCCTCGAGTATTTGCACTCTTTTTTAATCAAAACCAAAATACAATACTTAAAGATTCTGCAGTGCGCAATGCACTCAATATTAGTGCCCCACGTCAAGAGATCGTGGCACAAATCTTTCATGGATATGCCACACCACTTTTTAGTCCACTTCCGCCTTTTATGTATGAAGTAAATCCTTCCGTTTTGGCTTCTAGTTCAATAGAAACTGCAGAAAAAATACTAGACAAAGCTGGTTGGATACGTGGTGAAGATGGTTTAAGATCAAAAAAAGGTACCGGAGAGCCAGTACGACTCGCACTCTCGATAGCAACATCAGATGTTCCAGACCTTAAAAATACTGCTGAAATATTAAAAGAGACGTGGAAAAAAATTGGTGTTGATGTCACAGTAGATATCTACGAATCAAGTGATTTGAATCAAAATGTTATAAGAGAACGTAAATATGACAGTCTCCTTTTTGGACAAGTAATCCCTCAAGGAAGCGATTTATATGCTTTCTGGCATTCATCTCAAAGAAAAGATCCTGGTCTCAATGTGGCAATATATACTAATCCACAAGTAGACAAACTACTAGAAAGTATGAGAGTATCTACTTCAACTGACCTATCACACCTCTATAAGCCATTTCAAGTAGAGTTTGATAAGGACATACCGGCCGTCTTTCTGTATTCACCGCTCTATATAGAAGCAGTACCAAATGGTATCAAAGGTTATAGCACAACAACCCTACTTGATCCTTCTGAACGTTTTCTTAACTCATCAGAGTGGTACGTACGAACAGAGAAAATATGGCCCATCTTTAAGAATTTTTAATCAAAATAATTATACAATTAAATTAAACACTGTATGAACGAAAGCACTCCACCACGTCGCCCTATTCACAACGCATCGACATCACACAATCAAAGAGGACCCATATCCAGAAAACCAACATTTCGTTCACGTGGAAAAACAGGACACGGATCTGGACGACCATCACACGGCAGTTCCCATGGACGCATGTCGCATACAAATAACGAAAATCGTTCTGAACAAAAAACTCGAGTTGCTTTACCGCCTCTTGGAGACAATATTCGTATTATCCCCCTTGGTGGAGTTGAAGAAATTGGTCGTAACATGACCCTTGTTGAATACGGTGACGATATTATCGTTATTGATATGGGCTTCCAGTTCCAAGAAGAAAGCACTCCTGGTATTGACTATATTCTTCCAAACACACGCTATCTCGAAGAAAGAAAAGACAAAATTCGTGGTGTTATAGTAACTCACGGACACCTTGACCATATTGGCGGTATCCCATATATCATGCCTCGTATTGGTAATCCTCCAATCTACACACGAAATTTGACAGCTATTATGATTAAGAAGCGTCAAGAAGAATTCCCTCATTTGAAACCACTCTCTATTGTTACTATTGAGAAAGATGAAAAAGTAATGTTCGGCAAACTACCTGTTCGTTTCTTTGGTGTAACTCACACTATACCTGACTCTATGGGTATTATTATAGACACTCCTTACGGCCCTGTAGTGACTCCAGGAGACTACAAACTCGATCATGAGAATGGAGTACCAAGTGCCACAGAAGAACGCGAATATGCTGTTTTTGACAAAGAAAAAGTCCTCTTTCTCATGTCTGACTCAACAAACGTTGAAAACCCTGGATTTTCTACTCCTGAAAAAGAAGTACACAAAGGTCTTGAAGAAATTATCAGTAAAATTACTGGACGTTTGATAATTGGAACTTTCGCTTCCCAACTTCAACGTCTTATAAAAATTGTTGAAATCGCTGAGAAGTATGGCAAAAAAATTGTCGTCGAAGGACGTAGTATGAAAGTTAATATTGAAATTGCTTTAGCGGCAAATATGCTTCATACGCAAAAAGACACCATAATCCAAGCACAGGATATTGATCGTTACCCTCCTGATCGTATTATTATCGTATCAACAGGTGCTCAAGGAGAAGAATTTGCTGCTCTTATGCGCATGGCAACAAAGAATCACAAATTTATTCGTATTGGACCTCGAGATACAGTACTTCTTTCTTCGTCTATTATCCCTGGAAACGAAAAGACTGTTCAAAAACTCAAAGATAATATTGCTAGACAAGGCGCACGTATTATTCACTATCGAACTTCTGAAGTATTTATTCACTCAACAGGACATGGTAATCGTGGCGAAATAGAGTGGCTACACAAAAAAATCAAACCCAAGTTCTTTATGCCTATTCATGGTAATCACTACCAGCTTAAACTTCATGCTGAACTAGCAGAATCACTCGGCATGGCACCAGGTGCCATAACAATTCCAGACACAAGTTCTGTCATAGAAATACAAGAACAGGGTACAAAACTAGTAAAACTAAAAGAGAAAGCTCCTGATTCTCCTATGATGGTTGACGGTTTTGCGATTGGAGATATGCAAGAAGTAGTACTTCGTGATCGCCAACACCTTGCTCAAGATGGTATGTTCGTAATTATCGCAAATATAAACACTTCAACTGGAAAACTCAAAAAGAGTCCCGATATTATCTCTCGTGGTTTCGTATATCTACGAGAATCTCAGGATCTTCTTCAGCAAACACGTTATATAATAAAGAAAACAATTGAAGATGCTTCTCAAGGCATGAATCCTATCAACTTTGAGTTCCTAAAAGAACTCGTAACTGAAAATGTAAGCAAATACCTTTTTCAACAGACAGCTAAACGTCCAGTCATCATTCCTGTTATACTTGGTGTATAGCTATGGACAAATTACTTGAACATACTGCGACCACTCCGCTTTCACCTCAAACTAGTCAAAATAAAAAAGATTTACATCATGTATATGGTGCAACTTTATTTTTTGCTATCCATGTTGTTCTTATTGCTTATATACATTCGACATTTTTAGAAAACTTTATACCAGCTAAAACAGTTGGTATTCTTTTCACTATAGGCGCTCTACTTGGACTTATAACCCTGTCTTACACACCACATCTTCTTCGTATACTTGGTAATCGTGGTCTCATGATTATCTTTGCCTCTCTTGAAATGTGTTGTCTTGCACTTATGGCATACACGAAACAACCCCTTCTTATAATCGCCATATTTGCTTTACATCAAGCTATACGACCTGCTCTTTCAGTATCCTTTGATGTGTTTATAGAACGCTTTTCTTCAATCGAAACAATCGGACAATCCAGAGGTATATTTCTATCAATTATTAACAGTGCGTATGTGATTATACCCATGATCATGGGTCTTCTACTCTCTTGGGGATCGTTTGGATTAGTATACGGCCTTTCAGCGCTACTTATGATACCGCTTATAGTAAGTATATTTCTTATCAAACACTTTGAGGATCCTCACTATACGGATATAAATCTTGTGTCTTCTTTTCGTAAAAGTCTTAAGCACCCACAAATATTTTCGATTGTCGTAGTAAACACTATATTGCAAATGTTCTACGCAATTATGGTTATATACATGCCTATATATCTTCATCAGTATATAGGTTTCAATTGGGGAGAAATAGGTATCATGTTTACTATTATGCTTACCCCATTTGTATTGTTTGAAATACCTCTTGGTAAACTTTCTGACACTGTTTTTGGCGAAAAAGAAATTCTTATTGTCGGAATACTAATCCTTGCACTCTCTTCAGCCTATATACCCTTTATGGAAAGTACTTCAATTGTGGTATGGACTATTCTTCTATTTATCAATCGTATTGGTGCTAGTTTTATAGAAATCATGGCCGACAGTTATTTCTTTAAAAATATAAAAAATGAGCAAGTTTATTTACTGTCACTCTGGAGAAGTCTTGAACACATTTCATATGTAATCATACCAACGACTATCAGCGCCCTTCTTTTTATTATCGGAACTCACAATCTTCGATTTGCTTTTCTAATTATTCCTTTTATTTGTCTTTTTGCTCTCTACAAAACTTTCAAACTAAAAGACACTCTTTAAGATACTTTAAATACTAGACACATAAATAGTGGGATTTCTTTGCGTATACGATCTTCTTCTGTTTTATGAGGACCTTTTTGACTTTCTTTATGAGAAATCCACTCTTCAAGACCAGTTAGTACGAAACCAGATTTAACAGCGTGTTTTACATACCATTGGAGTGGTCTATGAAAAGAAACAGTTTGTACCTTTTTAGTATCACCAGGGTGCATGTCTATGTAGACTTCTCTTTCTGACATATATGCATCGATTCGACGATATTGTTTATCACCTTCAAAACCCCATGATGATACCTGAGGAATACGAAAACTCGGGTGATTAAGTACGATAAATAATTCTCCACCTGATTTAAGCACGCGCCGTATTTCTGCAAATGTCTCTCGTACGGTTTTTATATTTTGCAAAGCAAGCACAATCACTGCTTTATCAATACTTTTGTCTTTGACCATAGTCATAAAATCAGCCGAAGCTGTGTGGTATGTAATATCTGGCGTATTCTTTTTTGCCAAAGCGATCAAATCCACACCAAGATCAATACCGATAACTTCAGCACCCGCTTTATGAAAAAGTGACGAGAAAAAACCTTGCCCACAAGCAACATCGAGTACTTTCTCACCACGAGATATATTCATGAGCCGCAAAAGATGCGGAGCTATGACCTTAGACTGATACGTATCTTCACCACGAAGCAAATCATCATACCAAGACGCTACTTCATGCCAAGATGTATCCTCTGAATTGTTATTTTTTACGTGAGGCACGAGCCTTTTTTGAAGAAACTATAGCTTTCCACTGTTTTTTAATATCTGCCAAAAATAAAGCTACATCTTTTTTATCAATACCAGATAGCGTTTCGTATTTCTTCGTTACTGCAGTTACGATAGCATGATACTGTTCTTCGCTAACGTTCTCCAATTTTTCAAGTTCTGACAAAATTTCTCCTTTAGCTTTAAACATCCAACTTTTTACATTGCTTCTGTATTTTTTAGCATTTTTAGAACCATATAGAAAATATGCTCCCGCAGCAGCTGCTGTTACTAATCCCGCAGCAATACTTATAGCTGCTTTATGTGATGTTTTACTTTTTTCTTTCATGACGTGGTTTGTTAAATTTATTTATAATAAATGTAGTGACGAGTGTAGTAAGTGTACTCCATACAGTCGATCCTTTCTGACGAATTTCTCCTCGCAAAGCCTCGACGTCTTTTGCAATCTCCTCACTTTCTCGACGCACAGTATCTGATATTTCAGCAACATTGCGTATAACTTTAACGACATAAAACAAAGCAACTGCACAGAGTATTGTGATTATAATAACCGCAATACTAGTAATCATAAAAAAAATATTTGCTTGAAGTATTTCGTTCATATATTTATTATACATTATTTACAATTCCTTCATAGCTAAAATACACTATTTTTGCCATTTGGCGGATATTATACATTAAAAGCAGAAACCCCAGCAATTGCTGGGGTTTCGCGGCTTATCACCGAAGTGACAAGGGAGTATAAATCTATTATAGAAAAAAGTAATATTTAAGTCAATTATCCTATTTCTTTCTATCCTCAACTACCAAACCATCAGAAAGACGTATCATGCGTCCAGCCAACTTTCCATACTCTTCTTCGTGAGTAACCATAATAATAGTCTGCCCTTTTTTGTGAAGCTCCAAAAAGATATCCATAACTATACGTGATGATTCAGAATCAAGATTGGCAGTTGGTTCGTCAGCAAATATAATCTCAGGATCATGAGCAATAGCACGGGAAATACTTACACGTTGCTGTTCACCTCCAGACATTTGTGAGGGAAGATTATTGAGACGATGTCCCAAACTCATGCGCTCTAGAGATTTTTGAGCGATCGCTCGTGCTTTTTGCAAACTACGTCCTTGCATAAGAAGAGGCAAAGCGACATTTTCAACAGCAGTTAATTCTGGCAAAAGAGCGTAATCTTGAAAAACATAACCCAAACGCTGTAAACGAAAAGCTGATCTCTCGATTTCACTTAAAGATTCTGTAGGAGTACCGTCTATGAGCATTTCTCCAGAAGTAGGATGATCTAAGAGACTCATTTGGTACATAAGGGTACTCTTTCCTGCACCAGAACGACCCATAATCGCCACAAACTCTCCACGATCAATAGATAGGTTTATACCCTTCAATACCGGAGTTTCAATAACCCCATCGGTATATGTTTTCTTTATGTTTTTTACATGTATAAGCATATATCAATATTATCTTCCCAAGATGGCATCGAGGGTATTTTTACGAACAATAAGGCGAGCAGGTATATATCCAGCAAGCAAAGTTGCAATAAGCAATACAAAAGCTCTAATAAAAGTACCAGATATCGTAGCGACCAAAATACCGTCACTAAAAGGAAAATTAATCGGGTGTGCCGCTATAAAAGGCTGCAACACAAGAAACACTACAAGCATACCCAGAAATGACCCAATAACAGCATAAAAGATAGACTGGAATACATAAGATACCTCGATTGTTTCCGGACTAATACCAATACCCTTTAAAATACCGATGAATTTCCTTCTCGTCACAATATTTACAAAAATAACAATAAATATAGTAATCGAGGCAACAATTAGTCCGATACCACCGATAAGGTTTCCCAAAATTCCAAAGGTTGTTTTAATCTGATCAAGGAATTGGGGGATAGCTTGCGACCATACTTGAATATTTGCATACCGATCGAATCCTTGAGCAATAAGATTATCTCTAAAAATCTCTGGTGTTACTGTTTCATTTAGAAGAATAGAAATTTCATTGACGTTAAAGTCATTGCGACCAATCATCTGGCGAAGTTGAGCGGCGTTAATATAAATACGCTGATCAAGTTCTCCACTTTTTGTTTTTACAATACCCTTAACTGTCATTTCACGGGTAATATCTCCAATCCTTACACGTACTTTTGTTCCTGGTTCTACATTACGTAAAGGTCTAAAACTTGGACTATCAATCGGTGTATATTTATACAAAAGATTCGCACCCAACATAATCATATCGTAATCAGAATTATTGAGATATTCTCCTTCAACTACATATCCAGACAAATGAAACATCCTTTCTTCTTTCTCAGGATCAATACCAGCAAATTGTCCTCCAGCTGCGACACGGACCTCGTTGTCTTTTTTAATCGTATCTTTATACCCTGTCTCAACAGTACCACTTTGCAAATACCTTACAGTATATTCTTTTAATCCTGAAGATTGTTCAATAGCAGAAAGTAATTCTGTTGTTCTTTCTATATATGGTTTTTCAATCAATTTAGAAACAATCACATCTCCAGCGTAACGATAACGAAATGCTTCTTCTGAACCAGCAATCAGTCCGACAAGTACCCCACTTATGACAACCAAATTTAAAAAGGTGAGCATCATCACAAAAATAATGAGAAGTGTCGTCCATGGATTAGATCGACGTATCTGACGAAGTGCTAGAAAAAAACCTACCTTAAAAGGTGTCATATTGTATTTGTTGCGATAGAAACGTTTGCCGTCATACCTGTTTTAATTTTGGGATCAGAGTCAATAAACTTTAATCTCACTTTGTATGAAGGTACACCGTCGATTACTTTTTCAGATAAATCAACTGAAGTAACTTCCGCTTTAAATACATCTTGTGGACCAAAAGCATCAAGCGTTATAGTAGCCTCTGCCCCTATACTGACACGAGAAACATTGAGCTCTGGAACATAAGCTTCAATTTCGTAATCACCTTCTGATATAACAGCGACAATAGCATCACCCGTTTGAACAGTCTGACCTATACGAGCATCCTGACGAGTTACAATGCCACTGAAAGGTGCTTTTATAAGGGTCGCGTCTATTTGGGCATATATACCAGAAATAACAGCTTGCTGGATTTTAACCTCTGAAGAACTACC
>CAYTZA010000003.1:4323-44143 GCA_964442365.1 uncultured Candidatus Saccharibacteria bacterium | reverse complement strand
GCAACTCCACAAGATATTGCTGTATTAGAGACAGAAAAGATTATTATATAAAAAACCCTGACACATAACTTGTGTCAGGGCTATATTTTGTGTGGTCTATAAGACTATGATCGCCTCCATGATGATACTAACACGGTCTTGCGCACGTGTGTGAGGTTCGAAAATTATCGGTTTTCCGATGTGTATGGTGATCCTGTGTGGCCACAATATCCACAGACTTTTGCGGTAGCATTCTTTTTCATTACCTCTGATCCTTATCGGAATCACGGGGTAGTTGTGACTTATGAGTCCTATACCTTTCTGTCCAGCCCTTATCGTTCCTCCGGTAGAGCCTTCGGGGTATATCAACAAACACTGACCGTCGTCCAAGAGGTTTCTGGTTTCTTTTAAGAAAACCCTCATCTCAGGAATCGTCGCACCGTCTCCTTTTATAGAAATAACGCCAGAGTGTCGGACGAGCCAACCGATCACGGGAATCTTGCTTGTAAACTCCAAAGCAATAAATCTGATCATGCGATCTGTGGCTTGCGCTACGAGTGGGGAATCGAGGTAGCTTTGGTGGTTTGCGGCTAGAATAATACCTCCATGTTTTGGGATGTTCTCTGTTCCTGTTACCTCCAATCCGTAAAGGAGATATCCAAAAATTTTACCAAACCACCACAGTATTTTGTATCCAATAGGTTTCTTCACGGAATATCCTCCATGTTTTGGTTTTTGTGTGAAAGGACGAAAAAGAACACAGTGATTCACAAAAAGCTTACAACAAGTATCGATATTTGTAAACTGTTGACTTATTATATATCCATGCTATCTTATTGATAGTTAGTTTGTATAGAAGCGCGGCTGAAGATCGAGCATCGCCTCCATGCTCTTTCTGACGCTCCTCCCCGTAGTCCAGCTCATCGCGTCCCCCCATGAGTTGTCCTGCGGGGATTTTTTTATGGCATCTATATTTGACGTTATATGTTTTTACGGATAGAGTTTCTAGGGTTTTGTTCGGCAACCTTTTTATGGAGGTAATCATATGTTGGTAGATGGTAAAAGAGAATCATTTTTGTTTTCATTTGTTGTATGGCATATCAAACACTCTGATATATGCACGATATGTCCTAGTTTGTGTAGGCGTTTGTCTGCTATTGAGCCTGAGATACGAATCGTAGATGGTGCGGGTAGTTTGTTTTGGTCTCATGTTCAAGATAACTGTCCAGCCCTAGCGGCACTTCGTGGATATCGTGTGGTACCTCTTTGTATTGTGTGCGCCTTAATGGAGAGTAATGATCCTAATAAACCCCTATATTTATTGGGTACTGGTAGGAATAATATTTTTTTGGTTGAAGGACCCAAATCAGTATCGATGGCTCTCGGTATTGCTTCTCTGGGCGATCGATGGAGAATAGAGTGTTTGGATGGTGCGGAGATGGTAGAAGGTGATCTGCTATTTGATTACCGTATCCCTTGAGTATATAATCTCGGGGGATTTTTTTATGTTATCCTTGCAACACATGAATACAAAACAAATACAGACAAAATGGAATCTCAATCTTTTTTACAAAAGTGATACAGATCCACAGATTAAAAAAGATATGGAATTGGTGGAGAAAGACTATGATGCCTTTGTTAAAAAATACGCATATAAAAAAGACTATCTTATAGATGAAAAGAAATTATTAAAGGCTTTAAAAGATTATGAAACTCTACTAGATCTTCCAGTACATAAACCTTTTAAATACTTCTTTTTTCGACTAGATATTGATAGTAGTGATGCCGCAGTACGTGCACATCTTGCTAGTACAACAGAGTGGTTAAATAAACAATCAAATAAATTAGTTTTTTTCACGCTCGCACTTACACATATTGAATCTCGTCTTCAGAAAAAATATCTCGCAAGTAAAGTACTGTCACACTATCGATATTTTTTAAAATGTATTTTTGAACAAAGCAAACATGTCCTTACTGAAAAAGAAGAACAACTTCTTACAATGATTTCTATGCCAGCCCATCGATTGTGGGTACAAGGTACTGAAAAAATACTAAACACTAAAACTGTTACTTGGAAGGGTAAACAATTGCCTTTGACAGAGGCGCAGTCTATAATTTTTGGATTATCTACCAAAGATCGTCATGTTCTTGGAAAAAGTATAAATACAGCTCTTATGTCACTTGGAGATATTGCTGAAAGTGAGATTAACGCTATTGTCACTGGTAAAAAGATAGAAGACGAATTGCGTGGGTATACAAAACCATATGAAGCTACTGTGTGCGGGTATCAAAATGAGCTTGATACTGTTGAAAATTTAGTATCAACAGTGACAAAGAATTTTAAAATAGGTCACCGTTTTTATGCCATCAAAGCAAAGATGCTTCGTCTGAAAACACTTACATATTGGGATCGTGGTGCTTCAGTCGGTGACAATACAACACAGATTTCATTTGAGAAGGCTTTTGATATCGTACAAAAAGCTTTTAATAAAGTAGATCCTATATACGGAAACATGTTTGAACAGTTTTTTATCAAAGGACATGTCGATGTTTTTCCAAAAGTTGGTAAGCGTGGGGGTGCATATTCTGCTGGAGGAGGAAAGATTCCTACCATGATGCTCTTGAACCATACGCCAGATTTTCGATCTATTACAATCCTTGCTCATGAGATGGGGCATTCTTTTCATTCGGAATTGTCTAAAGCACAATCTCCACTCTATCAAGACTACACAATATCAGCAGCTGAGGTAGCAAGTACTCTTTTTGAAAACTTTGTTTTTGACGAACTTTTACCGACGCTATCTCCTAGAGAACAAATTGTTGCTTTGCATAATAAGATCAGTGACTCTGTCTCAACAGTGTTTCGTCAAATCGCTTGTTTCAATTTTGAGTATGAACTTCACATGCAGATTAGAGAGAAGGGTAGTATATCCAAAAAAGATATAGTGTTGCTTTTAAATAAACATATGAATTCGTATCTTGGGCCACAATTTAAACTTACTGAAGACGATGGTTACTTTTTTGTTTCTTGGAATCACATTCGTCGGTTTTTCTATGTGTATTCATATGCTTTTGGCGCTTTGATTTCTGATGCTTTGTATGTGATGTATAAGAAAGATAAAGATTTTGAAAAAAAGATTAGAGATTTTCTTTCTGCTGGTGGTAGTGCCTCTCCAGAGGATATTTTTTCTGGAATTGGTATAAATGTAAGAGATCCAAAATTCTTTGAGCTTGGTCTTAAAAAAATAGAGGCTGATATTGAAAAGCTTGAGGTTTTGGTTAAGAAATCATGGTAGCATTTAGGGTATTTGACAATATGGCTGTATGTGATATAATATATACAGAGGCAGAAAGGAGGAGAAACATGAGGAAGATCTTAATCCTCACGGTGTTGGTGTTTATGGCTCTATGCTGACGCCAACATCAGTGTTTCTTCACAAGGTCCTAGTTTTTAGCGAATACAATCGCAAGAGACTGGGGCCTTTTTTATTTGTTATACTACTAACATGCGTATATCTGTTATCATTCCTGTATTCAATGAAGAGAAATCTATAGCCAATCTACACGCTGAAATCGTTCCTTGTATCGAAGCTCTTACGAAGGATTATGAAATTATATATATAAACGACGGCAGTACCGATTCTTCGATAAAAGAAATAGAAAAGCTTAATTCTATAACACTAATCAATCTTCAACGTCGATATGGACAAGCTACTGCTTTGGACGCTGGTTTTAAACATGCAACAGGAGATATTGTTGTAACGCTAGATGCTGATGGACAAAATGATCCACGAGATATTGCCAATCTTATAGAGCTTCTTCACGCAAAACAATATGACGTAGTTGCTGGATGGAGAGTTCATAGAAGGGATCCATTTTTAGTACGAGTATTTACACGTGTCGGTCGATTTTTGAGAATAATATTTATAGCAGACCCTATTCATGATTCGGGTTGTTCTTTGCGTGTTTATAATAAAGCATCAATAAAGAGTTTGGATATTGGTGGCGAAATGCACAGATATATTCTTACCTTACTTCGTTGGAAAGGGTATCGTATAGGAGAAAAAGAGGTCCATCATAGAGAAAGATTGCATGGTTCAAGTAAATATGGAATAACTAAAACTATAAGGGGTCTCATAGATCTTCTTTATATATGGTTTATATATAAATATTCTGAGAGACCACTGCATTTGTTTGGGTATATAAGTTTCGGGGCTTTTGCCGGTGGTGTGATTACTGGTATGTGGTCTGTCTATGGAAAAATCATGTGGAATCTAAGTCTTAATCGAAATGGTTGGTTTTTTATAACAGGTTTTCTTTTTTTGGCGAGCGTAATCTGTTTTAGTTTCGGTATCGTGATTGATTTATTGATGCGTATACATACGCATGTCTCTCCTTTTGAAAAAAGATATTATATTAAAAATATTGTTCGCACATGAAAAGAGTTTTAGTGCTTAATTGTGAATTTCCTCCTGTGGGAGGAGGGGCAAGTCCTGTAAGTAGTACAATTGCCACTTTTTTATCTGAAACAGGTGAATATGATATTGATGTTGTAACTATGGGGTATAGGGGATTGTCTCGATGTAAAGAAATAAATAAGAGATTGCGTGTACACAGATTGTGGTCAGGAAGATTGCGTAAAGATAGGTCGTATCCATGGCAGCATATTATTTTTATAATACGAGGTTTTTTATATTCTCGTATGCTTATAAAACAAAATAAGTATGATATATGTCACTGTCATTTTATTGTGCCAACTGGTGTGATAGCTTATGCTCTTAATAAAATATACAAACTTCCGTATGTTATACATGCACATGGTAGTGACGTTTTGTATTACAATCCGCGCTTTTTGTACCTATATCGTTGTATTTCGCCGATATGGAAAAGTATTATATTTTCCGCTGAATATATTATTGTTCCATCTATATATTTAAAAGAAAGAATTGTGTCTATCGTTCCTCATATTTCAAAAGAACATATAAAAGTTATACCAAATCCTATTTCTATAAATCAGGATGTTAAAGCTGTATCAGATGTCTATTCAAGAAAAAATATAGTACTAGTTATGAGTCGTTTGATTAAAGATAAAGGCGTTCAAGATGTTATAGAAGCTATGAAAATGATCAATAATCCAGCATGGAGTTTGGTTATAGTGGGTGACGGTCCATATCGAAAAGAATTGGAATCTATGGGCGGGGGAGAATTTATTGGTTGGATTGATCGTCAAGATATTCGTATGCGTAAATATCTCGCTGAGGCTCGTATTTTTGTATCTGCAAGCCGTCAAGAAAGCTTCGGTATGTCACTTTTAGAAGCTATTTCTTGCGGATGTATTCCTCTTGTATCAAATATTCCTGCTCATGTTGAGATTGTTGGGTCAGAGTTTATTTTTACACTTGGAGATATCAACGATTTGCGAAATAAACTCGAATATTTTATGAATACATCTAATATCACTATTCCTGATGTATCAAATTATTCAATAGAAAAGGTTGGAGCGATGTATCCAGCATTATTTTGATAAATAAGTGAATACCCATCTTTGGCAGTGTAGAGTTTGGTGAAATATGGTGATTCTTTAATATGTGAAGAGAGAGATGGATTTGCTTCGGTAACATAAAACTTTTTGTAAATACGATCATAGAGTTCATTTCTTCTGTAAGGTAGGGCATTGGCACTTATAACAACGAGTAAGTTTTGTTCTTTATGTTCTTCGATAAAAGAAGTTAGGTCAGATAGTCTAGAATCGTATTCTCTACTGTAACGAAATGCAGTGATCGGTATATCTTGTAATTGTTTAGGAAGATAATAACGTAATAGTGTATCTCCGAGGCCTATGTATATAATCGCTTCGGGTTTTTTTATTGTTTCACTATATGATGCTATGTATCGTGCAAGATCTTTTGTGTCAGTAATAATTTCAATTTTTTCATATACTAATTTGGTTGGATGATATGGTTCTCCTACTGAATCTGCGTGGTATCTTATGGACATATAGATATTGTTTGCGAGTAAACCGATGATAAATAGGATTCCTATTTTGGTGTGTATGTATTGTTTGTCCAGATAGATTATATATAAGATAAAAATACAAGGTAAAACAAAAAGAGTTGTCCGGAAGGTAAAGTTGAAAGGTACATTGACTACGTATATAAATATGAAAAGAAAGTTTGTTATGACGTATGTATTTATAATATTTTGAGATGTTAGACGAGGAAGCGTGTATTTCCATGTAGAGAGATATCCTATAAAAATAGATACAAGAACAATAAGCATTGGTCCGTAATTTATATATAACCAATACATCATATTTCGGGCTGTTCCTGTATTTAGATTCCATGCAAAAGGATTGTACACGTTTTCTATACTAGCTCTGTATACCAGTGTTCCAAGAATTGCTCCGGCCAGTATCCCAGCACCAATTATTAAAGGAAGGCGACTTTTTTGTTCTTTTTCGGCAAAGTTCCATACAAAAAGTAGAGCAAAGAAACAGGTAATAAATAAAAAATATTCAGATACAAATAAATATCCAGTATATGAAATAAGGATACAGATAAATGTAGTTATGCCACGGTTTTTGCTATGTATACAGAGATAGAGCATTGCTAAAATGAGTGCTATTGAAAGAGCATAAAATCGTGTATAGGTGAAAAAATACATGAGGTATGTTTCGGTCGCTATAAAAAGAGTTATAAGCAGAGCGTTGCTTTTTGTGGTAATTTTTTCACTAATTTTAAAAGCAAAAAATATACTAATAAGACCACAAAGAGCAAAAGGGAAACGTAAAGCAAATTCGATGGGTATATTTGGTGATATATTAGAAAATATATATTGTGATCCGATTGTGATAAGTGAAGTTAGTGCAGATCTGGTGTATGGTGTTGTGCCGATAGTGAATATATTTCCTGTTTCAAAATATGTTTTCGATACGGCTACATGGTAGTACTCATCCATTTGAAAACTATAATGTCCTAATCCATAGAGGTAGAGTACGGCTGATCCCGCGAGTATGGTTATAAGTACGAGCCTAGTGTGTCGATTTTGTATTTGTAATTTCGGAGTATTTTTTACAATTTGTTTTTGCGAATATATAAATACTCCAGAAAGCATAGTAATACATATAAGTATGGTATGTATCCAAAAGGGCAGTGGTTTTTGAAAAAAGCTTTGTATATTGATAAGAGCAATACAAGCCAAACTTACTACAAATATTCTTCCTATGATTATATTATTTTGTAACATGGAGAATTACAGAACGTAAGGTGCTTGTGCCACGACTCAATAAAAAGAGGCGATTTTCTTGTTCGTATGTAGTAAATTTTGTTTTATTGCTATGAGTAATCACTGGATAATCAGCTATACGAACATCGTAAATGCAGCCTTTAAAAAAGGTGCTACCTGTGTGAAAACTTTTTCCAAAAGAAAGTCCAAAGCCTTCGTTGTAGTCTGGAAATATATGTGAATCTCCAAAATATGTTCTACCTGCAAATATATTATCTACGTATAATTCCATATAACCACCGTTTACTGATGGATTATAGATAGCAAGAGCTGTATGTTGTTTATTAAAAAATTCTGGCTGTATAGGATAACGTACAAAGTGAGTAGTACCACTTGCATGATCCATTCTACCGATTTGAAGAGTGACTGCGTCACGATCTTGTCTAAGTTCCCAACTAAAATTTCCAATAATTTGTTGAAAAGGGTAGTCACTCTCTGGTTTCCATGAAGCATAGATTGATATTGGTCCTGTTTCGAATATATTTTCTGATTCAGGCAAATCAAGTTTACTGTTTCCATCAAAATACGTGCATCTATCAAAATGAAAAGCTGAACCAATAAGATCAGTAGGTTTTTCTTTTTCAAAATTCCAGTGTGTAGTCCAAGTAATATCTCCTGGCTTCCATGTTGTACGTGGAGAAATAATTTCTATGTTATCACCGTCTACTGCCGCTTCAATATTTATTGTACTGAGATACCATGTTGGACGAAACATAACTTTAGCAATATGAGAAAATTCTCTATATGATTTTCCGTCGGGAGATATGAGCTTCTCGCTTAGAGTTTCTGATCCCTCAAGATAAAGTTCTCCAAAAGTATCTTCTGTTGATCCTGCAATAAGAGTATATTGTTCTTTATAACCGAAAGGTCTGACATTTAAAATAAGTATTACAACTATAATAGCGATTGGAATAACAACACCAAGAAATAGCTGTAATTTTTTTGAAGCAATCATGTTTGTATAGTATAAATTAAAATCGGTATATCCAAATCTGTGAATAAGGATTTGTAAATTTAAAAAATACCTTTTCAAGGTTTGTTTCTATATATGAAAGTATATCAGGTGAGATACGTCCATCTTGTGCCATATAGTCGTACATAACGTATCCGTGTGATTTTGAGGTTATATCTATAAAATTTTCCAGAGTTGGTATAGATATAGCTCGTACATAACGATCTTCCGCGGGTATATTTTTAGGATTTCCCCATAAATCAAAATTAAGCCAATACCCAGATTCTCCAAAAAAGAGGGAGTTAAACTGTGGGGCACTTGAAATAATTATATCCGTAGGTTTTTTATGTGTACGTATAAAATCATATGCAGTATTCCAATCGGGTTGTGGGGTATATGCATAGTACGGACGTGATGCGGTTTGAGTGTCTGATTCTAGAAAATAGTTTTCTTGAGGAAAGATAATTCCGTGACTTATAAAAAATCCTATACCAAATAATATACCTATACATATTTTTACATATAAATTACGCACCGAATGTATTATGTGTAATAAGCCAACTGTGGCTAATATATATAGAGCGGGAGTAATAACTAGTAGATATCGATAATTAACAATATTGTTAAAAAATCCAAGTGATACAAGTAAAGTGATTGCACTTAGACATAGTAGATGTATTTGTTTTTTGTATTGTTCTGGGACAGTTAGTATTCCATATATGCTAAGAATGATAAAAAGCCAGTATTCTTTTATTAAAAAGTTTGTGTAGTATGGCAAAACGTAGTTAAGTGATACTGGTATTGTATAAAAAATCAATAAGACGGCACCCATAAGAGTTATCAGTGAAAATATTTTATATTTTTTGTGATAGAGAGCGT
The DNA here is from genome assembly GCA_964442365.1 of uncultured Candidatus Saccharibacteria bacterium. Lineage (GTDB taxonomy): Bacteria > Patescibacteriota > Minisyncoccia > Phycocordibacterales > DAORIS01 > CAYTZA01. Next base: position 35,049 of record CAYTZA010000003.1, on the reverse strand, counting down.
AGAGTAGGTATATAAGGATTAAAATATAACTAATCTGATGAGTGTATATCGCAAGGAGTGTAGAGATTAGAGTGCCTAGTCCGTAAAGAACTTTTTGTTTAGAGGGCTTAATTTCTGTGGTTTTGTAAAACAAAAATAAAGCAAGCCAAAAAAATATTAGAAATAGGGTATACCACCTAGCTTGTCTTGACCATGCTATATGCCAATACGATAAACTTGTAATAGTGGCCACCACAAGAGCGTGTGGAGGGGTGAATAGTTTTTTTGTTACTAAATATATAAGAATAATAAAGGTAATACCCATAAATACAGCAAATAAACGATAAGAAAATGCATCATTGCCTAATATTTTGGCGATATGTTTAGTCGTATAGCAATAAATAGGACAATTGTAATCAGTGTTTGTTCCGATAATTGCAGTTATGGTGTAGCCCTCGTCCATCCAATAGGGTTGTTCACTTAAATTATACAAACGTAAGAATCCACCATATAAAATAATACAGGTAAGAATAATTATATTGATTGCGGCATATTTCATAGGATGATATTATTCTAGTATATATGAGAAAGTATTTTTACACCTTTGGTTTATTTTTTTTATTAGTTTTTGTAAGTAGTGCTGGTTTTGATCAGGCTTTTGGATATGGAGGTGGCGGCGGAGGTGGTGGAAGTGTTTCTGCTCCGCAATCCAGTGCCGGTGGAGGAGGGGGTGGTGGAGGAGGTGTGTTTATTCCAGCGATTACACCAACACCAAGCTTACCAGAAGACGATTCACCTGAGGGGCAAGTGCTGGGTGCTTCGACTTTTAATTTTTCGATAAACTTACGTCGTACTGATTTCAATCGTGATGTTACAGAACTTCAGAAGCGTCTTATGAAAGAAGGCTATTTTATAGGCCCAATTACTGGTTATTTTGGTCCTATCACTTTTGCGGCAACTCAAAGTTATCAATCTGCGCACGGTATTCCATCAACGGGATTTGTTGGACCGCTAACACGAGGAGCTCTCAATGCTACATCGATATAATTAGATTATCATGATTCTTACTTCATTAATAAAAAATCTTTTTGTTCCTCGACTGCAAAACGAACTACGTCCGTATCTATTTCGTAAAGGATTTCTTATTGCTGTTGTTATATTTATTCTTGTACTGCAACTCGGTTTGATTGTTTATACGCAGGTTATTATGCCTCGATCTTCGTATTTGGCTGATGTGATTTCTTCTGTTTTGGTACAAGAAACTAATAATTATCGTGTTTCAAAGGGTGAGAACCAACTTCGTCCAAATAAATTACTTGAAGATGCTGCGCGTCTTAAGGCGGAAGATATGATTGCGAGGTCATATTTTTCTCATGCTGGTCCAGACGGAGAAAAACCTTGGGTTTGGTTTGATAAGGTCGGATATAGTTATGATTATGCAGGAGAAAACTTAGCCGTTGATTTTACTGATTCTATTGATGTTTCGGAGGCTTGGGTGCATTCACCGAAACACAGAGATAATCTTTTGAGTATTGATTTTACTGAGGTTGGTATTGGAATAGCTACAGGACAATACAACGGCAAACAAACGACATTTGTTGTTCAATTTTTTGGAACACCGGCCACACGAGTATTTGCTCTTGCTCCAACAAAAACTGCGTCTACAGTAGCAGATTCTTCTGATAAAGATACAGAGGAAGTTTTGATAGAAGAAGAGATTCCTGTGAATACTCTTGCATTTGTAAATACAGATGGAGTGGTGCTTGGTACTTCAACAAAAGCTTTGAGTACGTCTTCAATCGAAGGTACAACGGCTCAGTATGATATGAGTCATGCTTATAAAGTTATCGCATCATCTCCTAACTTTTCAGTTCGTCAAATAATGCTTCTTGTTTTAGTTGTAATGTTGGCGGTGTTACTTATCCCTATCTTTGTAATTCTAAAGAGTAATCGTATTGCTGGTGTTGATATGAAGATTCGTGAAGCGTTTAAGCTTTATAAGTCATCTATTGTGACGGTTCTTGTGGTGGTTGTCTTGACCGGATTGTTTATCTTTGTAAACTATCTCGAATTTGCTCATAGCGTTAAAGTGATATAATACTTATATGACTATCAATTACCCTGATAAAAAAATACTCATAGTTGATGATGATGAAAATATTATCAATCTGTATAGTACTAAGCTTAAAAATCTAGGTTTCCAAGTATTTACTGCTGTCGATGCTGCAAGTGCACAAAGCCAGCTTTCTGGAGGATTAGTTCCTGACGTAATGCTTCTTGATATTATTATGCCTAATCTAAATGGTATAGAATTTTTAAATAAATTACGTGCCAATACTGCTTATGATCATATGTTAGTTTATCTCCTTTCTAATCTTGATCGTCGTTCAGACCTCGACGATGATTTCAAGAAAAAAATACAAGGATATTTTGTTAAAGCAGATATTATACCTTCAGCTTTAGCTACTACACTTATTGAAGATTTAGAGAAAAAGAGTAGTTAATTTCAAAAAATATGTCGTCACATACACCACACGCTTGGATTAGTGAGAGACAGAAACATGATCCAAAGATTGTTAAGCATGCGCATGCAGGTTTAAACAATCTTCTTGCTGTATTTATTACAAAGCATTTTGGTACGATGACCTCTTTTTATGTTTTGAGTTTGTGGATGTTTGGTTGGATGTTTCTTGCGACTATTGGTTTTGGGTATTTTAGTTATGATCCATATCCTTTCACCTTCCTTCTTTTTTTAAGTAATCTTGTACAATTACTGGCTTTGCCTATTTTGGCTGTAGGACAACAAGTTTTGAGTAGAGCTTCTGATAAACAGGCCGAACAGACATTTAAGGATGCCGAAGCTATTTTGAAACTTCAAGATGAAGTACATCGTTTGGTTAAAGTTAATATTGAGCTAACAGAAGAGATCCATACTCTTATTAAGAAGGGTATTTAGTTTTTTGTGTTGTGGAGAATAACGGGATTGTATTCATGATACAATTATCATATGAAGCGTCTGTTTTTTTTGACCGCAGTCTTTATTTTTTTAGGTCTTTTTGCATCTTCGAGTGAAGCTCAAGTTACAGCCAAAAGAGATGTGCATATTTCTGCTACGGGGATTAATTCTGTTGGTTTTAGATTAGATTTTTCTGATGAAAGAACGAATAATCCGAGTATTTTCTCAAATATATACGCCGGAAATCATGTTGCTTACTCACGTTTTGTAAGTGGTTACGATATAAAAGTCGGAAGCTGTGCATATGACACTACTAGTCCAGAATGTATCGTTACTACTTTTAATAGTGCCACTTGCGATGCTAATCTGGGTTTGTGTTCGTTTTCTTTTAATAATACAGGTTCAAGTCAAATAGACTCTATATATAAAATTGTATGGAGATACGATGTGCCAACTGCTCCTACAGGAGATATTTTGATAAAGAGAGTTGGTACTGATTTATATGCATCTTCCGCTCCAGTTGGTAGTGCCTCGGCCATAGATTCCGGTTCAATGATTTCTACTAATCCAAATACATGGACTAATTTGTCTTTGGGGAATTATATTGTATACGCGACATACAACCCACAGTATTCTACATCTTACGGAACATGTACGTATCTGAGAGGTGCTTCAGAGTGTGCTGTGTCTCTATTTTCAGATATGCCTGTTGGAATTGGGGATGGTAGATGTGATCAAAATATTGGTAAGTGTCGTGTTGACCTGAATAGCTTTACTGACAATGTATCTGCTAACAGAATTACTAAGGTGGTTTTCAAATATGATCCAGTGGGAGCAGTATCTGTTTCGTGTAGTGCCAATATTTCTGAAACGACAATTGGTACTTCGGTAACATGGTCCTTTTCAACAAATTTATCTGGTAGTTATACACGATTGTGGTCAGGTGATGAAAGCTTAACAGGTACTGGTGTGTCTGCTGTTAAGTCATATACAACACTTGGTATTAAAAATGCTTCTATACAACTCACATCTGGAGGTAGTATATACAGTGCAAATTGTACGCCAGTCTCTGTCGTCAGTAGTGTAAATAATCAAACCGCACAAGTTTTTATTGATAATTTAAGTTCAGATCTGAGTTTTATTGAAAATGTTGTTAAATTGAATACAGAAAATGCTAATTCTGTGTCTAGACCAATAAATTTTGCTACTTCTACAGGGTCTCAGGTTGTGTATTTTCCTTTTGTGCAAGGATACACTCTAAGTCCTTTGTATTGTACGTATCAAATTGGTACAAACAATTGTAATAATCTTGTGTCTGTATCAGCGTCTCTTGCAAATGGTTGGTACCGTGTTTCTGCAAATACAACAGCAGGAAATGTAACAGAATTTATTTCAAGATATGTTCCTTCTGGATCAACATATAATCTTCAGATAGAGAGATTGGGAGAAGACCAAACGCCCGCAACAGCTCCAGTTGGATATATAAGAATCGGATCAGCAAGTTCTACGAATATCACCACTAATCCATTTGTAACAGCAACTTCATCTTCCGGTTTTACAGTATATGCTCCAAAAGTTATTGGATATTCTATGCAATTTGGTACTTGTAGCAGCAATGCTTCAATGTGTTCTGTTACAAGTTATGGTAATTTCAATGTTGCAAATTGTAATGTAGACATGTGTTGGTATACCGTTGGCTCTGTTTCTTCAGCAAACAATTCTTTTAGAATTTCTTTTAGATATATACCAACAGGTACACCAGCTCAAACAGGATCTTCTCAAATATTAACCAAGAGAGTGGGAGAAGATCTTTATGCTTCAAGTGCTCCAAGTAATTCTCAATCTGGTGTAGATGATGCAACTATGATTTCTGCTAATCCATATTTTTGGACAAATATGACAACCGGAACGCATAGTGTGTATGCTACATATTTACCAAATTATGTAATTTCTCGTGGTACATGTTCATACGATATAGGTACAAGTGAGTGTTTTATAACTACGTTTCAAGGTTTTACCATAGACAATGCTTTGGATAGTGGGTCTTGTAATATATACAACAATAAATGTCGTTTAGACGTTGTGACTTCAAATAATAAAATTACTAAAGTCGCTTTTAAATATACACTTTCAAATTCTCAAAATAATCCTACACCAACGACAAATTCTGGTGATGTGATTATTTATAAAACAGGCAATGATCTTCTAACTTCAAGTGCTCCATCTGGAACTGTTCTGCAATTAAATGCTTTTTTGGCTTCGTCTAGTAATCCCGCTAAGTATTTTGAAGTTGTTCCGTCTGCCAGTATTTCAAATTATGTATTTGCGACAAAACTCCCAGGAATTGGTATGGATATAAGTTATTGTCAGTACGATAGGGGTAGTCAAGAGTGTGTAAACATGGGTGCTGCTAGTAATCAAACTTGTGATGCGTCGTGGTGTGCAGGTGGTATACCAGTTTCCAACGACAGAGTAACTAAAGTGTTTGTTAGGTACTACGTGGGTTCACAAGGTATAGGACAAATAGGACAAAATCTTATTTCTGTAGAAAGAGAGGGACAAAGTCCGTCTGTGAGATTCAACTTGGCTACATCTGTAGATGTAAATAATACTCCAGCAATTCTTGCTACCACAACAGGAATACAAAGAGTGTATGTTCCTAAGATAGCAGGGTATAACTTGAGTGTTGGTACTTGTCAGTATGATGTCGGGGGTCTTGTTTGTGGTATTACTAGCTATACAGATATCAATACAACAACTGTTTCTCCAAATTCTGGATTTTGTGATACCTCTGGTATGTGTCGGAGAGATTTTACGGTTTCAACCAATAAGGTTACAAGAGTTTTGTGGAGATATACTCCAATCGTTGCTTCTACGGGAAATGTAAAAGTTGAAATAATAGGCGCAGATCAGACTATTGCTTCAGCTCCTTCCGGAGTAATTATTAGATTAGATAATCCAAATAATCAAAATATTGTAACTAATCCATATATTTTTTCTACAACAACGCCAGTATCTGCGGGCAATCAATTTTATCAGAGGATATATGCTAAAAAACTTGATGGTTATGACTTGTATGTTGGAACCTGTAGAAATAATATAGGTTCTCCAGAATGTTTGATTACTAATTTTGATGATGGTTCTTATGGTGGTTACAATTTAAATACTACATTAGAAAATACAGTTGGGTATTGCAACAGTGATGGCTTTTGTCGTTTTGATATAAATATCTATCCAAATGAAGTGTCGCGTGTTGTTTGGAGATATGTTTCTAAGTCTCAAAGTCAGATAAAAATAGAACGTGTAGGTCTCGATGGTAGTCTAAATACTGTACCTGTTGGTACATATGCTGGTTTAGGTCTGTCATCGGTAAATACTTCTCAAAATCCTGCTATATTTTCTACCACAACAGCAGGGTACAGTACCGTCATCAGAACTTATGTCACACGTATTCCTGGATATACGGTTTTTGCAGGAACTTGTGTTTATGGTTTTGGAGAACAAGAGTGTAATGATTTTGGTACTTATGGTATTGGTAATGTAGTCTCTAAACTTACAGAAACTACCAGTTCAAACTTTAGTAATCAATGTTCTACAGTATTAAATATATGTGAATTTAGGTCTGGTTGGGGTGGATCTTTAGAGGGTAAAATTTTAAGAACAGTATTTTTCTATAGTCCAAACAACACAGAAGCTCCAGACGGCACGGCCCATGTTAAAGTTTATAGATCAATCAATTCGCTTACTGGAGTGGATACTGCCACAACTATATACAATCAAGATGGTTCAAATGCAACTTTGTCTGGTAATCCAATCCTATTTAAAAACATAAATTCAGGACAAAGAGTTGTGTATTTTAAAAACATACCCGGATATACACTTGATACTGATGTTTCTTATTGTCAGTATGATCAGGGACAAGCAGAGTGTGCTCATATTGGTAAGTTCAATAATCAGTATCAATCACCACCTTTGTATCGAGTGTATTGTGACAGTAGTTTTTGTTCTATGCTTATCAATACAGATATAAATAAAGTTACAAAGATTGTTTTAGCGTATACACCGTTAAATCAAACAGGTTCGGTCATGATGAAAAGAGTGGGGACTGATCTATATGCCTCAAGTGCGCCAGTAGGTACCAGTATGAGATTAGATAATTTGTCTCCTATTACAACAAATCCTTATACACATACCGGTATATCTGCAGGTACAAATAATCACACGGTATATGCAACATATCTTGCAGGACAATATTTAACATCTTTTGGTTTTTGTACGTATCAAATAGGTGCTTCTGAGTGTGCGGTTACGAATTTTACTGCCTTACCAACTGGTAGTTCCGATGGTCAATGTGATGGAAACATTGGTTTATGTAAAAAAACATATTCTGTTGAATATGGAAAAGTAACAAAAGTTGTAGCTAAATATGATTTGGCTACTTCTCGTCTTTATACGCTAAGTGCAAGTGATATGACGATAGATCGTGGTGGCAATAAAGATAATACTATATCAGCCGTTGGTCGTGCTGGCGCACCAGCTACTCCTGTTAATTTTCAGATACAAGGATTACCAACTGGTGTGACGGCAATATTTTCTCCTCAAACATGCAGTACAACATGTCAGACGAATCTTAAGTTAACAGTTAATCAATCTGTTGCAAAAGGAAAATACACAATAGTGATACGTGGTTTGCCAGACGATATTTCTACATCGTTTATTCTTGATGTAGTTGATCCTACACCAGAAGAAATAGGATTTACACTTTCTTGTAATGCGGGGGTAAATTCAGGGGTAACTGGAAAAGCTGTGTATTGGAATGCAAATGTGACACCAACAACAGGATCATATAGTTATGTATGGTCTGGAGATGTAGATAGTACATCGTGTAATAATACAAAGATATGTCAAAAGACATACGATACAAGTGGTATAAAAACTGCAATGGTGCAAGTTACATCAGGGGGTGTAACAAAAACTTGTAGTGCAAGTATACCGATTGGTAATTCTAGATTTTTTGAATTTTAATCAATGAAAAACGATCATTTTATAAACTTTCTTAACGATTCAGGGCTTGTATCGAAGGCTGATATTGATGATGCTCAAAAAAAAGCTGAAGAGTCGGGCTTAGATATTGCTCGTATTCTTATACAGTCGGGTAAGTTGTCCGAAGACGATTATCGTCGTATTCAAGCTTTAGTATTGGGTGTGCCTTATGTAGATTTAAAAAATTTAAAAATAGATTCAGCAATATTGGCTTTGATTCCAGAACCTGTTGCGCGCAATAACAATATTGTTGCTTTTGCACAACATGATGGATCTCTTGAGGTTGCTATGTTGGATATTAATAATCTTTCGGCAATTGATTTTATAAAAAAGAAAGTTAATTTGCGTATTTTGCCCCGCCTTACTGATACGACGTCTATAAAGATGTCTCTCGTTCAGTATCAAAAAAGTCTTAAAGCAGAATTTGGCGATATTATCAAACATGAAGCTGACGCTATAAAACTTATCGATGATCCTACAAAGATGGCAGAGGATTTGCCTGTAGTACGTGTCGTCGATACTTTACTTAAACACGCAATCATACAAAATGCTTCTGATATACATATAGAAACCCAAGAAACAGAGATGATTGTAAGATATCGTATCGACGGTATGTTGCATGATGCTATTATATTGCCTGCACGTATTGGTCCTTCTATTACGGCTCGTATTAAAGTATTGGCTCACTTGAAGCTTGATGAAAAACGTTTGCCTCAAGATGGTCGCTTTAAGTTTGAGTCCGATGGGGAAAGAGTAGCTTTTCGTGTTTCACTTTTGCCTACTTACTATGGAGAAAAAACAGTTATGAGATTGTTGCGAGAAAATTCATCAGGATTTACTTTGGAACACCTTGGTTTTCATGGTCGTGGTCTCGAAGAAATTCATCACGCAACTACGTTGACGACTGGTATGATACTTACAACTGGTCCAACTGGATCTGGAAAAACTACAACACTTTACACTCTCCTTGATATCGTCAATACTCCTGATGTAAATATTTCTACGATTGAAGATCCTATAGAATATCAAATGAAGCGTATAAACCAGACACAAGTTAAGCCTGAAATAGGTCTTACATTTGCTTCCGGTTTACGCTCTCTTGTTCGTCAAGATCCCGATATTATTATGGTTGGTGAAATCCGTGATACTGAAACTGCAGCACTTGCAGTTAACGCTTCTCTTACAGGGCATCTAGTGCTGTCTACACTTCACACAAACTCTGCTGCAGGTGCAATACCACGACTTATTGATATGCAGGTGGAACCTTTTCTTTTGGTCTCAACTTTAAATGTAATTATTGGGCAACGTTTGGTTAGAAAACTTACCCCCAATAAAGAATCTTATGTATTGGATAAAAAAGAATTAGAAGTCTTGAAAAAAAGCGTAGATCTTGATCGTGTTTTGTCGGTACTTAAAAATGAAAAATTAGTTGATGCTGAAGCAACATGGGAAACAATTACATTTTGGAAACCAAGAGCACATGCTGTAGAAGGGGATGGATTTTCTGGTCGTGTTGGTATTCATGAGGTGTTAAAGGTTACTGAAACTATTAAGAGTATGATTATCAAGGGAAGTACTCCAAAAGAAATCGAAGATCAAGCAAAAAAAGAGGGTATGACTACAATGATTGAAGACGGTATTGTTAAAGCAGTACAAGGTATCACTACGATCGAAGAGGTGCTTCGGGTAATATCAGAATAATATATGAATATAAAGCTTTTTTCTCACATTTCAACACATCAAAAGATTCTTATTGCAAAAAACCTAAGTGCTATGCTTGGAGCTGGACTTTCTATATCAAGAGCTTTGACTGTACTTGAGCGTCAAACAAAACATCAACGTTTAAAAGAAGTTTTAAACAATATTGGGAAAGAAATCTCGGGGGGTGCAACACTATATAGTGCGCTTGAGAATCAGCGTGGGGTATTTTCTCCACTTTTTATAGCCATGACTCGCGCAGGAGAAGAGAGTGGCTCTCTTGTTGAGTCACTAAAAACAGTAAGTGTACAAATGGAACGCTCTTATGAATTGATCCGCAAGATTCGTGGGGCTCTCATGTATCCATCAGTTATTGTTACCGCTATGGGTGGTATAGCATTTTTTATGTTGGCTTATGTAGTACCACAAATCACGGCCACATTTAAAGAGCTCAATGTAGAATTACCAATTTCAACAAAAATTGTTATAGCAGTTAGTGATCTTCTTAAGAATCACTGGTTATTGGTTATTATTGTTTTTGCTTGTACGATTGTAGGTCTCTATTTTGGTAGTAAAACGAGTAAGGGTGGACGTATTGTTGATACTATAATTTTACATATTCCTATAGTAAGTACACTTGTAAAACATACCAATTCGGCACAGACAACTCGTACATTGTCGTCACTTTTAACTGCCGGTGTTGATGTGCTTGTGGCTATAGATATTACGATCGATGTTATACAAAATTCATACTATAAAAATGCTCTAAGAGACGTACGAGGCGCTGTTGAGAAAGGTGAACCAATCGCTGTTATTTTTACTACTTATGATTGGCTTTATCCCGCTTTCGTATCTGAAATGGTTGCTGTAGGAGAAGAGACAGGGCAATTGGCGCCAATGCTAGCCAATATTGCTGTATTTTATGAAACTGAGGTCGAACAGAAGACGAAAGACATGTCGACCATCATCGAACCTTTTTTGATTGTTCTTATTGGCGTTGCTGTGGGATTTTTTGCTGTGTCTATGATCGGGCCGATTTATTCGATCGGAGACGCCATACAATAGTATGAAATTAGTAGAATTATTAGTTTCCATAGCTGTCTTTATTGGCATATCAATTGCTGTATATACTGGGTATGTAGAAGTTATGAAGGTGATACGAAGTTCTCGTGCGCATACCGTTGCTACCGCTTTGGTTCGTGAACAGTTTGAGATTATAAGAAATATGCCGTATGCCAATATTGGCATACGGAACGGTGTTCCTGCTGGTACTATAGATCGTTTTCAAACTTTAACTCGCAATGGTTTTGTATTTGGTGCCACAACAACCGTTCGTAATACAGACGATATGTTTGATGGTACGATTGGTGGTTCTCCTAACGATCTTTCTCCTGCGGACTATAAAACAGTTGCTATAGAAATTGCATGTACTAACTGTCAGCATGAGACACCGCTTACTCTTACAACCGTAGTTTCTCCTCGGGGATTAGAAACATCATCGAGTAACGGGGCGCTTTTTGTTAAGGTATTTGATGCCAATGGACAAGCGGTTCAAGGTGCCAATGTACATATTGTTAATAATTTTGTAGTACCAAATCTTAGTATTGACGAAATCACAGATATTAACGGCATGGTTCAGATTGTAGATGCACCGCCCTCAAATGAGAGTTATGAAATAACAGTTTCAAAACAAGGTTACTCTACAGAGCGTACATATTTATCTGGTGCTCCAAGTAATCCAAATCCTTTAAAGCCTCATGCAACCGTTGTTTTACAACAAGTGACACAGAGTAGTTTTTCGATTGATCGAGTGGGAAGGGTATATGTGTCTACTCTCGATAGTATGTGCCAGCCTATTGCAGATGCGGAATTTTCTGTGACAGGAAGTAAACTTATTGGTACTTCACCTTCAGTATTGTCTTTTGCTACGACATCTTACTATACCAATGCTTCTGGGATATATAACCTTTTAAATCTGGCTTGGGATACGTATTTTGTGACACTGAGTGATGTTCAGTACGCTGTTGCGGGTACAATTCCTCGTATGCCGTTTACACTTTCTCCAGATAGCTCAGTTCAAGTAAATCTTATTACTAAACCAAAAAATCCTGGTGCTGTTTTGGTTACTGTTGTAGATGGAACAACAGAAGTTCCTTTGAGTGGTGCAACGGTGCGTCTTGATAAAGCAGGCTTTAGCTCTTCTCAAGTAACTGGCCAAGGCGCTCATATAGATACTGATTGGACAACATATTCGAGTACAGATGGGAATATAAGTACCGATGCGCCTCTTGGTACACTAACTTTGGCTTCTTCTTCGGGTGTGTATGTTCAAAGTGGAGAACTTGAATCAATGACTTTTGATCTAGGCACAACGAGTAGTATATATGATATTTCTTGGCTTCCGGCAAGCCAGTCTGGCTCTGTGGGTGTTGATTCTGTGCGTATACAATTGGCTTCCAATAACGATAACACTACATGGAATTTTAGTGGACCAGACGGTACAGCGTCTACATACTACACGGTTCCAGGTCAAAGCATCGCTTCGATATTAAATGGTGCTCGTTTTTTACGATATAAAATATTCTTGCACACAAATGATGTGTCAGTAACACCTGTACTATCAGATATATCGTTTACATATAGTTTGCCATGTTCTCCTCCTGGACAGACATATTTTGAGGGGCTTTCTGGTGGTACGTATACAATTTTTGTTACAAAGCCTGGTTATCAAGATTCGACTACAGAGTACACAGTTTCTTCTAGTGGTTATCACGCTGTAACTGTTACACTAAACCCATGAATAGATACCAAAAAGGATTTACTTTGATGGAAGTGATTGTAAGTATCGGAATCATTGGTATTCTTTCTGTTGCCGTAACTACTTTTTCGAGAGATATTTTTGTTCTTAATAGAAATATTTCTTCAGATATGCAAATTATTCAGTCAGTACAATCTACTTTACAGAAACTAACAAGTGAATTGCGCAGTGCCTCTTTATCAAATACGGGAACCTTTCCTATTCTTGAGGCAAGCTCTACAGCGGTCACTTTTTATAGTGACAGTAATTACGATGGTATAAAAGAACAGATTAGATATTATCTTGTAAGTGATATTTTATATCGATCAGAAATACATCCTGTGGGAAATCCACTTACTTATACGGCGTCTTCATCGGTATCTGTTGCTTTAACAAATATTTCTTCAGGTGTAACACTATTTGATTATTTTGATAGTGACTATGCTGGTACATCGTCTCCACTTACACAACCGGTTGATCCGCAGTATGTTCGTTTGATTAAAATCACACTGCCTGTTGGAACAGAAGTTTTTACTACTCAAGTGGTGATTCGTAATCTTAAAGATAATCTATGAGATACAATTATTCAAAAGGTATTATACTTCCGTCAGTTCTTGTCTTCGCTTCGATCTCAGTTCTTATAGTCGGAGCACTTATTTCTTGGTCTGGTACGCAGATTAAAGTAACGCGAACTTTTTCTTATAAAGAACAAGCTTTGCAGATTGCCGAAGCGGGTATTGAATATTATCGTTGGCATTTGGCGCATGCACCACAAGACTATACTGACGGTAGCACTTCAACACCTCCTTATGTTCATGTATTCAATGATAAAAATGGTAATCGTATCGGACAATATGAACTTACGATTACGCCCCCCTTACTTGGTTCAACTTTGGTTACGGTTGAATCAAAAGGAATTGTTGATATGTATCCACAAACATATAGAAAAGTTAGAGCTCAATTTGCAAAACCTTCTATAGCAAAATACGCTATAGTCGCCAATGCTGATATACGATTTGGTGCTGGAACAGAAATTCTCGGACCAGTACATTCAAATGGAGGTATACGTTTTGATGGTGTAGCTTATAATACTGTTACAAGTGCAAAATCAACTTATGTAGATCCCGATACTGGAGGACAAGCACGTTTTGGTGTGTACACACAAGTTTTTCCTGTTGATCCATATCCGCCAACGGCAGTACCTAGTAGACTCGATGTGTTTAAAGCAGGAAGACAGTTTCCTGTGGCAGGAGTAGATTTTGCTGGAATTACTTCTGATTTATCGGCGATTAAAACAAGTGCACAGAGTGGGGGAAAATATCTAACCTCATCTGGTGCTCAGGGTTATAGGATTGTATTTAAGATAGATGATACTTATGATGTATATAAAGTCACTAATTTATTGAGTCTTTCAAATACGTGTTCTTCAAATAGTAGTGGTGGTTCGACGGCTGGTTGGGGTAGTTGGAGTATTCGTACTAATAACGGACAAACTTTTGTTGGAAATTACCAAAATCCTTCAAATGGACTTATTTTTGTGGAAGACAATATATGGGTAGAGGGTCAAATTAACGGTGCTCGTATTACTGTTGTGGCAGCAAAATTTCCTATCCCCACTACTTCGCCAAGTATTACGATCAATAATAATTTGATTTATACGAATTATGATGGCACTGACGCTCTTGCCCTTATTGCTCAAGGAAATATAAATATAGGATATGATTCAGCAAATACGATGCGTATCGATGCGGCTCTGATTGCTCAAAACGGTCGTGCTGGAAGGTACTATTATGCAAGTAGTTGCGGTAGTAGTTATATTCGTTCATCCGTTACACTTTATGGCATGATTGCAACCAGTCAGCGTTATGGCTTTGCGTATACTGATGGTACAGGATATACCACACGTTCTTTGGTATACGATACCAATATGCTCTATGCACCACCTCCTTCTTTTCCACTTACTACTGACGAATATACAGTAATTTCATGGCAAGAGATTAAATAATCTTTGATATACTGTTTATTATGAAAGCAAAACGACATATTTTGGTAGCAAACTGGAAAATGAATCCTCTTACAATAGCCGAAGCGCGTAGTTTGTGGCGTACGAGTGTTAAATATACATCTGAAGCTGATAAAGTCACGACTATTATATGTCCTCCTTCTGTATATTTAGGACGTTTTCCTTCTCAAAAATCAAAACGAATAGGACTTGGTATTCAAGATGTTTCTTCAGAACGATCGGGCGCGCATACGGGTATGATATCAGCACTTATGGCTATCGATGCTGGAGCGACACATAGTCTGGTAGGGCATTCGGAGTGTCGTAAACGTGGCGATACTGATGAGATTGTTAATAAAAAAATGCATACCGCTCTAGATGTCGGTCTTACTGCTATCGTATGTATTGGAGAAGATGTTAGAAATGACAATGGAACGCATTTGTCATTTTTGCGTGATCAAATCGAGAATACTTTTAAAGGATTAAGTAAAAAACATATTGGTCATGTGATTATTGCTTATGAGCCTGTATGGGCTATAGGAGCTCCTACTGCTATGGAGGCTCATGATGTGCATGAGATGAGTCTTTTTATAAGAAAGACTATTAGTGAGTTATTTAAGGGTATTGGTCTACACTCTTTGCCTATATTGTATGGTGGAGCAGTTACAACAGAAAATGCTGGCGATATTGTAAATATAGGTCATGTTGATGGTTTACTTGTGGGACGTCAGAGTCTTGAAAAAGATTCACTTAAACAAATTATCGAAATTCTAAATAGCTAATATGATTTCTCTCCCTTCGATACAAGATTTAAAAGATATATCAGGTAAACGAGTATTACTTCGTCTTGATTTCAATGTTCCTATCGTAGATGGAAATGTTCGTGACGATTATCGTATTAGAAAAAGTATGCAAACTGTAGATTTTTTGCAAAAACTTGGTGCTCGTATAGTGATTATCTCTCATATAGAAAGTGAAAATCAAACACTTAAACCAGTGTATGATTATCTGAAAGAAAAAGGTTTGTCTGTATATTGGTGTGAAGATATTATTGAATCTGGTAAAGAGGGTATTGATACACTGAAACCTGGTGACATACTTCTTTCTGAAAATATTCGTCTTTATGATGGAGAAAAGAAAAATGATCCTCTTTTTGCAAAAAAACTTGCATCTCTTGGGGATTTATATGTGAACGATGCTTTTTCGGTATCACATCGCTCTCATGCCACTATTGTGGGTATTCCAAAACATATCCCACACTATGCAGGTTTTCAGTTTATAGAAGAAGTGAAACAACTCGAGGTCTGTTTTACCCCAGAGCATCCTTTTCTTTGTATTTTAGGTGGTGCAAAATTTGATACAAAATTACCTTTGATAAAAACACTATTACCTGTCGCAGATAAAATATTTGTAGGTGGTGCTTTAGCACACAACTTTTACAAAGAAGCTGGAATCGAGATCGGCGAGTCTCTTGTTTCGGACGGTGTTTTTGATACTAAAGATTTGGTTGCAACAAAAAAGATATTGTTACCAATTGATGTGATTGTAAAAGAAGGTGGGGAAACTTCTACGGTTTCTTATCAGAGTGTGACAAAAACACAAACTATTTCTGATGCTGGTCCGGATACTATTTCTATGCTTCAAAAGTTTATTTCTGAAGCACATCTTATTTTGTGGAACGGACCTCTTGGAAACTATGAAAAAGGTTTTGTTGATCCTACCAAACAAATCGCAAACTTTATCGTTGAAAGAACAAAACAAGGTGGCCATAGTGTTGTTGGTGGTGGAGATACACTTGCTGCTATCGCTGAGCTTGGTGTGGAGAAAGACATAACATTTGTTTCCACCGCTGGTGGTGCTATGCTCGATTTCTTAGCCCAAAAAACCTTGCTAGGTATCGAAGCTTTGTTGGGTTAGAGTATTACCACAATCACTTGACATTATGTCGTATTGGGTGTATAATATAGATGTAAGTTCCTTGATACAGATTTGCGACCCAGTAGGCGATTTTTTTAAATCGGTTGGTCATAGCGAAAAGTGGCTTAGCCAAAGAATATGGCAGAGGCCTCTCCTCGCTATGACCATACCGGCCTATAGTGCCTCCTCGGCGTAGAGGAAAACGAAAGGAAACTGACCATGGAAATCATGCTCAGCAAAGCGCTCCGCGAATTCACGACCGGACCGCTCAATCAGCTCATCGTGAACCTCGGTGGCCAGGACGGCGACCAGTGGGAACAACAGCTCAAGCAGTTTCTCCGCAAGGAGCCCTGCTGGACCAACGGCCAAGTCACGCAAGTGGCGCAACCGAAACTCACACCTTCGATCCTCGAGCTCGTCTCGACGGTCGGAGTCGCAGCTACCACCTCAAAGTTTCTCGCCAAAGAGAAGTTCGTTCGTGACACTGGCCGCAAAGCCAAGGTCAAGATCAGCTATCTCGGCGACAACTTCACCGCCTGGTTCCTGAACGGTGACGGCAAGACCGAAGACCCGATCAGTGAACAGACGCTCCGCTACCACAAGTTGTGGCAGTCCTCGGTGGACGGTCCCATCATCGCCGAACTCGGCGGCGTGGAGAAGTCGGAAACGACGCTCTCCGAGATGTTCTCCCTCATGGAGAAGCGGGGTAAAGGTGAAGACGGTGTTCTCTTGAACAACGGCTACGCCAATATCTTCTACATCAAGGACCTCGCTGGTGTGCTCCGGTCGGTCCGCGTGTCCTGGTACGACGGCGGTTGGGACGTCAGTGCGTTCTCCGTCGAGTTCCCGTCCCGGTGTCTCGGTGGCCGCCAGGTGTTCTCTCGCAATTCTGTTCTTGAATCCTCGGAAACTTCGGCTCCGGCACCTACGTCGCTTTCAGCGACTATGGCCTGATCCTTTGTCCCTTGGACACTTTGACCCTCGGTCTGCTTCGGCGGATTGAGGGTCTTTTTTCTTTACTACAAAAATCAAAGGGCGTTTATAATTTTCTTCATATTCCCTTCAAAATCTTTTTTATCTTCTGGAAGAGGAGATCCTGGAAATATCCAAATATGAGCATGGGGAACATCTTCGCCACTTACACGAGCGTAGATCATTTCAGTATTAAAAGCTTTTTGCTCGGCTTTTGCTATTTTACGAGCTGTCTCAAAGTATTCACCAATATTCGGCACATCCCAAACAAAGCGATAATGTTTTTTTGGTATGACAAGAGTATGTCCTGGTGCGCGAGGATTTATATCAAGAAAAGCCAAAAAGTGCTGATCTTCCCAGATTTTATATGAGGGAAGAGTTCCAGCTACGATTTTACAAAAAATACAATCATCCATACTTCTATTATATACGTGTTAAAATATATGCACCATATGTTGCATGAACTTCAGGAAACACTGTTACGAAAGAGAGGCTTGATAACCGATAGTGATAAAGAAGCTTTTCTCAATCCTGATTTTGATAAACACGTATATGATCCGTTTTTATTGCCGGATATGAAAAAGGCAACCGATCGTATTCATGCTGCTATACGAAATAAAGAATTGATTGTTGTTTATAGTGATTATGATGCTGACGGTATACCTGGGGCAGTGATTATGCACGATTTTTTTAGAAAAATTGGTTATACAAACTTTCAAAATTATATTCCACACCGACATCATGAAGGTTTTGGTTTGAACGTCGAAGCTATTGAGAGTTTTATTGCAAATGGAGCAAAACTTTTGATTACAGTTGATTGTGGTATTACTGATAGTGAAGAGATTGCTTTGGCTACTAACGCTGGTGTAGATGTCATAATCACTGATCATCATATACCTCACAACGGTATGCCCCCGGCTTATGCAATCGTTAATCCAAAACTTCCTGGAAGTCAGTATCCATTTGATATGTTGTGTGGAGCAGCTATTGCATGGAAATTAGTTGTGGCACTTTTGAAGACTGGTGATTTTGGTATTGTGCCTGGTTGGGAAAAGTGGCTTCTTGATATGGTTGGTATAGCAACACTTTCTGATATGGTGCCACTTATTGGTGAAAATCGTGTATTAGCACAATATGGACTTAAAGTTGCTCGTAAATCTCCGCGCATAGGACTTATTACTCTTCTTTCAAAAATGCGTATAGCCCAAAGAACTCTTACTGAAGATGATGTTGGATTTATGATTTCTCCGCGTATCAATGCTGCAAGTCGCATGGGTCACCCACTCGATGCTTTTTATATGCTCGCAGCTACCACTGAAGAAGAAGCTTTGGAGAGAGTGAATCATCTTATGACAATTAACGATGAAAGAAAAAAACTAACAGCATCTCTGTCTCGTCATATTGAAAGTATGCTTTCTTCTCGTGAAGAAATACCACATGTGATTGTTGCTGGTCATACTGATTGGAAACCGGGTATCTTGGGTTTGGTTGCAAACAGTATTGCTGAGTCATATAAAAGGCCAGTGTTTCTATGGGGAAGAGAATCTGGACTTTCTATTAAAGGTTCTGTTCGTGCGGGTGGTTCAACTAATATTGTTGATCTTATGAAAAAAGTAGAACATCTTTTTGAGGATTATGGCGGTCATGCTGCTTCGGGTGGTTTTTCTATGACCCATGAAAAAGTTGATTTACTTGAAAAAGCTCTCAATGAATCATATGAGTACCGTGATGTTGTTGATGAGACAAAATATGAGATTGACACTGATATACAGACACATGCAATTAACGAACAGTTTGTTCGTATGCTTGAAACTATGGCCCCTTTTGGACTTGGTAATCCTAAACCAATATTTCAAATCAAACAGAGCATACCTTCAAGTGTGCGTGGTTTTGGTAAAGCTGGTACGCATCTTGAAATCATATTGCCTGTAGGCGTCAGAGGAATAAAAGGTATCGCTTTTTTTAAAAAACAAGAGAACTTCCCAGCTTTAGCAGAGAATCGTCCTGTAGACGTTATATGTCATATTGAGCGTTCGTATTGGAATGGTAGAGCAGAGAATCGATTACGTATTTTAGATATTATTTAGAGGCTTTATTTTTTATTGATTTAAGCATAATATAGGCGGGTATGATTCAAAGGACAGCCCTTCTTTTTTTGGCGGTAACCACCCTTTTTATTGGTTCGGTTTTTATCTTGAGACAGTTTAAGAATCAGACCTTTCCCGTCGTACAAAGAGAGCCACTTAAAGAATTTGAGATTATTGGAGACGAAGAAGAGTCGGTACGTATTACTCCAGAAGTTTTGCTTTCTTCTCCTCTTGTTATCTTTGGTCGTGGCAATGCTACACCATTTACTCCAAGCGCAGTGATTGTTGAAACTAATCGTCAGCGTCGTGAACAGGGATTGCCAGCTTTAACAGAAAATTCTTTACTGAACAGTGCCGCAGAAATGAAAGTAAGAGATATTTTTGAACAGCAGTATTTTGATCATGTATCTCCGACTGGTGCAGGGCCAGATTCTCTTGCGCGACGTGTGGGATATGAGTATGTATCTATTGGTGAAAATTTGGCTATGGGATCGTTTGGAGATGAAGGTGCTCTTGTCGAAGCATGGATGCAAAGCCCAGGACATCGTGCCAATATTCTTCGATCACAATTTCAAGAAATTGGTTTGGCTGTTGGTCGTGGTGATTATAACGGACATCCAGTTTTGATTGCTGTTCAAGAATTTGGGCGACCACTTTCAAGTTGTCCGATAGTAAGTAGTGCGCTTAGAAGAGATATAGATACTAAAAAAACTCAATTATCAGCTTTATCTCGTACCTTGGAGTCTTTGCGTCTAGATCTAGATATAGAAAATACTTCAAGTACGAGTGATATGAGTACATATCAAAATAAGATTAATTTGTATAACAATGAAGTGACAGAATATAATATTTTAGTAGCTGCAATCAAAGAAAAAACAGGAATTTACAATACCGAAGTGCGTGCTTTCAATAATTGTCTTAATGTATCACTATGACCATAGTACAAGCTTTTATTCTTGGGATTGTAGAAGGTATTACTGAGTTTATTCCTGTTTCATCGACAGGGCATTTGATTTTGACAGCAGAAATTTTGCAGATTCCTTCCTCTGACTTCTTAAAGTTCTTTGAGGTTGTTATACAGTTAGGGGCACTTATACCAGTAATGTTTTTGTTTTTTCGTAAAATATGGCGTGAACCAGAACATTTAAAAATAATCGGTATCGCTTTTATTCCAACCGTTGTCGGGGGGTTTTTATTTTATCCGATTGTTAAGGAACTTATGGGTAGTGTCTGGGTAGTGATAACGAGTTTATTGATTGGTGGTATTGCAATTATTCTTGCTGAATTGTGGATGGCACGCAAAAATCAAGGAGAAGTACTCATATCCTCGACAGAAGAGATGACAATAAAAAGGGGGTTTATTGTAGGTTTGTATCAATTATTAGCTTTTATACCGGGGGTATCTCGTTCGGGAGCTACGATAATCGGAGGTTTGTTGCTTGGAATTTCTCGTCCTGTAATCGTGGAGTTTTCTTTTCTTTTGGCCGTACCCACGATCTTTGCTGCATCTAGTTTAGATCTTTTTCAAAATATACACGTTCTTTCATCTCACAATCTTGTTTTACTTGGTGTCGGTTTTATAACTGCGGCTTTAGTTTCTTATGCGTGTATCAATTTGCTTATCAAATACGTATCTAAGCATACATTTATTGTTTTTGGCTGGTACCGTATATTCATTGCCTGTGTCTTTTTGATGCTGTATTTTTCATTTGGTTTTGTGTTACAATAGTTTTTATGAAATTAAACAGTACCGGTATTTCTATAGTTGTTTCAGGGCTTATTGTTGTTGGAGTTATTGCATTTATTGTATTTGCTCCAGGTAAAAACAAATCTACGGGAGGAGAAGAACTGATTCCTTTTGCCAAGTGTCTTGCTGATTCTGGGGCAAAGTTCTACGGTGCTTTTTGGTGTCCACACTGCCAGGCTCAGAAAGCTCTTTTTGGTCGGGCTGTTGAGTATATTCCATATATCGAATGTTCAACTCCAAATACACAAGGACAGACTGCTATTTGTACTGCGGAAAAGATAGAGTCATATCCGACATGGATTTTTGCTGACGGCACGAGACAAGTTGGGGAGGTTTCTTTGGTAGATCTTTCAGAAAAAACCAAGTGTCCACTTCCTGCTGAAACAACAGCATCCTCAACAGTTCCTGTCGCTACTTCGACTAGTTCTTCAGCACAATAATATGCTATACAGTACGACTGTTATTACATACATCTTGAGTACGGGGATAGTATTACTGGGAATCTTTTCTATTTTTTCTCTCGTATCATTTTTAACTTTTGCTTTTAATAAAACAGAAAGAGTTTCTTTCCCAGAGACAAAAAGAGCTTATTTTTTTAAATCTTATGCTTTGTATATCTCCTGGGGAATATCACTATCTTCGCTTATTGCTAGTTTGTATTATTCTGAAATTGCAGGTTTTCCTGCATGTTCTTTGTGTATACAGCAGAGATTTTTTTGGTATCCACAAGTTTTTATTTTACTCATTCCTTTTTTCTTAAAAGATAGACGAGTTTCCCGATTTGTTATTGGTACAATTGCTACTCTTTCAGTTATAGGATTATCTATAGCTGTTTATCACTACTATGGACAGGTATTTAATCCAGATTCTCTTGGTTGTGATATTGTAGCTGGACAGAGTTTGTGCGCCAGTATGCCATTTAAAATGTTTGGATATATAACTATTCCTATGATGTCTCTCACAGGTTTTGTAGCACAGTTTTCACTTATGGTGTGGTATTGGTTAGCGTCTCGCTAGGCTTAGTATTTTTGTTTTGGACTTCATTGATAATACGTTTTGCTTCTTCAGGGTTAGTCGCATTGTGTAAGGTAAAACCATGATTTTCTCCTGCTGTTTCGATGGTAATGGTTCCAAAACGTAAAAAAGTAGAAAGTATTCCTGGTAATTCTACGGTGACATCTTGTATTCGTGATAGAGGGAAAGACGATATGATTCGATGAAACATTCCTTTTTGTTCGATATTAAAGATTCTTTTATTTGTAATAATCAAAGTATCAAGATAATAATCAGTCCAAAAATAAAAGAAACTAATCCATGCGCCTAGTATCCAAAGGGGGATAATTGCAATAGTGTACAATCGCAGAGTGTAAATTGCTGGTGTTGTTTCTATGGCTAGGAAACTTATGACTATGGCAAAAGGAATAAGTCCAAGAAATATACTTGAAGCTATCTCTATGGCTATAAACAACCAGTGCTTTCTAACTTCTTTAACAATATATTCTTCTTGTTCTAGATTAATCATATATTAACGTACTAAAAGTATAAGAATAAAAGAAATAACAAGTAATAGTATTCCAACTCCTATATAAATATTCTGTATTTTTTTGATGAGGTATTGATTGTGGGCATACGTACGCCAGTGATAGATATATACAAATACTGAAACGATAAATCCAATAAAAGCTAGAAAAAATAATGTCCACAGGATACCTTCGTTTGGAGTAATAGAAAGAGAAGAAAATATACGACCATTCATAATGTATATACAGTATATCAAAAATAGTATATTGTGTACTTTATATATTTTGCGACATGTCTACAATATCTATAATCACATCACCACTACCGGACTATGAACTGATTGATTCAGGTAACGGTTTTAAATTGGAACGTTTCGGGCCTTTTACTTTGGTACGTCCTGATCCCCAAGCTTTATGGAAGCCGGTTTTGACGTCTTCAGAGTGGCTTAAAGCTGATGGAAGATTTGATCATGCGGAAAGTGGTGGTTCGTGGAGTTTGTCTCCACGTATACCAGCCGAATGGACTATCTCAGTAGGGGACCTATCTTTAGTAGTTAAACCATCGACTTTCAAACATGTGGGTATATTTCCAGAGCATATAAGTCAGTGGACATGGATACGTGAGGCAATACGTCATGCAAATCGCCCAATTTCAGTACTTAATCTATTTGCTTATACTGGTGGAGCGACATTGTCTGCGGCCAAAGAGGGAGCTTCTGTGTGTCATGTAGATAGTTCCAAAGTAGCGGTAAACTGGGCGAAGAGGAATGCTGAACTTTCTGGTTTGTCCGATGCGCCTATACGTTGGATTGTTGATGATGTTTTGACTTTTCTAAAACGTGAAATAAAAAGAGGGGTTAAATATGATGCTGTGATTATGGATCCACCTTCGTTTGGTCGCGGTTCCAAAGGTGAGGTTTGGAAGATAGAAGAGGATTGTTCTACGCTTTTAGATCTCGTTTCTAAACTTTTGAGTCCAAAACCACTTTTTGTGGTATTTAACGGATATGCTTCTGGATACTCCCCGATTGCTTATCAACAGGTTTTGAGCAGTACCTTTCCTGATGCGACTATAGAAAGAGGTGAATTGTGTATAAGCGATACACAGAGCCGTATTTTGCCAGCCGGCATAACAGCACGGGCTATTTTTGTGGAAAAAAGCTAAAACACGGGTATACTTGTTAGATCGTAAGGAGTAGCCTCCTTTTACGTCATACATCAATGAGCGTTCCATTACAGAAGCAAGAGATTCTATCACAGGCATATCACGATCATGCTGATGCGTTATTTAGGTATTGCCTTGTTAAGCTCTCTTCTCGAGAACGGGCTCTCGATGCAGTACAAGAGGTATTTGTTCGTGTGTGGCAGTATCTATTGGAAGAAAAGGATATAACGCACATGAAATCTTTTCTTTTTACTACGGCCTATCGTCTTATTGTCGACGGTTATAGAAAAAAGAAATACGAATCTCTCGATGTGCTCATAGAAGATGGTTTTGATATAGATGATGGCAATGACTTACCGCTTCTCTCTGTCGATGCTGAGCGTGCTCTTAAAGCACTCCATACTCTCGATAGTGAGGATAAAGATATTATGCTATTTCGTTTCGTAAGTGGTATGGGACCAAAAGAAATATCAGAAATTACTGGATTATCTGAAAATGTTATATCAGTTAGAGTTCACAGGGCTTTGGAAAAATTGCGAAACACACTCAATATTCATGAATGATTTAGAAAAACAATTAAATAACCTTGGACGAGAAATAAACGCGGCTTACGTGCTTAAGAAGTCTGAACGTGCCCGAGTACTTTCTCAAGTTATTGAACAAGGTCACGTTCCAGAGGCTATGCCGTCTCCATATCATGTGATTCATTTTCCTCATGCCATGTTTATGAATCGTGCAAGTCTTTTTCTTTTAGTTACTTTTTTATGTACAGGAGTTTTATCATATTCAGCAGAAACAGCTTTACCAGGAGATCCTTTGTATGCAGTCAAAACACAATTCAATGAAAATTTTCAATCATTTCTTACTTTTTCTCCAGAATCGAAAGCAAAGCTAGAAGCAACACTAGCAGAGAAGAGGCTTGTAGAAATTCAAAAACTTACTGTTTCTGATCGGCTATCTTTAGATAGTAAAACAGAATTACAAGAAGATTTTAAAAAACACTCTGACAGTTTTAAAAAATCGATTCAGGAAATAGGAGTAAAAGATCCAGGTGCTGCAATCTCTCTTTCTTCTGATTTTCAAGTAACTCTCGCAACTCACAAAGACGCTCTCGACGCTCTCAATGGTGTGGCTTCATCTACTATGGTTGAGCTCGCCGATCTTCGTAAAGAAGCTGAAAAAAGCTTGTCAAATCTTTCTGTTGAGGAAATAAAAATCCTAGCAGAAGAACAGGCTACTTCTACGCAGCTTTTATTTGAAAATATAATCTCTGTAGCTTCTTCTTCTAATGTCGTAATTGATGTTGATATATTAAATACTATTAAAACACTTCAGGAAAAGGGTATTTCAGAACTTTCGGAACAGAAATATGTTGAAGCGTACCTTTCATTTATGCAGGCATTTGGAGTGCTAAAATCGTTGAATATTTCGATACAGTCTAGTGTTGTTGAGTCTAATACTACAGATGATTCCATCGCGTCTTCTACGGTGGCCACTTCTACGACAGCAACATCCACAGAAACAGCTTCTACTTCATCGACACAATAGTGTACAATAGGGTTCTCATGGGTTCATTTTTAAATATTGTTTTTTCTCTTGATCAACTAATCGCCGCATATGTTTCTTTGATTCGAAATCCTATACTCGATGCGATTTTTCGTTCTCTAACTCTTTTTGGTAGCCTACCAATGATTATTGGTGTATTTATTTGTTTGGCTTTTGTGGCATGGATTATGCACCAAAGAGCTATTTGGAGTTTTTTTGCAGCTAATCTAGCTGTTGGTGCTGCTTTAGCTTGGTTTTTAAAATATGCTACAGAAAGGGCGCGACCACTGAGTGGAGTGATTCCTGTTGAGGGGTATTCTTTTCCAAGTCTTCATGCTCTTGGTGCCATGATATGTTATGGTTTTCTTGGGTTTTATATGTACACATATGCCAATACTCGTTCAACACGAATATTGGGTATTGTTGTTATATCGATCATGCCTTTTATTATTGGTCTATCTAGAATATACCTTGGAGCGCACTGGTTTTCAGATGTTCTTGGTGGTTGGGCTATTGGAGCCTTACTTTTAGTTGGGGCAATATCTCACGTACGTGCCATGCATGATAAATTTTTGCCACCAGACAAACAGAGTTCTACTGGTACGAACACTGTAAATTCTAATACAATTGAATCAACGAACACTCCGTAGTTTAAGTCTTTTACTTTTCTCTAATAGGTATATAATATTGGTATTATGGATAAAAATACACATATTGCTCACGACCCTATTATTAAAAAAAGTTTAACCGCCTTATTAATAATCTTATCGTTGTTTCTTATTGTTTCGACTTCAAAAGCTTGGTCATCTCGTCCGATAAATAGTCCTGAACCTATGGTTACAGTTACTGGTACAGGAGAAGCTTTTGCTATTCCAGATGTTGCTATTGTAACTTTTGATATAAAAAAAGAGGCTAAAGACGTCGGCACAGCTCAAAAAAATGTAAATTCTATTATAGATCCTATTATTGAAAAACTTCAGGAAAAGGGTATAGATAAGAAAGACATAAAAACTGTTTCTTACAATAGTTATCCTGTTTATGACTATAGACAGACAGCTCCTTGTTATACCGCAGTTTGTCCTCCAGTACAAAATCAGACACTTCGTGGTTATGAAGTCTCACAGAGTATACAAATTAAAATTAGAAATATTGATATAAGTGGAGAAGTACTTTCTAGTCTTGGAAGTTCTGGTGTAACTAATTTAAGTGGTTTGAGTTTTATTGTTGACGATGAAGATGCGGTCAAAGCTGAAGCTAGGGCCCAGGCTATTGTCAATGCGAAAGAAAAAGCAAAACAATTGGCTAAAGATTTGGGTGTGGGATTAGGTAAAGTTGTGAGTTTCAATGAAGACGTGGGTTATGGATATCCAATGTATGAAAGATCTTCTGTGGGTATGGGTGGTGATGGTTTCAAAAGTGTACCTGCTTCTGTTTCAGTTCCAACTGGTGAAAATAAATACACTTCAAATATCTCTATTACCTTTAGAATAAAATAAGAACTTATTTTATTTCTGCGACCAACTAAAATCCTCTAGGTTTAACATCTAGGGGATTTTAGTATTTGACAATTGCTATATATACGTAGTAGTATATGGAAGTAATGCCCTTCGGGGCTTTTTAATTAACTTTTATATATGAGCATCGTAGATTATTTAAGAGACACTCGAGCAGAATTTAAACACGTAACATGGCCAACACGTCGCCAGGCAGTGGCATTTACTGTTGCAGTAGTTATTATTTCTGTCGGACTTTCAATCATACTTGGTATAGCAGATACAGCTTTCTCATACATTCTTAAACTTATAACTCTTCGTTAATATTACGTATATGTCAAAGCAAAAAATAGATGAAGGACGTAATTGGTATGTGATCCACACTTATGCCGGATACGAAAATGCTGTAGCTCGTAATTTGAAACAGCGTATTGAGTCACTAGGTATGGAGAATAAGATTTTCAATGTACTTGTTCCAACTGAAAAAAAGATCAAAGTAAAAGGTGGTAAGCGTGTAGAAGAAGAGGAAAAAATCTATCCTGGCTATATTCTTGTAGAAATGATCGTAACCGATGATTCATGGTATGTCGTACGCAATACTCCACGTGTAACAGGTTTCGTTGGTTCTGGTGTATATCCCGTGCCTATTGAAAAGAAGGAAATTGATTCTCTTTTTGCTCGTATGAATGCTGGCACGCCTAAACACAATATTGATCTTGAAGTTGATGACCAGGTTCAGATTGCTGACGGTCCATTTAAGGATCTTGAAGGAAAGATCAATGAAATAGACAATGAAAGAGGCAAGGTTAAGGTTCTCGTTAATATGTTTGGTCGTGAGACCCCTGTCGAACTCGATTTCTTGCAAGTAAAGAAAATGTAGTGTAAGGTTATCCAAATATGGCAAAAGTAGTAAAGAAAAAATTAAAACTTGTTATCCAAGCTGGAAAAGCAAATCCCGCACCACCAATTGGTCCTGCCCTTGGTCAAGCTGGTATTAACATTGGTGAATTCGTAAAACAGTTCAACGATAAGACATCAAAGATGATGGGAGATCTTGTTCCTGTAGAGATTTCTGTATATGAAGATCGTTCATTTGGTATGGTATTTAAGACTCCTCCCGCAACCTCTCTTATTCTTAAAGCTATTGGTGTAGAAAAAGGTTCAGGAAAAAACAAAGCATCAAAAGCAGGAACTATTACAAAAGCTCAGATTCGTGAAATCGCAGAGAAGAAACTTCCAGATCTAAACGCACACGACGTAGAAGCTGCTATGAAAATTATAGAAGGATCTGCTCGTTCTGCTGGTGTAGAAGTTAAGTAGACTTCAGGACATAATACTGCTATTCTAAAAAAAGAAAGGAGGTGTCTCTTGTTGAAAAATACAAAAGATATCGTTGTTTTGTTCTCAGTTTTCTTTGGTATTCTGGTCATAGCAGTGATACAGATACCATTTCGAAAAAAGTCCTCGACGTAGAGGGCTTTTTTGTTATATGATAGGGGTATGACCAGTAGTCACCGCAAGACAGGAGCATTGCCTTCTCAGACCATACTTCAGATGATCAGAGCCGGTTTTATTAGTGGAGCAACTGAAGCAAACGTTCGCCCAGCATCACTTGATTTGTCTGTATCTTCAGAAATTTATCACGTAGAGGGTATTTTCCAGCCAAGACGCAAAGAAACTGTGCGCGAGGTTCTCAATCTTATAAAGAAAAAGAAACACTCACTTAAGGATCCACTTTTGTGTGGGCAGATGTATATCGCTCGATTAAACGAAACAATGCAATTGCCAGAATCGGTATATGCTTACTGTAATCCAAAATCAAGTAGTGGCCGTATCGATGTTCACGTGCGTCTCATAGCCGACAATGTATCTAGATATGATGCTTTGGCTCCTGCTGGATGGAAAGGTGAGATGTGGATTTCTATCGTACCTAAAACTTTTCCGATTACAATATACGAAGGTATTAGTCTCAACCAGTTACGTTTTTTCACAGGTGATACCAGACTTACTGATTTTGAATTGGAGATAGCCATGAAAGAACATCAGTTATTATGGAAAACAGAAACTAAAAAACCATATGAATATTCGGATATTAAGATTCGTGATCAAGACGGTTCTTTGATTTTAACTCTTGATCTTAAGGGTCCAGTACTTGGATATGTTGGGATACCATCTAAAACTGTAGTTGATCTGGCACATATTGGACACTATCCATCAAATAAGTTTTTTAAACCAGTAAAAAAACAAGGAGATTTTTTATATCTTAAAAAAGGAGAGTTTTATATTTTATCTACAGCCGAGGCTGTACGAGTACCACCCGATCTTTCTTGTGAAATGGTATCTATGGATGAGCGTAGTGGAGAGTTCCGTTCACACTACGCTGGTTTTATTGACCCGGGATGGGGTTGGGGAAAATCAGGAGAGGGTAAGGGGAGACCGCTAACGCTCGAAGTGCGACCATTTGAAGATCTCATTGTTCGTCAGGGTCAGCCTATCGGTAAGATTCGTTTTGAACATATGGCTGAAGTTCCAGAAATGGTTTATGATGGGTTGTCTTCAAATTATCTTATACAAACAGGACCTAAACTTGCCAAACACTTTAAAACAATATGAAAACATTTATCTATGACGAATTTAATCCGCAAGACGTAGCTATGCTACAAGCTCTTTATTCTAGAAGTGCACAAAGTGTAGAGGATCATGTTAATAAAGTGCGAGAGTCTGGATCGGGTAAATTTATGGAGAGATATTATGTTGGATATGGTCACGCTTCGATCGCTGATTGTGGTTCGACAACTGTGTTTATAGAAGGGGTATCTATGCTTGCTGCTAAAGCGATTCAGGATTGGCAGTTATATTCTGGACAAGAAACAAGTTCTAGATATATAGACATGTCAAAACAACTTCTTGTTGATCCTTTGGGTACTAAAGAATCAAAAGCTATTTTATCTCGTTGGATGAACTTTTATACAACAGCTCAAGCTCGAGTAGAGGCACATCTTCGAGTAAAATATCCTAAAAAAGCCGATGAAGACATCGCTATGTACGACAAAGCTATTAAAGCTCGTATTTTTGATATTTTGCGAGGCTTCCTTCCTGCGGGAGTTACTACACAATTATCATGGCACACTAACTTGCGCCAAGCTCACGATAAACTTTCACTTTTAAGACATCATCCTCTTGCTGAAATACGTAATATTGCTGTAGAGATTGAAACAAAACTCAAAGAAAAATATCCTCATAGTTTTGGACATAAAGTGTATTCTCAGCAAGAAGAATATCGAAAACTATCAGCTGATCTTTATACTTATTTTGATAATAAAAAGACTAAAGCGTTTAAGATGCGTACAACGATTAGATCTGCGGATCTCATGGTCTACAAAAAGGTTGTAGCTCGTCGCCCAATGAAAACTAATCTCCCAACATTTTTAGAAGAACTTGGTTTGATTACTTATGAGTTTTTGATTGATTTTGGATCATTTAGAGATATTCAGCGACATCGTAAAGGGGTTTGTCGTATGCCGATCCTGACCACTCCTCATGGTTTTAATACTTGGTATCTTGATCAACTTCCAGATGATCTTCGTAAAGAAGCTAAGCTTTTGATAAAAGAACAAGTTCGTCGTATCAAGGCACTAAAAGCGACAAAGGAAGTTGCTCAATACTATATCGCTATGGGATTTAACGTCGCTTGTCGCACGACATACGGTCTACCAGCCGCTGTATACACTATGGAACTTCGTTCAGGTAAATTGGTACATCCGACACTACGTTTAATCGCCCATGAGATGTATAGGGCTTTAAG
>CAYTZA010000003.1:0-4223 GCA_964442365.1 uncultured Candidatus Saccharibacteria bacterium | reverse complement strand
AAGTACGTTCAAAGTATTTCCTTACGGGTCAGAGAGATCGATGAAGATATTATCGGTCTTCAAAAGAGGTTGATGGAGGAAGAAATGTCTGTCGAACAAGAGACAGATATGAAGGTCCTCGTCTTTCGTTTGAAAGACAAGAAAAGGCTTTGTGAGGGGTGTCTTCGCAAGGCTTTTGTGAGGGTAGGTGTTCTGGAAAGGAGGTTGGGTTTGGAAGTTGTGAATGAGGCGAAAAAAGTGGCTGCCTGAAGGTGCCACAGAAGAGAGAGAATTTGACCACCCGTGGCGCAATGCTGCGGGTTTTTTTATGCTACAATATTTTTATGAAAGATATACAGATACAGAAACTTATAGAGGCTGAACAGAAGCGTCAGAAATCAGTTATAAATCTTATCGCTTCAGAAAACTACGTATCAAAAGACGTACTTACAGCCCTTGGTTCAGAACTTACCAATAAATACGCAGAAGGATATCCTGGAAAAAGATATTATGGAGGACAAAAATATGTCGATCAGATCGAATTACTTTGTATAAAAAGAGCATTAAAACTATTTAAACTTGGAGCTGAATCATGGCATGTAAACGTTCAGGCGCTTTCAGGATCACCAGCCAATCTTGCGGTGTACAGTGCACTAGTTCCAATCGGAGAAACAATTATGGGTATGTCTTTGGATCATGGAGGGCACTTAACACATGGACATAAAGCATCTATGACAGGAAAGATTTGGAAACAAATTCCTTATGGTGTTTCTATATCTTCTGAAAAAATTGATTATCATGAAATAAATACTATTGCACAGCGTGAGAAGCCACGGATTATTGTTGCAGGTTTTACTGCATATCCTCGTATAATTGATTGGAAAAAGTTTCGTGATATTGCTGATGCTTGTGGAGCTTTGCTTGTGGTAGATATGTCACATATCGCAGGACTTGTAGCTGGTGGAGTGTATGCAACGCCATTTGAATATGCCGATATCGTTACGACGACTACTCACAAAACTCTCCGAGGCCCGCGCAGCGCACTCATCTTTGTTAAAAAAGATACACGTGAGCTCGATAAAAAAATAGACAGGGCAGTATTCCCAGGTCTTCAAGGTGGTCCTCATGTTAATCAAATCGCTGCAGTGGCAGTAGCCCTAAAAGAAGCCGATACTCCAGATTTTAAAAAGTATGCAAAACAAGTTGTTGCGAATGCTTCTGTTTTAGTAGAAGAATTGAAAAAAAGAGGTTGGAGGATTATTTCTGGTGGTACAGATACGCATCTTATACTGCTCGATGTATGGATGAAAGGTGCTGGTATTGGAGGTCGTGAAGCGAGTGAGCGTTTAGAAAAAGCTGGGATTATTGTTAACAAGAACGCCATACCTGGAGACACACGTCCACCAACAGATCCTTCTGGTATACGTTTGGGTACTGCAGCAGAAACTACACGGGGTAAAAAAGAGAAAGCTATGATAGAAATTGCAAAAAAGATTGATACAGTATTACGTAAAAAACATATACAATCATGAAAAAAGGGAAGCTTATCGTTATAGACGGTATCGATGGTTCTGGTAAAGCTACTCAAGTTGCTCTTCTGAAAAAACGTTTGCAAAAAGAGAAAGTTAAAGTAAAGACTATAGATTTTCCTCGCTACAAAACTAATTTTTTTGGGGCACTAATCGGTGAATGTCTATCTGGTGCATATGGGGATTTTATAGGAGTTCATTCACGTATTGCTTCTGTGTTGTATGCGGCTGATCGCTTTGAAGCAAGTAAACATATTCGTGCGTGGCTTGATCAGGGTTATCACGTTATCGCTGATCGTTACGTAAGTGCCAATCAGATTCACCAAGGTGGTAAGATTCACAATATTGAAGAAAGAAAAGAATTTCTCCAGTGGCTTGATCGGATGGAGCATAAAATTCTTGAAATTCCTCGTCCGGACTTAGTAATATATCTGGACGTTCCTTTTGAGGTTAGTCGTGAATGGTTACAAAAAAAAGTAGCTCAGAGAAAAAAGGGTTATCTCAAGGGAAGAAAAGATGTGGCTGAAGATAATCTTGAACATCTTAAAAATTCTCGTAACAGTGCTCTCGCTTTGGAAAAAGAACACAAGAACTGGTCGCGTGTGACTTGTTGTGAGG
Organism: uncultured Candidatus Saccharibacteria bacterium; assembly: GCA_964442365.1. Taxonomy (GTDB): domain Bacteria; phylum Patescibacteriota; class Minisyncoccia; order Phycocordibacterales; family DAORIS01; genus CAYTZA01. The sequence continues at coordinate 2,097 of CAYTZA010000003.1, read as the reverse complement.
GTATGGTTTGTATGCTTCCTGAGCAAGTGGGTGAACATGTATTTGAAATAGTCAAGAAAAAATTACGTATATGATTGTAAAAATTAAAAGACTTAATCCAAAAGCAAAACTACCAAGTTATGCGCATGAAGGAGACGTGGCTATGGATTTGTATTCTATAGAACATAAAACTATCGTACCAGGAGAAAGATATGTTTTTCCATGTGGTTTTGCTATGGAATTTCCAACTGGCTATGCTGGTATTGTAAAAGATAAAGGAAGTGTTTCTACAAAAGCAGGTTTACATACGATTGGGGGAGTATTTGATGCTGGCTATCGTGGCGAATACAATGTTTGTTTATATAACTTGAGTGATAAAGAGTATACAATTGAAGAAGGGGATAAGATTGCTCAGTTACTTATCTTACCAGTAGAGATTGCGAAAATTGAAGAAGTTGATAGTCTGTCTGAAACCAGTCGTGGGGAGGGGCGTTTTGGTAGTACAGGAAGAAAATAAATGAATGAACTTAAGATACAACTTATTGAGTCTTTAGAAGGGATACTTCGTGGATTTGGTATATCTGCACCAAGTATTGTATTGGAGCATCCAGAAAAAATAGATTTTGGTGACTATACAACCAATATTGCTTTGGTATATTCAAAAGAATTACAAGAAAAACCTTTTATTTTGGCAGAAAAAATAGTCGAGGCCCTTAAAGAAAAAAATATTGCTCATATAGAGAAAATTGATATTGCAGGTCCAGGTTTTATAAATGTAACTCTTGATAGAACATTTTTCTCAGAGACACTTAAACAAACTCTCGCAATAGATAAATTTGGAAGTAATACTACAAAAAAAGACTCACGAATTAGTATTGAATATACGAACACTAACGTTTTGAAGCCTCTTCATATCGGGCACCTTATGGGCAATGTTATTGGTGAATCACTCTCACGTATTATTGAAATATCTGGTGCGGAAGTTAAGCGTAATACGTATCAAGGTGATGTTGGTTTGCATGTCGCTAAAGCTGTATGGGGTATGCGTGCATCAAAAGACTCTATGCCAACTTCGGATATTTCTGTTCAGAGTGATTTTATAGGCAAAGCCTATGCTACAGGAGCAGAAAAATACGAAAGTGATCCTGTAGTCGCGGAAGAGATTAAAAAGATCAATAAACAGATTTTTGAAAAAAGTGATCCTGAAATCATGAAGCTTTATGAATGGGGTAGAAAAATTAGTCTCGAGCATTTTGAAGTTTTGTATAAAAAGTTAGGTACAAAGTTTGATTATTATTTTTTCGAAAGCGAAGTCGCTGATCCTGCGGTAAAGATTGTTAGAGAGTTTTTAAAGAAGGGAGTATTTACTGAAAGTGAAGGGGCAATTGTTTTTCGTGGAGAAGATCGCGATGCGCACTTGCATACTCGTGTATTTTTAAGTTCTCAAGGATTACCAACTTATGAAGCCAAAGATATTGCTCATGCTATTAGAAAATATGAAAAGTATCCTTTTGATCAGGCTTTGATTGTTACAGCTAACGAACAAAATGAATATTTTAAAGTTATGTTATGTGCTCTTGGTGAAATTGTTCCAGAAGTAGCCTCTAAAACAAAACATATATCACACGGTCTTTTGAAACTTACTACTGGTAAGATGTCATCTCGCAAAGGCAATGTGATTACTGGAGAAGAATTGATTAAAGATATGGAAGAACGTGCGCAAGAAAAACTTGCTTCACGTGAATTGTCTGTTGAAGATAAACAAATTATCGCTGAGCAAGTAGCAATTGCGGCCATAAAATATTCTATTTTAAGACAAGCTTCTGGAAGTGATATTGTATTTGATCCTGAACAGTCGCTTTCTTTCGAAGGAGATTCTGGCCCGTATCTTCAATATACTGCCGTACGCGCTCAATCTGTACTTCAAAAAGCTAAAAAAAATAATCTATTACCAAAAGCTTCTCTTGTGCCTCCAGAAGTTACAGAGCTTGAAAAGATTCTCTACCGTTTCCCTGAAATAGTTCTACGTGCTTCGCAAGAATATGCTCCGCATTATCTAGTGACATACCTCACACGTATTGCTAGTACTTTCAATAGTTGGTATGCCAATAATCAGAT
>CAYTZA010000002.1:0-59198 GCA_964442365.1 uncultured Candidatus Saccharibacteria bacterium | reverse complement strand
TTTTCAAGGGGTAGTAATTGCTCAGCTTTTGTGCGTATTTCTTCAGGGATAAAATTAAACTCTTTAAGTTGAGCCTTACCAGAACCAACTAATCTTAAAATTTCGGCTAAACTTTTACCAGTCATCGGTCTGTGAAGTGTTACTGTTTGTTCTACCCCAGGTTCATTAAAGTCACCATTGTAATTATCAACAATATTTATTAAGTGATCAAAATTATTTGCTTCTCTTACTTTTTTAAGTATATCCTCTCTAGTTAACTCGGAACCAGTAAGATATCCTTCGGGCACATTAAATGTATTTTTCATGAGTCAAATGATATGTTAAATAAAATTGCTACGCAAATCTAAGTAAATTGTACCATGATGTTAAATCTTTATGTTAGATGAGAAATTATTTGAAGGACGATTTCATATTTCATGTTTAACGTGGTATAGTTTTGCTATTATTACTACATAACTAAACATAACCTATGAATACAAAAACAACTCCTAAAGACTTTTTTCTAAATCTTGGAATCATGGTGGCTCTATATGTGAGTGTGATTAGTATGATTACGCTCTTGTTTGGCATAATCGATGCACTTTTTCCTGATGTAATACGTGCGACATATTATGTTGATCCGTATTCTTCAGGAATAAAAACCGCTATTGCTTCTATTATTGTATTTTATCCTTTGTATATAATTCTTGGTTGGATTAACAATAAAGAAACTTTAAAATCTCCAGAGAAAAAAGAATTACCGATTAGACGCTGGTCAGTATATCTTACTCTTTTTGTTACAGGTCTTGTTATGGTGATTGATCTTGTTGTTTTACTTAACAATTTCTTGGGTGGTGAGATCGGAACAGGTTTTATTTTGAAAGTTCTTGCCGTGTTGATTATTACAGGTATGGTATTTTCTTACTATATTTTAAACTTGCGTGGAATTACAGATAAAAAATCAGTATTCAATACAATTTGGATAAGCGACGTTATCGTTGTTCTTATTATTCTTGGTTTTGGTTTCTATGTTCTAGGTTCTCCAATTACTCAAAAATCGCTTAGATTAGACAATCAGAGAATATCTGATTTGCAAACAATTCAGTGGCGAGTAATCAATTTTTGGCAACAAAAATCAGTATTACCAGTATCAATCGATGCTTTGAAAGATCCTTTGGCTGATTATGGAGTAATTCCTGTAGATCCAGAAACAAAAGAATCTTATACATACAAAGTACTTTCGCCGACTTCTTTCGAATTGTGTGCAAACTTTAGTCTTTCTGCTCGTGGAATTATGTCTGAACCTGTTGGAGAAAATTGGCAACATGATGCCGGTACCCGATGTTTTGCTCGTACTATAGATCCAGAACGATATCCTCCAGTTAGTAAAAATATTCGTTAATATACTCGATTCATATGAAGGAATATAATCCGGCGCAGATTGAGAAAAAGTGGCAGAAAGTCTGGGCTCGCAAGAAAATATACAAAACTTCTGACGATCTTAATAAACCGAAATACTATGTGTTAGACATGTTTCCTTACCCATCCGGAGAAGGATTGCATGTTGGACATCCAAAAGGATATATAGCGACCGATGTAGTATCACGCATGAAGCGCATGCAAGGTTTCAATGTACTTCACCCTATGGGTTTTGATGCTTTTGGTTTACCAGCAGAGAACTATGCGATTAAAACAAAAACAAATCCTGTGGTGGCAGTTAAAAAGAATGTTGCTAGATACAAAGAGCAACTTCAAATTATTGGTTTTGATTATGATTGGTCACGTGAAATAAACACCACAGATCCAAAATATTACAAATGGACTCAATGGATATTTCTTAAACTTCTTGAGAAAGGACTTGCGTATGAATCAAATGAGCCTGTGGATTGGTGTCCTGTAGACAAAACAGTTCTTGCAAAAGAGGATATTGAAAATGGTTGTTGTGAACGTTGTGGTACTCCTGTAGAAAAAAAGCTTTTGCGTCAGTGGGTATTGAAAATTACTGATTATGCTGATCGATTGTTATCTGATATTGATACTTTAGATTGGCCAGAATCAATTAAAGAATCACAACGTAATTGGATTGGAAGAAGTGAAGGGGTAGAGATTGATTTTTCAGTTAAAGACAGAACAGAAAAGATTAAAATTTTTACTACTCGTGCAGACACGCTTTTTGGTGTGACGTATATTGTTCTTGCTCCAGAGCATCCTCTTGTTTTAAAACTTACTGAAGATACTAAAGTTATTGAATATATAGAAAGAACAAAAAAGAAAACCGAGATAGAAAGAACGGATACTACAAAAGAAAAAACTGGTGTAGAAATAAAAGATATAAAAGCAATTAATCCTGCTACAGGAGAAGAAATACCTGTCTGGGTTGCTGATTATGTACTAGCAGATTACGGTACTGGTGCTGTTATGGCTGTACCGGCTCACGATGAAAGAGACGCTCAGTTTGCCGAGAAATATAAATTACCAGTAAAAGAAGCTCCAGAGGCATCAGAAGAAGTTATTTCAAAGTTTGGTATTAAAACAGTAAAATACAAACTTCGAGATTGGGTATTTTCACGACAGCGCTACTGGGGAGAGCCTATACCAGTATTCCACACTCCAGATGGCACCGTTATGCCCGTATCAGAGAAAGAACTACCAGTAGAGCTTCCTAAGGTCAAATACTATGAACCTACAGGCACAGGAGAATCACCACTTGCTGGAATTACTCGTTGGAGCAATGTAAAAAGAGGGAAAGAAATTTGGAAAAGAGAATCAAATACCATGCCTCAGTGGGCGGGATCTTCGTGGTATTACTTGCGCTATATGGATCCAAAAAATAAAAAGGTTATTGTTGATTCAGAGAAAGAAAAATATTGGAATGAAGTTGATCTCTATGTAGGAGGAGCTGAACATGCAACACGACATCTTATATACGCAAGATTTTGGCATAAATTCTTATACGATATTGGAGTAGTATCAAATAAGGAGCCCTTTAAACGTTTACAACACGTCGGTCTTATCATGGCTGAAGATGGTCGCAAAATGAGTAAAAGATATGGCAATGTTATCAATCCAGACGAGATTATAAAACTTTACGGTGCTGATAGTTTGCGTTTGTACGAACTTTTTATGGGTCCTTTTGATCAATCGATCACTTGGAGTACAAAAAACATGATCGGCGTTCGACGTTTTATAGAAAAAGTGTGGCGTTTGCAAGAAAAACTTGTACCGAAGGCTCCTTTTGATGCTTCACTTGAAACAGTGATTCATAAGACAATGAGAAAAGTATCTGAAGATATAGAACGTATGCAATTTAATACTGCTGTATCTGCTCTTATGATTATGGTCAATGAAATGGATAAAAAAGAGCAACTTGCGCAGTCGTATTACATACACCTTCTTCAGTTACTGGCTCCATTTGCTCCTCATATAACAGAAGAGATATGGTCATCTATGAAAAAGAAAAAAACTTCTATTCATCAAGAGTCGTGGCCTATATATAATCCCTCTAAAATAGTAGAAAATAAGGCTACTATAGCGATTCAGATCAATGGAAAAACTCGATCAGAACTTGATATACAAATCTCTGAAGATGAACAAATTATTAAAGATAGAGCACAATCTTTACCAGACGTACAAAAATGGATTGTCGGAAAAAAGATTATTAAGGTTATTTACGTAAAAGGTAGACTTGTAAATATAGTTATCCATGAATGATTTGACATATTTGCATAGTTATAGTAAATATAGTAGTATATAAAAATATATATTTATGAGCACCACAGCAGTTTCATTTAAACCAAAGCAGGTGACGAAGAAAATTTTGAGCATGCTTCCTCCGCGCGCTCGTGATGTAATTGTTTCTAGATATGGTCTTGGTGCTGATACTGAAAAAATGACTCTTGATGCTATTGGTAAGCGCTATGGTATTACTCGTGAACGTGTTCGACAAATAGAAAACTACGCTATAACTAATATTCGTAAGTCAAAAGAATTCGAGTCCTCAAGTGCTATCTTCAAAGAACTCGAAGTTCTTATTAAAAAACTTGGTGGTGTAATTACTGAAGAAGATTTACTACAGCACATAAGTAAAGACAAAAGTACACAGAATCATATCAATCTTTTGTTAACACTTGGACATGCCTTTAAGCGTGTAAAAGAAGATGATCATTTTAAACATCGTTGGCATGTTGATGATTCTTTGTCCGAACAAGTACATCGTTCACTTCACAAACTATACGAAAGTCTTTCTGATGAAGATCTCGTATCAGAACCGGATATAATTAATCGTTTTTTAGAGCACGTTAAAGATGTTGCAACTGAATACAAACAAGAAGAGATTTTGCATCGTTGGCTCCGTATCTCAAGAAAGATAGGAAAGAATCCTCTTGGTGAGTGGGGGGTGTCTCATTCTCAAAATATAAACGCTAAAGGTATGCGTGATTACGCCTTTTTGGTAATACGTAAACATGGATCACCGATACACTTTACTGAAGTAGCTAAAAAGATCACTGCTCTATTTGGTAAAAAGGCACATATTGCCACTACGCACAATGAACTCATAAAAGATCCTCGTTTTGTTTTGGTTGGAAGAGGACTCTATGCTCTAAAAGAGTGGGGATATCTATCAGGTGTTGTAAAAGATGTTATTAAAAATATTATTGTAGAACACGGACCTCTCACTAAAGAGAAGATTATTGAAAAGGTGCTTAAAGAGAGATATGTAAAAGAAAATACTATTCTAGTTAATCTTCAGAATCAAAAGTTTTTCAAGAAGGATAAAGCAGGCAACTACTCTATAGTTTCTTAGTGTGTTACAATTCTTTCTATGGAATTGTTGTGGAAATCGTTTGAATTTGTTTGGTATACCACACCGATATGGCTTCCTCTTCTAGCGGCTTTTATTGCTTGGGAAATGTGGGTTGATTATACTCGCACAAAGTTTCGTCAAAGTAATAAACGTATTTTATTGGAGATTAAACTTCCTCAGGTAATTGATAAATCTCCTTTAGCTATGGAGTTGATACTAACAGCACTTCATATCACAGGAAGAGAGAGTACTTTTGTTGATAGATACTTTAAAGGTAAAAGTCGTCCACAGTTTTCTCTTGAGATGGTTTCGATTGGTGGCACGGTTCGGTTTTTTATATGGACAGAAGAAGGCTACAAAAATATTATCGAAGCACAAATTTATGCTCAATATCCAAACGTAGAAGTTTTTGAAGTAGAAGACTATACAAAGGGTATTGTTTTTGATCCAACTAAAAATCAAATATGGGCTACTGAGTTTATAAAATCAAAAGATAGTACCTTACCTATAAAAACATATGTTGATTATGGTCTTGATCAAAATCCAGATGAAGAATTTAAAATAGATCCTCTTACTGCCACACTCGAATTTTTGGGGGCTATAAAAGAAGGTCAGCAAGTGTGGATACAGATGATTATTCGTGCTCATAAAAAAGAGACTCGAATTTTAGATAAAAAAACAGGTAGGTATAAGAAAGTTGATTGGGAGTATTTTGCTGATATTGAAAAGAATAAAATTCTTGATAAATTAAAAGAAAAACCAAAAGATGAGAAGTCTTCTGGTAGTTCTCGTCGTGCTACCAAAGGTGAAGAGCAGATTATTTCTGCAATTGAACACAATACATCAAAACTAGCTTTCGATGTTGGTATAAGGGCTTTATATTTTGAATCTGATAAAGCGAAATATAATCCTCTTATGATTGCTGGTACTATGGGAAGTATTCGTCAGTACAATTCAAATAATCTAAATGCTCTTAAACCAGAAAATACAACCAGCTTTGATTATCCATGGCAAGATTTTCGTGAAAAACGTCTAAACAAAAAAAGAGCACATATGCTTTCATATTTTAAACGCAGAGCCTTTTTTAATCTTTCGCATCGCAAGGCTTTTGTTATGAGTACTGAAGAATTAGCCACAATGTTTCACTTCCCAGGAGGCGTGGCTTCAACACCAACATTCTCACGTATTATGTCTAAGAAATCAGAACCGCCAGCAAATCTTCCTATATAACAATGCCTCATTTGAAATCTTATATAAAGACAGTCTGGTCACGATATTCAAAAGACCCACTTGTGATTAAAGGGGCTATTATTTTAGGCATTGTCTTTATTGTTATGGCTTTTTGTTGGAGTATTATTGCTCCTCCACGACATTTCCCAACAGGAGATATATTTGAAGTTAAACAGGGTGAAAATTTACTTGATATATCACAACGTCTTGAAGATGGGCATTTTGTACGTTCGGCCTTTATATTAAGAAGTGTGGTATTTATTTTTGGAGATGAATTGCGTATTATGCGTGGATTTTATTATTTTACTCATCCACAAAACGTAGTCTCGATAGCATACCGTATTATGCACGGTACATACGGTATTGATTCTGTTAGGGTTACTATTCCCGAAGGAACAAATCGATATGTTATGTCGGATATATTAGCTTCGCAATTGCCTGGTTTTTCAAAAGAAGAATTTCTCGAGAAGACCAAAGAAAAAGAGGGTTATCTCTTTCCGGATACATATGTTTTTCTTCCTCATGTTTCTGTTGATACTGTTATCCAAGCCCTTGCCTCAAACTATGAAAGAAGAATCGCTCCTTTAAGAGCTCAATTTGAATCTTTTGGAAAAACTGAAAAAGAAATTATTACTATGGCATCAATCGTTGAGGGTGAAGCTCGACAGGCTGATACAAGAAAAATAGTTGCGGGTATATTATGGAAAAGAATATCGATCAATATGCCTCTTCAGGTTGATACAGCTTTTGTATATATAAACGGTAAGACAACTTACACACTCACTAGTGCTGATTTGGCTGACACTTCACCATACAATACCTATGTTCATAAAGGATTACCTCCTACGCCAATATCGAGTCCTGGGCTTGGTGCTATACAGGCAACTATTACTCCTACGAAAACAAAGTACCTCTATTTTTTGACTGGACGAGATGGTGTCATGTATTATGCCGCTACTCATGACGAACATGTCTACAACAAAAAAACATATCTCCGATAAAACCAGTAAGCGGGTGTTTGTTGGTTTGTCTGGTGGTGTAGATAGTTCTGTATCCGCTGCTTTACTCAAAGATCAGGGTTATGAGGTCACTGGGGCTTATATAAAGACATGGCAACCTGATTGGTTACCGTGTACATGGAAAGAAGAAAGACGAGACGCTATGCGTGTTGCCGCTCGTCTTGGTATACCTTTTGTAACAATTGATTGTGTAGAAGAGTACAAAAAATACGTAGCTGACTATATGATTTCTGAATATAAAGCAGGACGAACACCAAATCCAGACGTGATGTGTAATAGAGAGATAAAATTTGGATCTTTTTTTAGACAAGCGCAAGCTTTGGGTGCTGATTATATTGCTACAGGACATTATGCTCGTAGTATCGATGGTAACTTGTATGAAGGACTCGATACAGAAAAAGATCAGAGTTATTTTTTGTGGACTCTTTTGTCAAAAGATTTAAAAAATATTCTTTTTCCTGTAGGACATCTACAGAAAACACAAGTGCGAGAACTAGCCAGATCTTATGGTTTGAGGACTGCAGAAAAAAAAGACAGTCAGGGTATTTGTTTTCTGGGTGATATAGACATGAAAGATTTTTTAAAACACTATATAGATCAAAAAGAGGGTGTTGTTTTGGATACAGAGGGAAATCAGATTGGTATACATACTGGGGCATGGTTTTTTACTATAGGAGAAAGACACGGTTTTACTATCAATGCTAAAAACAATAATGATAGCCCTTATTATGTTGTATCAAAAGATGTAGAGAAAAACACAATTACAGTTTCTCAAAAAAATTCTGAAAATATTTTGAAACATGCTACTAAGTCGGTATTACTTGATTCTGTAGTTTTGCGTGGTGATATACCCAAAAATATAAATGCTCGAGTACGATATAGACAAATACCGCAAGATTGTCAGGTTGAAAAAGATGGTGATATGTTGAAGGTTATTTTTTCTAAGCCTCAAGAGGGGGTATCAGTTGGTCAATCAGTTGTATTCTATGATAAACAAAAGTGCTTAGGTGGGGGTATTATATCCACAGTAGTATTGACTTAAGTTTATTCAGTGGTAACATTTTTATCCAGAACTGAGTCAGGGGACGTGGCCCGATGGGTTACGCTGATTCAGTGGTTCAAAAGGCAAGGAGCCTAGTATGCGAACGATGCAGGAGGTTGTGTTCCCTCTGTCCAGCAACCAGAGGAGTTTTTTGGGGAAGAAGTGCTCTTCCTCTGAAAACGAACGGAAAAAGGTGGAGGTCATTCGGACTATTTTGGAGGAGGCTGGACTCTCCAAGCCCGAAGGTATCATTCTGAGTATCGCTTACAAAGGAGGGAAAGCGGTTCTCAAGTGTCGTTATTTCCAGGATCAAGCGGCACATCGGGTCTTCCACGGTGGACTCAAACTTCATCACGAAAGAAAAAAACAGGCTGCCTAAACACAGCTCACACGTATTGACCCCACATCGCAAGATAGTGGGGTCTTTTTTATATTTATGTATAATGTCTACATGTACGTTACAAAAGCAAATGGAAAAAAAGAACTTTTTAGTGAAGAAAAATTAGCGTCGTCACTTGTTATGGCTGGTGCAGACAAAGAAGTTTCTGGAGCAATTGCTCGTGAGGTTAAGTCAAAAATTCATGATGGTATCACGACAGATGCTATTTATAGTTTGGCTCTTGATATAGCCCATACAGCCGAAAGGCGTATAGCGACAAGATATTCAGTACGAAGAGCTATTGCAGAGCTTGGTCCAACAGGATTTCCTTTTGAAAAGTTTGTTGCAGAAATTTTTAAAGCTAAAGGTTTCCAAGTACTTACAGATCAGATTATGCACGGAGCATGTACCCAACACGAAGTTGATGTTGTTGCTTTTAACGACAAAGAACTTATCGTTGTAGAAGTAAAATTTCACAATGAAGTCGGTATCAAATCAGATTTAAAAGTTGCTTTGTATGTTAAAGCCCGCCATGATGATTTAAAAGAGGTTACTCATATGGTTGCAGGTAAAGAACGTGCATATACCGACGGGTGGCTTGTTACAAATACAAAATTTACTCAAAGCGCTGTCGAGTATGCTATGTGTGAAAATCTAAAACTTGTTGGATGGAACTATCCGGTAAAAGGTAATTTGGAAGATCTCATCGTTGAGCACTCTCTGTATCCAATTACCTGCCTTTCTTCACTTTCTACCACTCAAAAACAGGCTCTTATAGCAGAAGGGATTACTCTTGTGCACCAATTACAAGATCAATCTATATCTTTACCAGAAAATATTATCTCTCCAGAAGAATTACAACACATGCGTGATGAAATTACCATTCTCTTTTCACACTAGACAGGATTTTGTATACTATAGCTATTAGCAAATAATTAAATACCGTATGATGAGTATAAAACAAGAATACGTGACGTACACAATGATTGCCTTTGTTGCTTTAGTTATTGGATTTATAGTGGGTATATGGTGGAAAGATTATTCTGTAAATACAGAAACAGCTCTTTCTACTTCAACTCCTCGAAATATTGTTAGTAATTCTGTTGTAGACAAAAGTATATCAGTGAGTGTTATCGATCAAAAAGCTGGACTTACTGTTCAAATTTCTTCTGTTTCAGTTAAGGATCCATCTTGGGTTGTTGTGACTGAAGATATTGGAGGAAAACCGGGAAGAATTCTAGGTGCTCAAAAAGTTACAGCGACCGAAACAAATACTACAGTTGATCTTTTGAGAGGTACTGTTGTTGGGGGTACATATCACGCTATTATTTACAGTGACGATGGAGATAATCGTTTTGATTTTCAGGTCGACGCACCACTTCAAGGTCCAGAAGGTATTGCTATAGAATCAGTATTTCGCACATCTTAACAATGCCAGGCGACTATAGCTATAGACGCAGATCGAGAGGACTCTTTGACCCCAAGGCCAAGGAGCCTTTTCGTTTGAGTCGTTCAAAAATCGATCTTTTTGTCGAGTGTCAACGGTGTTTTTATCTTGATCAGCGTCTTGGGGTGGGAAGACCAAAATCATTTCCTTTTAATCTAAACAGTGCTGTCGATAAATTACTTAAAAAAGAATTTGATATACATCGTGCGGCTCAAAGTACGCATCCTTTATTAAAAACTTATGGTCTCGATGCTGTTCCGTTCGCTCACAAAGATCTCGAAGAGTGGAGAGATGCTTTAACTCGTGGTATCTCATATCACGATAAAGAATTAAACTTAGTTTTACGTGGAGGTATAGACGATGTATGGATTAATCCAGAAGGTGAGTTACTTATTGTTGACTATAAAGCGACAAGTAAAGATGGTGAAGTTAATCTTGATGCAGAATGGCAAGATGGATATCGACGCCAAATGGAAATATATCAATGGCTTTTTAGACAAAATGGTTTTAAAGTTTCTTCTACTGGTTATTTTGTTTATGTTAATGGAAAAACAGATCGAATAGCGTTTGATGGGAAACTAGAATTTGATGTCAAACTTATCCCGTATACAGGAAATACCGACTGGATTCCTAAAACTCTAAAAACACTTAAACAATGTCTTGTTGATGAACGTATACCATTGGCGGGAGAGTTTTGTGATCACTGTGGTTATGTAAGGGCTGTAAAAACAGCTGAAAATGAAAGAGTAAAAACATCCCCTAAACTACGAGAAATGTTATCCGAAACAACAGAAGAAAATTTACCGATTTCCAAGAAAAAACATACTCTTAGAAAGACAAAGAAAGCTCCTTCAGGACATAAGATGCCGACACTTTTTTAATATGATATATTCAGGGTCATGAAATCAGAAGATATTCGTTCAAAATTCCTTGAGTTTTTCAAGAGTAAGGGGCATGCAATAATTCCTTCAGCTTCTCTCGTACCAGAAAATGATCCTTCTGTTTTGTTTAACACTGCCGGCATGCAACCTCTAGTACCGTATCTTTTGGGGCAAACACATCCACAAGGTACACGCCTTGCTAACGTCCAAAAATGCGTTCGTACAGGTGATATAGACGATATTGGTGATAATCGTCACCTTACCTTTTTTGAGATGCTTGGTAATTGGTCTTTAGGAGATTATTTCAAAAAAGAAGCTATTGGTTGGAGTATGGAATTTCTAACAGATAAAGAGCATGGCTTAGGTCTTGATCCTCAGAGACTCTATGTGACAACATTTAAAGGTGAACAGGGTATACCTCGTGATCAAGAATCTATAGAAATATGGAAAGAGATATATAAAAAACATGGAATCAACGCTGAAGTGGCTGGTGATGATGAAATCATGAATTCTAATATTCGTATTATTCCGCTTGGAGTAAAAGATAACTTTTGGATAGCAGGAAATACTGGACCTTGCGGTGGCGATACTGAAATATTCTATGACACTAATCCGCAAGTAGGTGAACTCAAAGGAAAATTTAGTGATCTTGTAGATTCCTTTAGATTGATTGAGATTTGGAACAATGTTTTCATGGAATTTAACAAGACAAATACTGGTAGTTATGAACCCCTGGATAAAAAGAATGTTGATACTGGTATGGGTCTTGAACGTACTACTGCAGTTATAAACAACAAGACCACGGTATTTGATACTGATTGTTTTGAACCAATACTTCAAACTATTCAAAGTCTCGCATCTTCTCGTGATCAAAAAGCTGAACGTATTGTTGCGGACCATATCCGCACAGCTACATTTCTTTTGGCAGATGGAGTTATTCCAAGTAATACTGATCGTGGATATATTGTCCGTCGACTATTGCGTCGAGCAATACGATACTCTGATGTTATAGCCATGCCAAAAAATTCTTTATCCGATATAGTAAAGGCTGTTATACAAAAATATTCACCAATATATCAAAATCTAGCTACAGAATCAGATAATATTATTAAAGAAATAAAAACAGAAGAAGAGAAATTTAGAAAAACACTTGTCGATGGTCTTAAAGAATTTGAAAAAGGTACTGATGCTTTTACACTCTTTTCTTCATATGGTTTTCCTATTGACCTTACTCTCGAATTGGCAAAAGAAAAAGGTATTGCTGTAGATCTTGAAGATTTCAATACCAAAATGAAAACTCATCAGGATCTTTCTCGATCTGGATCAGAAAAGAAATTTAAAGGAGGTCTTGGTGGAACCGGTATTGTCGAGACTAGATATCATACGGCTACGCACCTTCTAAATGCAGCCCTTCGAGAAGTACTCGGAAATCATGTTATGCAAAAGGGAAGTAATATCACCGCAGAACGTATGCGTTTTGATTTTTCACACCCTACCAAAATGACTGATGAAGAAAAACAAAAAGTAGAAACTATTGTTAATAAAAAAATACAAGAAGCTTTGCCTGTTTCTTTCAAGGAAATGCCAAAAGAAGAAGCTCTAAAAACTGGAGCCATACATGCTTTTGGTGATACTTATGGAGATATTGTTAAGGTTTATACGGTGGGAGATGAAAAAACTGGAATATACAGTCGAGAATTTTGTGGTGGTCCACATGTGATCAATACTTCAGAAATTGGTAGTTTTAAAATCGTAAAAGAAGAAGCTGTATCTGCTGGCGTACGTCGTATCAAGGCTGTTATATAGACTGTGTATAAGGCGAGAGATGCTGATTGGGGTATACTGTATTGACGTATGGCATCTGTTCCTATATCTCTTATATTTGATATTCAATCTGGATCTGTTGGTGTAGCTTTTATATCTCACGAACGCACAATGCCTAAAGTATTGTGGAATACCCGAGTTTCTTTTCCTGTATCAAAAGATGTAACGATCAGTGATTTGCAAATACATACCGTAAGAACTCTTAAAAAGGTTACGAAAGAAGCGGTAAAGCATCTTCCCAAAGAACCCCTACACTCCATATTTTGTTTTTATGGTGCTCCATGGCATATATCAAAGCCGGTTACGACTACTCTTCACAGGGAAACAACTTTTACTGTTACTAAAAAACTTCTAGAAGCACTTATACGTAAAGAAGAAGAAATTTTTATTTCTCGTCAAAACAAAGCAAAACTTATAGGGAGTAATATAACAAAAATTAGTCTAAATGGTTACGAAGTAAGTAATCCTTATCAAAAAAACGTTAAGAAACTTTCTTGCAGTCTCCTTATGAGTGCAATTGCGGAGCAATTTGTTGCGGATATTGAATCTGTTATACACCAACATATTCGGGTTATTGAGATACGACACAACGTTCTCCCACTTGCAATTGCTTCAGTTATACGAGATATTATGCCTCATGATAGTAGTTTTGTATCGATTGTTGTGGGTGAAGAAATTACTGAGGTTTCTGTTGTAAAACAAGGAGAATTGGCAAATACAGTTACTTTTCCAGCCGGTAAACATACTGCCTTCCGACCACTTGCCAATACACACTCTCCAGCAGTGACACTTTCTTTAATACGATTGCATGCCAATAAAAAACACACACCAGAATGGAAATCTTCAGTTATTAAACATATTGAAACAGCTAGAAGTATATGGAGTGACTATCTTTCTAAGGCTCTTACTGAGTTATCAGTTCATCTACCACTACCAAAAACTGTTCTTGTTATGAGCGACATCGATTCACGATTACTTTTTGCAAAACATTTAGGAGAAGTGAAGCTTGATATAGGGAAGGGTTTTAGAGAAAGAATTAATCCAGTTTTTCTTCATGAAGATCTCCTTAAAGATTTTATAGGTAGTCATTTTTTTCATGCCCCAGATATTTTCCTCGGAGCAGAAGGATTTTTTGCACACCGCCTCTTGAAAGATAGTGGTGTTGTCGTGTAGAATACACCTTAGTACTATGCACGATATTATTCCACCAAATAAAAGATCGATTCGCAACGTCCCCCTCCGTCATAAAGCTGCTCCACCGCTAGAGCGAAAACATCATATCACCCCTGAACCAGAGTATAATTTTGACGAGGAGATTTTTAATCAAGCAGAAAAGAAGCACTCTTGGTTTTTTTACACAGCAGCTATTGTTATACCGATTCTCGTTGTGGCTATAGGTCTTGGTTTTTATTCTATAAAATTGAGCGGGGCACAAGTAACAGTGACTCCGCGTAGTCAGGAAGCAACAATTTCTCTTTCAGTTGATGCTGTTTCAAATACATCAACATCTGCAAATGCTCTTCGATACAATATTGTTTCAAAAACAACCAATCAAAACATAGAAGTGACAGCTTCTGGTGAAGAACGTGTAGAAAAAAAGGCTAGTGGTCAGATCATTATATACAATAAACAATCAACTACTCCTCAACAACTTATAAAAAATACACGTTTTCAAACACCCGATGGCAAAATATATCGTATCGCAAATCAAGTCAGTGTCCCTGGTTACACAAAGAAAGCTGGGGTAATTGAAGCTGGTAGTCTAGAAGTAACAGTATATGCCGATGTTGCAGGGGAATCTTATAATATTGGTATGACAGATTTTACTATCCCAGGTTTCAAGGGAGATCCTCGTTTTGAAACTATGTATGCTCGTAGTAAAACAGCTATGACGGGAGGGTTTGTTGGTGTTCAAAAAAAGGTATCTGAACAAGATATTGCTGAAAAAACTAGATCAATGGAAACGGAACTCAGAAAACAAATCGCAGAAGAAAATAAAGGTGAAGATATTGTAACCATACCAAGTGCTATTTTCTTTGAAATGAAAGAAATTTCTAGATCTACAGCTACATCTGGTCAGGCTGTATCTATCACCTATGCTGTTGATAGTCATACTTTTGTATTTCCTAAAAAACAGCTCTCGGATATTATTATTGATAAAACATCTTTCAATGAATTAAAAGTAGGGGCTTATGTGGATGATTTTTCTAAGATTATTATAGAAACAAGGCCTGCTCTATCACCGTGGAAAAACAATAACGTTTCTCTTACACTAAAAGGCACTGTA
Organism: uncultured Candidatus Saccharibacteria bacterium; assembly: GCA_964442365.1. GTDB lineage: Bacteria > Patescibacteriota > Minisyncoccia > Phycocordibacterales > DAORIS01 > CAYTZA01. Next base: position 44,306 of record CAYTZA010000002.1, on the reverse strand, counting down.
ACGGTTAAATGGTTTTACAATAAAGAGAAATTAGCTGAAGATTTGGTCTCTGTACCAAGAAAAGAGGCCCAGTCAGTACTTCTTAAATATTCAGGGATTAAGACTGCGGAATTTGTCATAAGTCCATTTTGGAAGACAGCTTTTCCTGCCGATGCACAGAAAATCCGTATTTCTGAGTAGTACACAGTTGACGAAAACCCCATACATCTGCTACTATATCTCGCACTGCGTGAGTACAGACACATTACAAAAAGATGAAGTTCAGGGAGTTGTTACCGAGGCTTTGCCAAATACAATGTTTCGGGTAGAACTTACTGGTAGTGATGCTCATGAGAAAAAACAGGTTTTAGCGTATCTTGCCGGTAAAATGCGCCTTAATCGTATACGTGTTCTCGTTGGTGATAAAGTAAGTCTTGAGCTCGAACCTTATGGGGGAAAAGCTCGTATAACAAGACGATTTTAATTTTATAATTATTACATGAAGGTCAAAGCATCTGTAAAAAAAATATGTGCAAAATGCAAAGTAGTCCGTCGAAAGGGCTATGTATATGTTATATGCAGTGCTGACCCTCGTCATAAACAGAGACAAGGCTAAAAAATATGAGAATACTAGGTATAACACTTCCCGATAATAAGAGAATGGAAATTGCGCTTACTACGCTCTATGGTATAGGACGTCCTCGTGCGCATACTATTCTTGATGAAGCAAAAGTGGAATATGGCAAGAAAGCAAAAGATCTTACTCCTGACGAAGAAAATGCTATTCGTAAAATAGTTGAAAGTATAAAAATTGAAGGAGATTTGAAACGAGAAGTTGCTGGTAATATAAAAAGACTTAAAGATATCAAAGCATATCGAGGAGTTCGTCATATGCGTCGACTTCCAGCTCGTGGACAAAGAACAAAGACTAACGCTCGTACTTTGAAGGGTGTTAAAAAGACTATGGGTTCTGGTCGTCGTAAAGAAGAAAAGAAATAATATATGGGTAAAAAACGCATTACAACAGAAGGCGAGATTGATACTAAGACAAAAAAAGTCGAAACTGAAGCTGTACCAGAAAAAGCAAAATCAAAGAAAAAGGTTATTGCTTCAGGTATGCTTTTTGTGCAATCAACATACAACAATACAAAACTTCTTTTGGCTGACAAAAAAGGCAATGCTCTCGCCGCTTCTTCTGCTGGAGCTCTTGGTTTTAAAGGGGCAAAGAAGGGAACACCTTTTGCAGCCGCAAAGGTTGGCGAGTTGTTAGGTGATAAAGCGCTCGAACTTGGCATGAAAGAAATCGATGTTGTTGTTTCTGGTGTTGGTTCAGGACGAGAGTCATCAATCAGAGGATTTATTAGTCGCTCAATTGCTCTTGGTACCATCAAAGATGTTACACCTGTTCCGCACAATGGTCCGAAACCAAAGAAGCCTCGTCGCGTTTAATACTTATTTACTATTATGCTCATAAAGTCAAAATACAAAATTGCTCGTCGTCTCAATACTCCGGTATTTGAGAAGACACAGACACCAAAGTTTGCTTTGCGCGAAGGTCGTCGACAAAAGCGTAATTTTGCTAGAAGTAACTATGGTATTCAACTTGTAGAAAAACAAAAAGTTCGTTTTACTTATGTTCTTTCTGCTAAACAGTTTGCAAATTATGTAAAAAAAGTACTTTCAAAAAAAGTTCTAAATCAGCAAGAGGTGCTTTTTGGACTTTTGGAAAATCGTCTAGATAACGTAGTTTATCGTGCTGGTTTTGCTCCTACACGTTTAGCTTCTCGACAAATGGTTTCTCATGGACATATTGTGATAAACGGTAAAAAAGTTAATATCCCTTCATACCAAGTTTCAGTTGGCGAAGTAATATCTATTAGACCTGGTAGTCAAAAAGCAAAACTCTTTTCTACACTCGATGAAACACTCCCTAAACACAAAGCTCCTTCTTGGATAAAGGTCGATCCAGAAAAGAAAATTGTTACAGTTCAGGGCCAACCAGTACTCAATCAAACAGAACTCCAGTTCGATTTAGCGCTTGTTCTCGAGTTTTATAGTCGTTAAAACTTGCGATATTTTAAATAATAAGGTATATTGTTACGTATTAATTTTTGCTCATATGCTTGATCCACACATTGTTTTGCCTTCGAAGCCAAAGATAGTAAGAGAAGAGGGGTTTAGTGGTACATTTGAAATTGACGGTCTTTATCCTGGATACGGCCACACACTTGGTAATTCACTCCGCCGTATCATTCTTTCTTCTATTCCAGGTGCAGCTATAACATCAGTTAAGATTAAGGGTGCAGATCATGAATTTTCAACTATTTCTGGTGTTAAAGAAGATGTTATAACCATTCTTCTTAACCTTAAAAAGGTTCGTATTCGTTTACTTACAAACGAACCTCAGACTATGCATCTTAAAATAAAAGGTGCTCAGGAAATATATGCAAAGGATATAGAAGTTGTTGGTCAAGTAGAAATACTTACTCCAGATGCATATATTGCTCGTACTACTGATAAAACATCAGATCTTGATATAGAACTTGTTGTTGATTCAGGGCTTGGCTATGTTCCAAAAGAAGTACACCAGAAAAATCGTGTCGATATTGGCACAAGTAGTCTTGATGCTATCTTCACACCTATTCGTCGCGCTTCATACGAAGTAGAAAACATGCGTGTTGGTGATCGTACTGATTTCAACCGCCTTCGTATTTTTATTGAAACAGACGGAACTCTTACACCAAAAGACGCTCTAGAACGATCTATTCAGACTATGATTTCACAACTCAAAGCTATTGTTGGTTTCAAAGAAACTGATGAGAAAGTATCTGGAGTAAGTGATATGGATGAAGGTCATGAGACAAAAGACAAAAAAGAAGTTGACCCCGAGTCATTGAAAACTCGCGTAGAATCTCTTGATCTTTCAGGACGAACAATTAACGCTCTTACAAGTGCAAATATTCGTACTGTTGGTGGACTTTCTCGAAAGAAAGAAGAAGATCTTCTTGAAATCGAAGGTCTTGGAGCAAAGGGTATAGCAGAAATCAGAAAAGCGCTTGAACAGTTTGGTATTTTCTTGAAATAATATATGAAGCATCATAAACGTAATCGAAGTTTTGGCCTTAAACTCAATCAGCGTGTCGCACTGATGCAGTCTTTGGCGCGTTCTTTGGTGCTACACGAACGAATCACTACCACTGAAGCAAAAGCAAAAGAACTTCGTCCATATGTAGAGAAACTTGTTACAAAAGGTAAAAAGAATACTCTCTCTGCACGTCGCGATATTGTTAGTGCTATTCGTTCAGAAACTGGTGCTAAAAAAATCGTAGAAACTCTTGCTACTAAATATGAAAAGAGACAGGGAGGATACACACGCATCATGAAACTTCCACGAAGACTTTCTGATGGTAGTCCTATGGCAATCATTGAATTTGTATAATATGAAATACACACTAGACGCACAAGATAAAAAGGTTGGAAGAATCGCAAGCGAAGCGGCTAAGATTTTACTTGGAAAAGATCAGCCTACTTTTGCTCGCAATACTCTCTCAGAAAATACTGTTGAAATAATTAACGCAAGTAAAGTAAATCTTAGCGAAAAGAAAGTTGCCGCAAAAGCATATAAATTCTTCTCTGGTTTTGCTGGAGGTCTTCGTGAAGAGGGTATGGCACGTACGATTGAGAAGAAGGGTATTGGAGAAGTATTTCGTATTGCTATTTACGGTATGCTTCCTAAAAACAAGCTTCGCAGTAAAATGATACAGAACGTTACGATTAAAGAATAATACGATTTATATATGTCAGAAACAGCAACAACATACATTCAAGCAGTCGGACGTCGTAAGACCTCTGTAGCCCGCGTACGCCTCTCAGACAGCACAAAACAGTCTATTGTGATCAATGACCGTACTTTTACTGAATATTTCCCTACAGCCGAATTACAGCGAATCGTCACTGAGAGTCTTGTGCTTGTTGGAAAGGGTACTAAATCAAAGATTACTATCCTAGTAAACGGTGGCGGTATACACTCACAAGCAGAAGCTATTCGTCATGCTATTACTCGCGCTCTTGTAAAAGACGATGCCGAACTTCGTAAACCACTCAAAAAAGAAGGTTTTCTAAAACGTGACCCTCGTGCTAAAGAGCGTCGTAAATTCGGTCTCAAAAAGGCTCGCAAAGCCCCTCAGTGGTCAAAACGTTAATCTCAGAGTTCACACACAAAATCCCGGTCCTCGCCGGGTTTTTTGTTGGTTAGAATTAATTCTTGCAAAAGTGTATTTTTGGAGTTAAAATATAGTCCTTATGATAGATCCTACAGAAGATAAAAAAGAGGTCGTTCAGGACACAGAAACTGATGCAGATACGACAGATATAGAACTAGAAGAAGATATAGTTGCTGAAGAAAACCTTCAAGAAAAGGTTAAAAAACTACGTGCTGAACTCAAAGAAACACAAGCTGAAAAACAAAAATATTTAGATAGTTGGCAAAGAGCTCAAGCAGAGTTTGTGAATATTCGTAAACGAGACGAAGAATCTAAAAAAGAGTTCATGAAATTTGCGACGGAAGATATAGTAACAGATATGCTTGGTGTGGCTGATAGTTTTGGTATGGCTTTTGGAAACAAAGAGGCTTGGGAGAAAGTTGATAAAAACTGGAGAGCCGGTGTGGAATATATCTATAATCAGTTCATGGGAATCCTTAAAGATCGTGGAGTTACAGAATTTGGTGCTATAGGAGAAGTCTTTGATCCTTCTCGTCATATGGCTATAGAGAATCGAAAAACGACTGAAAAAGAAAATGATCACAAAGTTCTTGAAGTTATACAAAAAGGATATATACTACAGGGTAAGGTAGTACGTCCAGCTCGAGTAATCGTAGGAGAATATGAACACAACGCTTAATATATATACAAAACGTCGTATTCAGTTCCGAACTGTTGAAACAGAGACATCTTTGCTTGTTTTTGCAGTACTCGTAGAACAGCACGGTAATCAAACTACATATTCCGAACCTCGACTCATCAAGGTTATTGCTAAAAAAACACAAGCTCTTCCAGGTAGTGTTGGAACTTTAGCTCTTTCTGGATCTATTGCAAAAAACAGTAATCCAAGAGGTGCAATACTATCTCCTTTTGTTTCTCTTTTTTCAACACAAACAGAAAATATTTTAAATTGGTATGGAGCTCGGCCTCCGTGTGTACAATAGTTTCTTTCTACTTTGTAGATTGTTATTAACTATTATATTTACACACATTTATGTCTAAAATTATTGGTATAGATCTTGGAACAACAAACTCAGCTGTCGCAGTTATCGAACTCGGTGAACCTAAAATCATAGAAAATGCAGAAGGTGCGCGTACAACACCTTCTATTGTGGCACAATCAAAAACAGGGGAACGTTTGGCCGGACTTCTTGCCCGCCGGCAGGCTGTGACTAATCCGAAAAATACAGTTTTTCAGATTAAACGATTTATTGGTCACAACTTTGATGAACCAGCTGTACAAAAAGACCGCACTTCAGTTCCTTTCGAAACTCGTAAATCAAATAACGGTGGTATAGAGGTAAAAATGGGTGACACATGGTCACGTCCAGAAGAGATTTCAGCCATGATACTTCAGAAACTCAAAGCTGATGCCGAAGCACGTCTTGGAGAAAAGATTACTGAAGCAGTTATTACAGTACCTGCATATTTCAACGACTCACAACGTCAAGCAACAAAAGACGCTGGCAAAATCGCAGGACTCGATGTGAAGCGTATTATCAACGAACCAACAGCGGCCGCTCTTGCTTATGGTTTCAACAAAAAGAAAGACGAGAAAATCGTAGTATTCGATTTCGGAGGTGGTACGTTTGATATTTCAGTACTCGAAGTAGGTGATGATGTCGTAGAGGTAAAGTCTACCGATGGAGATGCTCACCTTGGAGGAAAAGATATCGATCAGAAAATCATTAACTGGTTAGCGGAAACCTTCAAAAAAGAAAACGGTATAGATCTCATGAAAGATCCTCTAGCTGTACAGCGTCTTGATGAAGCTGCTGAAAAAGCAAAGATTGAACTTTCAACTGCTGTATCTTCAGAAATCAATATTCCATTTATCACATCGGGTTCTGATGGCCCAAAACACCTTTTGGTTACACTTTCTCGAACAAAACTTGAAGAATTAACTTCAGAGTTTATCGAACGTGCTATGGAAATCACTAAGCGCGCTATGAATGCTTCACCATTTAAGATTGACCAGATCAATGAAGTGATTCTTGTCGGTGGACAGACACGTATGCCAGCACTTCAAAAAGCTGTAAAAGACTTTTTCAAAAAAGAGCCAAATATGAGTGTTAACCCTGACGAAGTGGTAGCTCTTGGTGCCGCTATCCAAGGAGGTATTATACGGGGTGATGTAAAAGACATCCTTCTTCTAGATGTTATACCTCTTTCTCTTGGTATTGAAACTATGGGAGGTGTAGCTACGAAACTTATCGAAAAGAATATGACGATTCCAGCTTCGAAAAGTCAAATATTCTCAACAGCTGCTGACAATCAAACGTCTGTAGAAATTCATGTGGTACAAGGTGAGCGCGCCATGGCTTCTGACAATAAATCACTTGGAAGATTTATTCTAGACGGTATTCCACCTTCACCACGCGGTTTGCCTCAAGTAGAAGTAACCTTTGATATCGATGCAAACGGTATTCTAAACGTCAAAGCAAAAGAAAAAGCTACTAACAAAGAACAATCAATCACTATTCAGGGAAGTTCTGGTCTATCAAAAGAAGATATTGAGAAGATGCAAAAAGACGCAGAAATACACGCTGCAGAAGATCAGACAAAACGTGATATAGCTGAAGCAAAAAATATTGCAGAACAACTTGTTTATACATCTGAAAAATCTCTCAAAGATGCTGGAGACAAAGTACCAGCAGATTTGAAAGCTACCGTTGAAACAAAAATAGCTGATCTTAAAAAAGTAAAAGACGAGAATAACCTAGACGCTATCAAAACAGCAACAGCAGATCTCTCTACTGAAATACAGAAAATCGGACAGCACATGAATCAGAGTCAAACACCACCAACTGACGGAAACAAAGAAACTGGAAGTGATAACGTACGTGATGCAGAAGCCAAATAATATATGGCCAGAGATTACTACCAAATACTAGGAGTAGATCGCAATGCTTCACAAGATGATATAAAAAAGGCTTTCAGAAAGCTTGCTCATAAACTGCACCCGGATAAAAAAGATGGAGATGCTACAAAGTTTAAAGAAGCCAACGAAGCCTACAGTGTCCTTTCTGATGAGAAAAAACGCTCTCAGTATGATACCTATGGTAAAAACTTCAATGGATCTGGCGGTGGAGCTAGTGGTTTCGATCCATCTCAAGGTTTTGGAGGTTTTGACTTTAGTCAATTTACTCAGGGTGTAGAATTTGATATCGGCGACATGTTCTCTGATTTCTTTGGTGGAAGTAGAGGACGCACACAAGAAAAAAAGGGTCGCGATATATCAATAGACACAGAGTTATCTTTTTCTGAATCAATTTTTGGAGTAGAGAAAAAGATTAACCTCACAAAAACATCTCTATGTTCGCACTGTAAGGGAAGTCGTGGTGAGCCTGGAAGTAGCATGAAAACATGTACGACCTGTGATGGTAAAGGAAAAATTCAAGAGATGAAACGTTCTTTTCTTGGACAATTTGCTTCAGTGCGTACTTGTGAGACTTGTGATGGTACAGGAAAAGTTCCTTCAGTAACATGTAAAACATGTAAAGGCACAGGAACTACTCGTGGTCATGAAGAAATCACTATACAAATACCAACCGGTGTTGAAGATGGTGAAATGATTCGTGTTACAGGCAAAGGAGAAGCTCTTGCTGGAGGAAAAGCTGGAGATCTATACCTTAAACTTCATGTCAAAGCCAATCCTCACTTCCATAAAGAAGGTTACAATCTAATTACAAGAGTACCTATAAAGCTCTCTACAGCTCTTCTTGGAGCAGAATTACCACTTGAAACACTAGATGGTAAGCTTACGGTTACTATTCCAGCAGGCATAGCGTTTGGAGAGACACTCCGAGTCAAAGGCAAAGGTGTTCCGCATGATCGTGGTGGTAGAGGAGATCTACTTATTCAGATTGTTATCGATATGCCAAAAAAGCTTTCCAAAGAAGCACATCGTATAATCGAAGAACTTAAAAAAGAGGGGATATAAAAGATTACGACATATTGTATACTGTACGATATGCAACACATCATAAGCGCTAGTATAGCCGGTATTATTGCCGGAGCAGTTCTTAATATATCCGCAGTTACAAAAGAAATCCCCATCGTGAGAGATACACTTGAGCATCGAGCTCTTTCGCTTTTTGCTTGGTTTATACTTTTTACAATTCTTGGATATATAGTAATCAATAAATATATCACCGCTCCGTATTCATATTCGGGCTTTTCTAGAGTACTTCACTTTGGAGCAGTTTCTTTTAGTTCTCTTTTACTTCTTGTAGCTTTTGGTGTACAAATCCTTGGACTCAATACTCTAGTAACACTTCCAAATAGCCTCTTAGCATTTGCAACAGCATGGTATGCAATTCCTGTTGCACTTATCGTGCATTATGCGGTACTCTTCATAATACGAAAATACTAATATGGCAAAGACAGAAAATACACAAAAACCTGCAGAAGTGCAGAGTGACCATCATGAAAGATTAGTTCGTATTGGTATGGTTAATGATATACAAAAAGCTGGCTGGAAACCATATGCTGGACGTTTTGAACGTAATCGGAGTACTCGCGAGGTGATAGATTTTGTAGAAAAAAATACTCCACGCTCTGCTGACGAGGTTTTTGCCGGAGCCACTAAAAATATCTCTGTAGCCGGACGTATTATGGCTTTTCGTGAACACGGTAAGATTGCTTTTGCCAATATTCAAGATGCTTCAGGAGAATTACAAATTTGTTTCAAACAAGATGTTCTTGGAACAGAAAAATTTGCTCAGATTATCACCCTCGTAAATCTCGGAGACTTTATTGGTGTATCTGGTGAACCCTTTATAACCAAACAGGGCAAGTTAGCACTTCTTTGTGCTGATTTTAGTTTTCTTAGTAAAACACTACGACCTTTACCAGACAAATTTCACGGTCTTTCAGATGTAGAGATTCGCTACCGTCAAAGATATCTTGATCTTGTCGCAAATAAAGAAACATTTGAACGTTTCGTGACTCGCTCAAAGATTGTTCAAGGTCTTAGAGAGTATCTTTTAAAAAAAGATTTCCTTGAAATACAAACACGTACACTCCAACCCCAAGCTGGTGGTGCTATGGCAGAAACATTTAAGACTCACCATCGAGCTTTAGACACTTCTTTTACACTTCGTATTGCTCCAGAACTTGATCTCAAAATGGCTATAGCCGGAGGTTTTGAACGTGTCTTTGAATTTGCAATCAACTTTCGTAACGAAGGTATTGATCCAAGTCATCTTCAAGAATTTCAAATGCTCGAATGGTACTGCGCCTATGAAAACTTCGAAACAGGTATGAAGTGGACAGAGGAAATGCTTCGCGACGTTTTGACTAAAGCCACAGGCAAAACTGTATTTACTGTTTATGACAAAGAAGACAAAGCCCATGATATTGATATATCAAAACCATTTAAGAGAGTTACCTTTGCTGAACTTCTAAAAACTAAAGGTGTCGATATGTTTGCAGATAAGAAGACTTTGCTCGCGCAAGCGAAAGAATTTGGCCTCCGAGTTGAGGAACTAGAAAAACGTAGTCGTGCCAATATTCTAGACGAGATATATAAAAAGACTATACGACCTACACTTGTAGAACCAATATTTGTCACACACTATCCAGCAGATCTTGTACCACTTGCTCGCACTCTAGACGAAGATCCACGTATTGCTGAGAGCTATCAACTTCTCGTATCTGGTTGGGAAATCGTGAAGGGATATTCTGAGCTTGTAGACCCAATCAAACAACGTAAAGCTTTTGAGGATCAGGCTAAAGCAAAGAAAGAGGGTGATGTTGAAGCTATGGAGGTCAATGAAGAGTATCTCACAGCCATGGAACACGGTATGCCACCGGTTACGGGCTTTGGTATGGGTATAGAACGCCTTGTAACTCTCTTTACTGGTCAGAAGAATCTTCGTGATGTTGTACTCTTTCCACTTATGAAAAACGAAGATGTTTCCAATAAAAAGACTCCTGTCGCCACTCCAGAAAAAAGTAAAAAACTCTCATCCGGCACAAAATTCATAAACAAGCTTTTTAGAAAGAAATAGTTTTGTGATTTGCGTAAACAATAAAAACATACTAAAATTAATTTATGAACATCAAGTCAGTTCAACAAAATAGCTGGCGACTCAACAATCTAAGTAAACACGAAGATTGTTTCTATTTGTATTGTTAGTATCTCAATAAAAAACCAACAAACATCGGACATCTCTCGTGGAGGTGTTTTTTGTTCTTTAAGAAAGGTGATGCTATGCGTGATTTTGAAGTTAAAATAAATCGTAGAAGAATCTATGTTTTTTATTCTTTAAACAAAGAAGAAAGAGCCGAACTCGAAAATCTAGTACGTCAAACCAAAGCAATAGAAAGATTAGTAGGAGATGGTGGAAAAACCGGCATGTACGTAATTGATACACTTGAAACTTCAGAAAACTATTTCGCATCTGTTACAGTAGGATACAAATACGAGTTCTCTGAAAAAGAAATCGAACTGTTACAAGGATATTACAAAGTACCTACATAAACACACCAAAACCAAAGCTGTCTCCACCATGGAGCGGCTTTTTTGTTTGTATGATATACAAACATCAAATTAGAACTGTTTTTATTAATCCTTACTCAATACCTAGTATTTTAAAAACAACATAAAGAGTAATAAATCCTAAAGCGATAAATACAGCTATTTTCTTTATAAGACCAGACTCTCTCATTTTTAGATCAATAAACAATGCAGGTACAATGAGCATCAAAATAAACGGGAAAAGATATATTGCAATTATTTTTATAAATACAAAAAACACCGAAATAATACTTTGTCCAGTATCATTAAATGCTAGCATGAAAAAAAAGAAAATAAACAGGTATGGTAATAAAAAATAACTACAAATACTAAAAATTAAAATTGTTAATTTAAATTTTTGCAAAACTGGTTTTGGTGTTTGGTTTGTCGCTTGAGTTATTTGACCCTCTAGCAAAGTATTTACGCTAAGATCTTGATTTGATTGATTTTCCACAGAATAATATTACCATAAGAAATATGCAACTTAAAACTCAACACACAGATCGATTAGGACGAACCATTGATTTTATATACTCAGAAGGTGACCCACATGTAGATATGGACGATAAAGTATTACAGGGTGTACACGCTTTTTGTTTTTATGGTGACAAACTTGTATTAGTTAAACACCCAAAATCTGGTTGGATACCAGCTGGAGGAGGTATAGAAGCCGGAGAAACGTATGAAGAAGCTATCGTTAGGGAAGTAAAAGAAGAAACAAATATGAAAGTCTTGCACCAAGAACTTATTGGTTTTCAAGATGCCTACGAGCCAGAGAGAACTGTTAGACAGATACGAAGTTTTTGTATCGTTGAACCCTATGGTGATTTTGTTGAAGATCCTGATGGTGAAATCATGGAAATCGTATTGATTGATCCAAAAGAATACAAGAAGTATTTTGATTGGGGTGAAATAGGGGATAGAATTATGACACGAGCTATGGAGATGAAAGTTGTATTTTATTCTAAAGTAAAATAATAATTAGTATGTAAAATGGTTATTGTTTCTATATTAATTTGATAACACTCTCAATATAATTAGCATCAAGTCTGTGTCCGACACCTTGTACTATATAATCTGCTAATATTTCTTTTTCCTCGCGACTTCCTTTTAAGGCTACGTATTTTGTTTTTAGTTTATTTAAATTGATTTTTATAGACAACACATCGTCTGTAAGTATTTTTGCTTCCTTGAGTGACATATGTTTTCGGTATTCTTCTAATAATTCTTTATGCGTGATCATCTTTAAGGGAGAGAGGCTAGCGAATATAACTTTTTTGAATTTAAATTTACGAGCTATGAGGTAGGCGATCACAGCCCCAAAAGAAAAACCAATAATGATAGAATCTTTTTCTGGTTTAAATATTTGAGAAGAAACCGTCTGATACCAATCAGGATTACAATACACCGCTGTATATCCTTTTTCTTCGATAGATTGTCCAAGCATTTTATACCGTTTTGAACGGCATGTTTCTCCGAGGCCAGGAATTATATATACTATTTTTTGCATTTGATTATAAAAAGGGAAAGGAATAAATTATAACAAATAGATATATTAAAGAAATAATAAAGTTGGTATAAAGGTGGGTATTAGTAGCATTGATAGTATTACCACGTCATGTTATGTTTATAATAATACTACTATGAGTAAATTTGATATGTGGTTTTATATTATTATCTCCGTTGCTGTTGCTGTTGCAGCAAATTCTGTTAGTGCAATTTGGGCGGGTAAAGAAAGCAAGTTTACAATCTGGTTATTAATTTTATTAATTATTTCTCCAATTGTTTTTATTACTTTTGGTTTAGTGGCATCAAAAATAGGTTTGGCTGGAAGTTCAGCAACAATTGACTCATTATTAACAATAAGCACAATATTAATAGGGCTTTTTGTATTCCGTGAATGGAGTACTGTCTCTGTATATCAGTATTCTGGAATGGCTTTAGCAATTACAGGAATTGTTTTGATGCATTTTCATAAATAAGCTTGGGGGAATATCTATCAATGAAAATTACAGACATATTTAAGTCAATTCATAAGCCCATCACAAACTGCGCTCCGTATACGTCACTTGATTTCAATGTTATTGATAAACAAGCCACACAATTAGCAGATACTATTGAATCTAATAAAGAAGATTTGATTAATATATTATTATCATATGAAAGTTACGAAGTAGCCACGGATGAAATAGAGCGTACGCTCGATCTACTGAGAAATTTAAAAGAAAACGAGGAATATTTTCAACTACGCATAGGTGCAGTTGCTGCTTTCTTACCTAGGAATCAACCACTATATGCTTTTTCTTGTTTCGTTATTGTACCTTCACTTATGGCAAGTGAAGTACATTTTCGTATTCCACGAGGAATGAGAGTTTTTTTTCCTGAGGTACTAAAACTTTTAAATATTTTTACCTTATTTCCAAATATTACTGTTTCTACCAAAGAACGTATAGACTTTTTAAGAGAGCGCTCGGCTCTTCTTATAAATCCAAAAACGGGTGAAAGTAAGCCCGCAACAGAGGCGGTGATTTTTACTGGCACATCTGTACACGCAGATCAATTAAGACTAGTTTTTGACAAAAGAACGTTATTTATTTCAAACGGATCTGGTCATAATCCTGTGGTAGTAAGCAAAGAAGCCAATATATCCAAAGCCGTAGAAGCCGTTCTTAAATTATCACTTTACAATCAAGGTCAGGACTGTGCTGCACCAAACTCCATTCTTGTTCAGTGTGATATTTACGAACAATTTATGACACTTCTTCATGAAAATCTTTCAAAGATTAGAGTAGGACCATACAGCGATCGTTCTTGTAAAATAGGACCCATTAGTGATCCTGACGATTTAAAATACATTGAAACTATTATTGTTGATAATCGTGAATGGCTTGATAAGAACACGGGTGGTATTGTTCGTACGGCCGAAGCCATAGTCGAACCAACTGTTATATGTAAACCTTTAGATAAAGGAGGAAACTATGAAGAATCATTTGCTCCTATTTTATTTATTCAATCATACAAAAAGGATACCGATTTGAATCTATATTTTGAAAATAAAGAATATGCTCAAAATGCTATGTATATTACTCTTTACGGTGAAAGTGCTTACATAAAAAAACTTATTGGGAAAACTATTGATGGTAAAATACTTCACCATACAGATACTTTTATTCACAATACTCATCTACACGCCCAAGGTATAGAAAGGGGTGTACAACCATACGGAGGATACGGTCATGGAGCATCCAGTATCAGTATAGATGGTAAAATTATTGCCAAACCAACCTTGCCACAACGTGATATTTTTGAGCATGTTGCAAAACCACTACTTCAACAAAAAACATCTAAAACTGATACAAAAATATCTGTTAAAGATTTTACTGAAATTGAAAATAAAAATGTAGAAAAACTCTTAAGGCTTCGCTCACCCAAGATCAACAAACAAGACCCCTTCACCAAAACAAATGCTCAAGCTTATTTTGATTTAAGTTCAATAAAAACAACGGAGGGTTTACGATATGCAAAAGTTGACGAGCGTAATACGTATTATCTTTTGAATGAACCGAATGCAGAGTTTATCACAACACTAAAAACTAAAGATATACAACTTATTCACTCTCTCAAGGAATTATTGGGTCGTAAATCTACAATGTCTTCTGACGACTTTTTTTCTTTACTCTACGCCATACCAAAAATATCTGGGGCAACAGAAACAGAAAATAGCACAAAACAACTACACTTTTTTAAACAAATCTATCAACTTCTATTTGGAAAAGACTCAGGACCAAGACTTGCAACGTTTCTTTGGGAAATACCAGAGGGTACTCTAGATAATCTTTTAGATGTATAATATAAAAATACTTTATATGATAAAACCTATTAAAAAAATACTTATAAAAATAAAAGGTCCTATTTGGATTGGTATTGTAATTTTACTTATTTCAATTACTATCATCATATTTTCTTCTCAAATACTTTATCAAAGAACAGTTAATCTTCTTACAGATAATCTTCGAGAAAGGATTTTAACTATTTCTATTACAGCAGCTGCAAACATAAGTCCTTCAAACCTTTCTGCACTTCAAACCGAAGAAGACTGGCAAAAACCAGAATGGGCAATGGTTGTTAATAGACTCCATAAGGCAAAGTATAGTAATGACGACATTGTTTTTATGTACATCTTTCGAAAAACAAAAGATGACCCAACTCAAATGGAATTTGTTGCAGATGCTGACTCTATTGATCCCAATGCAAACACAAGTGGAGATCCGTCTCGATATGTTGACGTGAATCGTGATGGGAAGATAGAACCAGATGGACCAGACAAGCTTCAGTGGCCTGGACAACCATATCCCGAAGCTGTAGATATTCCTGAAGCCTTTGAAGCTTACAATGGCCCTTTAACTAGTAAAGATCTATATACAGATGAATACGGAACCGTTATTACAGGCTATGCCCCAATAAAAGACGAGAACGACAACGTGGTTGCAATACTTGCGACAGACATTAAAGCTGACGATTTTTTTACAATAACTACTCAAACCCTAAGACCCTTTATAATATTTATCGTATTCCTGACATCTATCATATCGATTCTTACTATTGTACTTATCTATGCATGGAGAAGATACGCGAAATTTCTTGAAAAATCAAACGATGATAAAACTAAATTCGTATCCTTTGCCACACATCAAATCCGCGCACCACTTACAGCCATCAAAGGTTATGCCTCGCTCATACTCGAGGGTGAATACGGAGAAATACCAGATAAAGTAAAAGAGGCTGCACAGATTATGTACAAATCAGCACACAATCTAGTAGGCGTAGTCGGAGATTATCTTGATATATCTCGTATAGAACTTGGCAAAATGAAATACGATTTTGCACCGATTGACCTTACACCAACAATCAAACAACTTGTTGCTGAATTACAACCAAACCTTATCGGAAAAGAACTCACTCTTACTTTTGCACCTAAAAATCCAGATGATCTGTGCTCTGTGTCAGTTGACGCTGGTAAGATTAAACAAGTGGTAGGTAATCTAGTGGACAATGCTATAAAATACACCCCTAAAGGCTCTATAGTCGTTAGTATTGAGCATAAAACGGACAATAAGGTTCTCATATCAATCGTCGATACTGGTGTTGGAGTAGACGAAGCCACAAAAGCAAAACTATTCCAGCGTTTCAGTCGAGCAGACGATGCACATGCAGTCAACGCTACTGGTACAGGCCTCGGTCTCTATATCGTCCGCCAAATGGTAGAAGCTCATCATGGACGTGTCTGGGTAGAGTCAGAAGGAAAAGGAAAGGGTTCACAATTCTATATCGAATTACCAACAGATCTCGAACAAAAAAGTTTCTCTCAAGAAAGCCCAAAGGAGTAGTAAGTTTTAACGTTTTTTTATTTCAACTTATCGAAAAGTTTAACCACAGTGAGTCATACTACTCCTGGTGACTTACAAACTATACATCGATGAAAGTGGGGTTGCGGATTTAAAACACCATAGTAAAAACTATACTCTGTGTGGGATTATCGTAAAACCACACGAAGCAGATCAATTAAAAATTAAGGCGGATCAGATAAAATTTAAATACTGGAATCGTACAGATATTGTATTTCATTCAGCCGAAATAGGTAAAAGAAAAGGTGATTTCACAATACTCAACAGTCAAAACATCGAAAAAGAATTTCATAGAGATTTGTTCACATTTCTTGAACAAGGACACTTCAAAATTATCATTATTTCTATTGATAAAAACAAGGCGATAAAAACAGGGTGGGGTACTGAAAAAATACAAGCTGCTGCTTTTGATACAATAATAAAAACATTTTTGTCATTTCTTACAACAATTAAAAATCAGAAAGGGCAAATTATAATGGAATCAAACGGTGGTAAAGATATTGAGTTCTATCGTAGATATATCTACTATTTATCGCATGGATGCAATACTTTAACATCACAAAAAATAAGAAAAATGTTAACCGCAATTAGTTTTGTTAGTAAAAATAACCACGACATCGAAACACAACTGGCAGATATCTTTGCATGGCCTGCTACACAACAATGCCTACAAAAAGAGGGCGACCAGATGAGTGTAGCTAATTCCTATGAATACGAAATATGCAACATACTAAAAAATAAAATTATTACAGTAGATCAAAATAAAACATTCTACAAACTTCCTTAATAAGCACGAAAAAACGGGACGAGCCCGTTATTTTCTAGACTGGGTCGTGGCTCGCGCCTACTTGCCAATCAGTCCACAAATTATACTCGCGGAACATATCATGTCAAATTAAAATTTTGAATGTGGAAAAACGATAGATTGTCTGCTAGTATAGTAAGAATTATGGAACGAATATATATAGGGGAGCTTGCAGATAAAATTGGTACAGAAGTTACCATCAAAGGCTGGGTGGACGTACGTAGAGATCAAGGAAAGCTAATCTTTTTTGATTTCAGAGACATGACAGGAACTGTACAGGGTGTGATCTTACCTGGAGCAAAAGAAGCTCATGAAGTAGGTACTAAAGTTCGTCCAGAATGGATCGTAGAAGTACAAGGTAAAGTCAACAAACGACCTGATAAAAACGTACAGGCTGATAAAACAAACGGATCTATAGAGCTTGAAATTTTGTCGATAAAGGTACTAAACGAAACAGAAACTCCACCTTTTGATATACAAACCGATGGAAAAGAGGTCAATGAAGAAGTACGTCTTCGATATAAATACATAGACTTACGTCGTACACGATTACAGAAAACTATTCGTAATCGTCACAAAGTACAACAACTTATCCGCAATCAACTCACTGAACAGAAATTTACTGAAATAGAAACACCGCTCCTTACGCGGTCAACTCCAGAAGGTTCAAGAGACTACGTTGTACCATCACGATTAGAGAAGGGAAAGTTTTATGCTCTTCCACAATCTCCACAACAATACAAACAACTCCTCATGACTGCAGGTTTTGAAAGATATTATCAATTTGCCAAGTGCCTTCGAGACGAAGATACTCGTGGAGACCGTCAACCAGAATTTACACAGCTAGATCTTGAGATGAGTTTCGTTGTGCGCGAAGATGTTATGCGTTTAAACGAAGAACTTTTAATCAATATAGTAAAAACTCTCTATCCACATAAAACAATACAAGAAATTCCATTTCCTCGACTTTCATACAAAGAGGCTATGGAAAAATATGGAAACGACAAGCCAGATCTACGTACTAACAAAGAAGATCCCAATCTTTTAGCTTTCTGTTGGGTTATAGACTTTCCTTTCTTTGAGAAGACAGAAACAGGTGGCTGGACATTTACACATAATCCTTTTTCAGCTCCAAAACCAGAACATCTTCCTTGGCTTATGAATAAAGAACAGATTGGTGAGATCCTTACCACACAATATGACGTGGCGCTCAATGGCTATGAAATCGGTGGGGGAAGTATTCGTAATCATCAACCAGAAGCCCTTACTAAAGTATTTGAAATCATGGGATATGCATCGGAGAGAATCGAGGAGAACTTCGGACATATGTTGAAGGCTTTTCGATCAGGAACTCCTCCACACGGCGGTATAGCTTGGGGATTTGATAGACTAATGATGATTTTAGAGAACGAACCAAATATTCGTGAAGTTATAGCATTTCCAAAAACAGGAGAAGGAAAGGATCTTATGATGGACTCACCCGCAGAGATTACACCCGAGCAACTTCTCGAACTTGGTATCACTCTCAAACCAAAGAAATAGTTTAAGATTTATTTAATCTATTTTACATACTCCTTGAACATGGTTTTGTTTTACTGTGTGAGTGAGAGCGTCAAAACGAAAAATATACTTCACAAACCAAGAGAAGTTCGTTTGGCAAAAAATAAATATACACGGAGATTAATTTTTATAGGAAATACCAATTTTCAAGAAAAACCTATAGCTATTGTTATTGAAATAGGAAACAAGGAACATTTAGTGGTCACCGTATATATTTGTTCAGACAGGTATCTTTCAAACTTTGATCTTCTCTGGAGGGCGGCACAACCTCCATCTGCATATCCGCACTAGCGGACGCTGGCAGCCTAGCCATTTCTGCTCTTAGAGAAGATCGGAATCAAAAAGACACTACCAGACTAAAGCATATTACTTTCAATAAATAAGTCAATATTTTAAGTGATATATGTTATACTTTTTTGTATGATATCCCATAAACAAGCAATTACAGTACTCACTGGAGATCGCCCTACAGGCAAACTGCATCTTGGGCACTATATTGGCTCAATACAAAACCGTATAAAATTACAAGAAGAATATACGGGGAACTGTTTCTACATGGTTGCTGATATGCAAGCCCTGACAGATAACGCTGACAATCCAGAAAAAATAAGTACTAATGTTACAGAAATAGTACTTGATAACCTAGCTTGTGGTGTGGATCCACAAAAAACAGTCATGTTTGTACAGTCTGCTGTCCCAGAAATAGCCGAATTAGCACTTTTATTTTTAAACCTTGTTACTCTTGCACGCTTACGGAGAAATCCTACTGTTAAATCAGAAATGCAACAAAAAGGTTATGGAGAAGACGTACCAGCTGGATTTTTAACATATCCAATAAGCCAAGCTGCAGATATATTGTTCTGCAAAGCCTCTCTTGTGCCTGTAGGAGACGATCAATTACCCGTAATCGAACAATGCAATGAAATCGTACACAAATTTAACAGTCTCTATGGAGAAGTATTTCAAAAAATCACTCCTGTAGTACCAGAAGTTAGTCGACTTATCGGTTTAGATGGTAGTGCAAAGATGTCAAAATCTCTCAATAACGCTATATACCTTTCTGATAGTGATGAAGAAATAGAAAAAAAAGTAAATTCTATGTTCACAGATCCTGGACACGTCAAAGCAAGTGATCCCGGAAAAATCGAAGGTAATACTGTTTTTACATATCTAGACATATTTGATCCAAACAAAGACGAGGTGGCTGAGCTTAAAAAACAATACCAAGCTGGTGGTTTAGGTGATGTCGTTCTTAAAAAACGCTTAGCCGGAGTACTTAAAGATATTATTGGTCCAATACGTAATCGCCGTATAAAATTTGCTTCTGACAAAGATTATGCGATCAGAGTATTAGAAGAGGGGACAGAAAAGGCTAGAGAAATTGCTACTAAAACTTTAAACGAGGTAAGAACAGCACTCGGCATCGATTATTTTTCATGACCTATAGCGTTAAAACATCTATATATGAAGGTCCATTTGAAGTACTTTTGGAACTCATCGAATCACGCAAACTTTTCGTCAATGAAATTTCTCTAGCACAAATTACTGATGATTTTATAAAATACATAGAGTCACATCCTGATTTTCCTATTGATCAAAGTTCTGAATTTATTCTTATAGCTTCAGCTCTATTACTTATAAAATCAAAATCCCTTTTACCAAATCTTCAACTCACAGAAGAAGAAACAGCTAGTATCGAGGAACTCGAATCGCGCCTTGCTCACTACAAACTCATCAAAGATCTTACTGTTCATATTAAAGAATCATTTGGTAAAACATTGATGTTTTCAAAAAGTACAGGAACACGAATTGATACCATGTTTTTACCAGACACACAGACATCGGTTACACATCTTTTACAATCCATGAAAGATGTACTCAGTCGTATTGTAGAAACTGAAAAAATACCACAGGCTACTGTACGGAAAATTATCTCTCTTGAAGATATGATCACCACACTTCTTACGCGAGTACAAAAAAATATGTCTCTACGTTTCAGCGAATTTGCCGGTATTGGTAAGACTGAAATTGGTAGGGAAGAGAAGGTTCATGTTATTGTAAGTTTTCTTGCTATGCTTGAGCTCGTCAAAAGAGGAGTTATAATGGCTAAACAAGACACGCAAGGAGGAGAAATCGAAATCAATAACGACACAGTCAGCATACCAAGTTATGGATAATACACTCACTACAAAACTCGAAGGATTCCTTTTTTGGAAAGGAGAAGCTATTTCAATCAAAGAATTGAGTAGTATATTTCAAGTGTCTACAGAAGAGATTGTTTCAGCTCTCAAATCACTTGAAGAAATACTAAATACTCGCGGTATCCGTCTTATACGAACAGAAGAAGTTGCAGAGCTACGTTCAGCACCAGAATTAAGCGAGCTTATAGAAAAAATAACCAAAGAAGAACTCAATAAAGACTTAGGTAAAGCTGGTTTAGAGACACTATCTATTGTACTTTACGAAGGACCAATCACACGTAGAGAAATTGACTATATTCGTGGGGTCAATTCTCAGTTTATTGTAAGAAATCTTTTAGTGCGTGGTCTCATAGAAAGAGTAGAAGGAAAAGATAGTAGAAGTTTTGCATATAATCCAACTATAGAACTTCTAGCACACTTAGGTATACAGTCACGCACAGATTTACCAGAATATGCTTCATTTCAAGAAAAAATACGTCAATTTAATTTAGAAAAA
Source organism: uncultured Candidatus Saccharibacteria bacterium (assembly GCA_964442365.1). GTDB lineage: Bacteria > Patescibacteriota > Minisyncoccia > Phycocordibacterales > DAORIS01 > CAYTZA01. The sequence goes on along the minus strand of CAYTZA010000002.1, from coordinate 23,075 downwards.
GAAAAGCAAAAAGAAAATCCGGCATGAAAATAATTCCAAAAACATTTACCGATGCACTATTTGTAGGCATCCTTCTTGGTGTGCCACTGTTTTCACTTACAATACAAAGCGTACGTTCTGTTTTTACTTTAACAAAAACAACCTCTGCAGTTCCAATTAAAATCGTCAAAGAAAATCCTTTTGATAAAGTACAGATAACAGCAAAAAGTGCTTATGTATGGGATATAAAAAATCAAAAAGTACTCTTTTCACACAATGCAAGCACCACACTCCCCCTTGCTTCACTTACCAAGATCATGACAGCCCTAGTTGCTACCGAACAAGCACCGACAAATACTGAATTTGCTTTTCAACAAGACTCTCTCAAGGAAGAAGGTGATAGTGGACTTCTCGTTGGTGAGTGGTGGAAACTGAAAGATATCTTAGATTTTACTCTAGTTATGTCTTCAAATGATGGTGCCAGAGCCATTGCTTCAGCAATAGAAGCCCTCAAACCTGAGCAGGGTAGTTTTGTAGATCAAATGAATACACGAGCTCAAGAATTACAACTCACAACCATGTCTTTTTATAATCCAACAGGGTTAGATGTAAATCCTGTACAAGCCGGAGGTTATGGTTCTGCAGCTGACGTTGCCAGACTCTATGAATATGTATTGAAAAATCATCCTGATATATTTGAACAAACCACAAAACCAGCTATATCTGTCACAAGTGACACTATCGAACATACAGCAATCAATACAAATACTCAGGCGTCACGTACACCGAGCCTTATTGCCTCAAAAACAGGCTCTAGTGACCTTGCAGGTGGAAATCTGGCTGTAGCTCTTGATATGGGTATACAACATCCTATTGTTATCGTTGTGCTTGGTTCAACACCAACAGATCGTCTTACTGATGTAGATACTTTAAGTAATGCGATACGTGAATATCTTGCTTTGGAAAAATAGGTATAAAGCGTATAATCAAAAAGTATGATTATAGATGTTGTAAAAGTTTTTCTACCCTCAGCTATGGCCTTTATAGTTGGAGTGCTCTGTACACCGGCCCTTACTCACTATTTATACAAATACAAACTCTGGAAGAAAAAAGGTGGCAAGGTCCTTCGTGATGGTACAGAAGCTGAAGTATTTAATTCTCTTCATAAAGAAAAAGAAACTGGCACACCTCGTATGGGTGGAATTGTTATTTGGGCAAGCGTTATTATTGTGGCAGTACTCATGTGGATTCTTTCACATACTATCGATGGAGTATTTTCGAAGCTTGATTTTATCAGTCGAGACCAAACGTGGATTCCTTTGGTAACTCTCATACTCGGAGCTTTTGTTGGACTTATTGATGATTTTTTAGAAATAAAAGGAGCTCCTGGTACTGGAGCAGGTGGACTTTCTCTTAGTAAACGCCTTTTTGTTGTAACTGCTATGGGATTACTTTGGGGATACTGGTTTTATGCAAAATTAGGCATAGATAGTCTTGGTTTACCATTTGATGGTTCACTTTATGTTGGTTGGTTTATTATTCCTCTTTTTGCCATAGTCATGCTCGCTCTATATTCCGGTGGAGTTATCGACGGTATCGACGGTTTGGCTGGGGGAGTATTTACCGCTGCTTTTACAGCATATGCTGGTATAGCATTTGCACAACACCAATACAATCTTGCAGCTCTTTCTGCAACAATTGCAGGAGGTATACTGGCTTTTCTTTGGTTCAATATACCTCCTGCACGTTTTTATATGACCGAAACAGGTAGTATGGCCCTCACTACTACACTTGCAGTAATTGCTTTCATGACTGACGCTCTATCTGAAAAGTCCGGAGCTCTTCCACATGGAGGATATGGTCTCTTAGTACTACCGATTATTGCTTTTCCTTTAGTGGCAACTACAGCCTCTGATATTATCCAAAGTATATCTAAAAAAGTACGTGGTAAAAAAGTATTTAGAATTGCTCCTGTACATCATCATTTTGAAGCAATTGGCTGGCCTTCGTACAAAGTAACTATGCGATATTGGATTATTGGAGTAGTGGTCGCTATTATTGGCTTATCTCTTGCACTTATTGGATGACAAAACTTCAACCCATAGATAAAGTGCTTTTTTTAATCACTGTTGTACTGGTTGGTTTTGGTTATTTGATATTTTCTTCGGCATCACTTGGACTACTTGCTCGTAGCAGTGGAGGATTCGGAGCAGTCGCTTTAAAACAGGGTCTTATAGGGATCGTTGGTGGTGGCATAGCTCTTCTTATTATGGCTAGAATTGACTTTCGATTCTGGAAAAAAATAGCCTTCTATTTATTACTTGGTGCAATAGGTGTAAACATTCTTCTTTTTGTACCAGGGCTTGCTATAGAACACGGCGGAGCTATGCGTTGGCTTGGTTTCGGTTCTTTTTCTTTTCAACCATCCGAACTACTAAAATTTGCCGGGATTCTTTATTATGCAGCTTGGCTTTCTAGTTTTAAAAATCGTATCAATACTTATACATATGGACTTCTTCCACTTATTCTTTTATCTGGCCTTATAGAAGGTATCCTACTTCTCCAAAGAGACACTGATCCGATTATTATTATCGCTCTTATCACTATGTTTTTTGCTGCAGGTGGAAAACTTTTTCATATTGGTATTGTTTTTCTTATTGGACTTGTAGGGTTAGTAGGTCTTATTTCTATACGGCCATATGTCCTCGATCGATTACTTACTTTTGTAAATCCATCTGAAAATGCTCTCGGCGCAGGATATCAAACACAACAAGCACTTATCACTATCGGTACAGGTGGTTTTCTTGGTAAAGGTTTTGGACAAAGTATACAAAAGTTTAATTTTTTACCAGAACCGGTAGGAGATTCTATTTTTGCAGTAGCAGGAGAAGAGTTTGGTTTTGTAGGGGCAAGCTTTCTTATATTGCTTTTTTTAGCATTTGCTCTACGCTCTTTACGTATTGCCATGGAAACCAAAGATCACTTTGGTTCTAGTATAGTGATAGGTTTCTCAGCTCTGCTTATAGGGCAATCTTTTATGAATATGGGCGCAATGCTTGGCCTCGTGCCACTTACTGGTGTTCCTCTTCTTTTTGTTAGCCAAGGAGGTACTGCCATGCTTATAGGCCTCTCTCAGGTAGGTATTATCCTCAATATTTCTCGCCACAGAAAATAACCACGTGTTATACTGTTTTATATATGAAAATCGTCTTTACAGGAGGGGGTACAGGAGGGCATTTTTACCCAATCATAGCAGTATCCCAAGAAATACATCGTTTAGTTAGAGAACGTCATTTGGTTATGCCAGAACTTTTTTTTATGGCACCTGAACCATATGACGAAGGACTTCTCTATGATCAGAAAATAAAATTTATCCGTATATCTTCAGGGAAATTACGTCGATATTTTTCTATTCTCAATATTATTGATATTGTTAAAATGCCTTTCAGTATACTCATGGCATGCTGGAAAATGCTCATGCTATATCCCGATGTAGTTTTTAGCAAAGGTGGTTTTGGAAGTTTTCCAACACTTTTTGCTGCTCGTTTTTTACGTATTCCTGTCATCATACACGAATCTGATACCGTACCGGGAAGAGTAAGCGCATGGTCAGGACATTTTGCATATCGCATAGCACTTTCATATGCTGAAGCTCAAACACATTTTCCTCGTAAAAAACCAGTTTTAATTACTGGAAATCCTATACGAAAAGATATACAAATCGCTCCGCGTGATATCGGAAAAGAATTTTTTAGTATGGATGGACAAACTCCTGTGGTATTGATTCTCGGAGGATCACAAGGATCGTCAACAATCAATGAAACAGTACTCGATGCACTACCAGAATTAGTTAAAAAATATTACATAATTCATCAAACAGGGGATTTAAACTTTACAGAAGTAACGGGTCGAGCGCGTATAGCTTTGGAAACAAGCGCTCATACTGAAAGGTACAAACCATTTGATCATCTGAATGTTCTCAATCTCAAAATGGCAGCTGGAGCAGCAGATATTGTTATATCAAGAGCTGGATCAACTATATTTGAGATTGCTTCATGGCATGTACCAAGTATTATTATCCCCATCACTGATTCAAACGGTGATCATCAAAGGAAAAATGCTTTTGCTTACGCTCGTAGTGGAGCTTGTTCTGTTATAGAAGAAAATAATCTAACACCACACGTACTGTTAAGCGAAACAGAACGTATTCTTTCTAATCAACAAGTTCGAGATAAAATGTCATCTTCTGCTTCTACTTTTAGTACTGTGAGTGCCGGAGAAAAAATTGCTGAAGAGTTACTAGCTATAGGATTAAGTCATGAAGATTAATACCTCTATCGTTACACGCTTTCCACCAAGTCCTACAGGATTTCTTCATGTGGGTTCTGTTCGAACACTTCTTTTTAACTACCTTTTTGCCAAACAGCATGAAGGTACTATGCGTTTACGTATTGAAGATACAGATAAAGAACGCTCAAAACCAGAGTACGAAAAATATATCTACGAAAGTATGAAATGGCTTGGTATTCCTTTTGATGGAGAAGCTATTCGCCAACAAGATCGAAGCAGTCTTTATGTTGAAAAACTAAAACAACTTATCGAAAGCGGTCATGCATATATATCAAAAGAAACACCAACAGAAATAGGGCAGAGAAGTGAAGTGATACGATTTAAAAATCCTAAAACAACTATTTCTTTTGAAGATATGGTACGAGGTACTATTTCTTTTGACACTACAGAGCTTGGTGATTTTATTATTGCTAAAAGCCTAACAGAACCTGTATACCATCTTGCTGTAGTAGTAGACGATATAGATATGGGAGTGACCCATGTTATACGAGGAGAAGACCATATATCAAATACCCCGCGTCAGATTTTGCTTATAGAAGCTTTAGGAGCCAAAAGACCTATATACGCACACTTACCACTCATACTAGCTCCTGATAAATCAAAACTATCCAAAAGAAAGCATGGTGAATCCGTAGCCACACTTTACTATAGAGATCAAGGTTTTTTGCCCGAAGCTCTTATCAATTTTGTAGCACTACTTGGATGGAATCCTGGTACTGATCAAGAAGTGTTTACTATGGAAGAGCTATTGAAACAGTTTTCTATAGAAAAAATACAAAAAGCTGGAGCGGTATTTAATATTGAAAAACTTCGTTGGCTTAACAAAGAGTGGATCAAACGTTTACCAGAAAATATCGTGACTGAAACAATAAGCTCTAAACTTGGCACAGACAATCCAATACTTATAAGCTTAGTACGTGATCGTATTGAAACATGGGGAGACATAGATACTCTTAAAAAGTCTGGTGAATATGACTTCTTTTTTACTGAACCTTCATATGAGACAACAAAACTTCTATGGAAAGGGGCTTCGGCCAAAGACACAAAAGAACGCCTCCAAAAAGTTCTAGACGTTCTTTCTGCTGTCCCCCCTGAACCTTGGACTGCCGATACAGTTAAAAACAGTATATGGTCATACGTCGAAGAAACAGGTAAAGGAGAAGTATTATGGCCTTTGCGTTTATCTCTTTCTGGAAAAGATAAATCTCCTGACCCTTTCAGTCTCGCTCATGCACTTGGAAAAGAACGTACTCTGAGTCGTATAACTAAAGCTATTGAATTACTGTCACATGAATAGACTCGTCTCTAGTATATTCATAGTATGTCTTTTTTTGAGTTTCTTTACCGCTCAAACACTCCACGCAAATACAATTGACGAATTAAAACAAAAAATAGAAGAAAAAAATCAAGTCCTAAAACAACTCGACGCAGAAATCGCTCAGTATCAAAATCAAATTGGCGAAACAAGTGCCAAAGCAATTACTCTTCAAAACACTCTCGCCGAACTTAATCAAACAATCAAAAAACTTTCTACCGAACTCACACGCACAGAAACGAGTCTCTCAAAAACAACATACACCATACAACAACTTGATATAGAAATAGGAGATAGGGAAGACACAATCGAAAAACGTCTACAAGCACTTAAGACTCTTATTAAAAAACGTGACCAGCAAGAATCTCTAGGACTTATCGAACAACTTCTTACTTATCAAAAACTAAGTGATGCATGGACATATTTTGATCAATCAGTTCGTCTTCAACACTCAATCAATCAAAATCTTGATGAAATTATAAAAGAAAAAGAGAAACTAGAAAAAGATCTCTCTTCTCGCACAGTTCAGAAAAAACAATACGAAACACAAAAAGAAACCCTTGCTGATCAAAAGAAACTAGTAGAACAAAGTCAAAAAACACAAAATACTGTTCTTAAACAAACAAAAAATACAGAAGCAGAATTTCGCAAACAACTTCAAGAGCGTCTAGACCTCAAAAATGCTTTCGAAAAAGAACTTCAACAATTTGAAGCTGATTTGAAAATCGCTATTGACCCATCCCTTATTCCTCAATCACGTAAAGGAATATTGGCATGGCCTGTTGATTCAGTTAGTATAACCCAACAATTTGGTGATACTGATTTTGCACGAAAAAATCCTGGGGCATACAACGGAAAAGGGCATAACGGTATAGACCTCAGAGCCTCTGTAGGAACACCTATAAAATCATCCGAACAGGGAGTTGTACTTGGAACAGGAAATACTGATACCGCTTGTCCAGGAGCCTCATATGGCCAATGGATACTCATACAGCACCCAAATGGCCTCAGTACACTTTATGCCCATCTTTCTCTTATAAAAGTAAGACCCAATCAAACAGTTGCCCGTGGTGAACTTATTGCATATTCTGGTAATACAGGATACACGACCGGTCCACACCTTCACTTCACAGTATACGCTTCACAGGGTGTTCAAATTCTTACACGACCAAGTAAGGCTTGTGGTAGAAGTTATACTATGCCTTTTGCAGACCTTAAAGCCTATCTAAACCCACTTTTGTATCTCTAGAGACTTTTAAACTCCATACCCACCTCTGACGGGCATGTATTTTGATATACCAAGATATACACCCGCCGACGGCGGGTGTATATCTATATTCTATGAGATAATAAAAACATGATAAAAGGTATACTTTTAACAGTTATTGTTCTATTTGCTTTACATTATTTTGTTGGTATAGATGTTAATAAAGTACTAACTCAAACAGGTGACTCTGTTGCTTCTGCATGGAAATCAATCCAAAATACTTTTACAAAATAATAAGCATCGTCTGTTTGTTAATCATACCCGCAACTGTATATACAGCAGGGCAGACGACTTCCCTTGTGAGATCTTTTCGTTTTGAACATATGCGTTCGATTATTTTTGCAAGCTCGACGCAATACACGACTATTGGTATTCGCATACCATACAGCCTCGCTTTACAAACAAAAAACTTACAAGATTTTCGTATTATTAAAAACATAGAAACAGAAATTCCATTTGTTATCGACACAGGAACTTCTACACAAATAGAAACCTTTTATACACCAACCGACTCAACATATTCTACAGGATCAAGCACCTCCTTTACTGTCGATATTGGTACGTCAGTTTTTTATCATTTTGCTATTCAACCATCTTTTGTTAAAACCGAAACAATACCTTTAATTACAATTGAATCAAGTACTGATAAAAATAATTGGAATACACAAACCATTCAAAAATACCATTCAACATCTTCTACGTTTATAGAATACACTCCAACCAAGAATCGTTTCTTACGTATTACTATTCCTTCTGAAATAGTATCTATGTATGCAAATAAACTTGTTCATATTAAAGCTTTGCCAATATATGCATTTTTCGAGGCTCCAGAATCGTCTACAACGTCATACAAAGTACTTTATGGTAGTAACAGTGCTCTATCAGTAAAAATAAAATCATCTGATTTGATTCATATAGATACAAATTTATATACGGAGGCTACTCTTGGTATCGAAGAAAAAAATCCAACATACGTACCTTTACAAGCCAAAAAATCTAATCCTGAAGATATACTAATTAAAACATATGGTGAATTGGGTATTATTTTACTAGTAGCGATCGGATTATTATTTATCGTAATTAAAGTAATACGTAGTGAGGGAACTGTAGAGAAATAATTACATACATAAAACTAGCTAGATATTTTTTGTTTGTGGCCGATAGAGAAGTGCTCATACAAAAGAATCCGGAAACTAAACAGCTTGATATATAAGGTAATAAAAACTATATCTATGTCGCAAAAGATATATTGTGCGACGTACTCTTATCTTATAAGACCACATCCCCTTAAAGTTATCCACAGCTGACTTTTTAGCACCTAATTCTCTGTTCCCTATAAAATTTTCCTGCTTATTTATTCTGTGTAAAATTTTAATATTTATATATACATACACGCATAGAGAAGGGTCTCTAAAAACTAAATAGGGCGCCTCTCCCCTATTCTTTTAGACTGGGTAGAGAAGCTTTTATAAATTTGACCAGTTTTTTCTATTTGATATTCTATAAGTGGCGTTTGGAGGGTTCGCCCTCTCACGGCTTCCAAGCTGTAGCCAGACGCCAACAAAGAACACCGCTCACGCGGCTTTTTTTGTAGCTAGTCTTCTTCTGGTTCTCCATTATGCAATATACGTGTCATCGTAGATCCTTTCATCCTCCAGAATGGAATGAGGCTCCAAAAAAACTTTTCACCATTATCAATCTGTTTTATAACAACACGAATACGATTTCTTTTAATAACAGCAATAAACTCATAATAACTAACAGGCTTTAAAACAATATCCGTTCTCCCTTGCATTCGTATTTTTTCAAATCCCTTTGTTTCTAGAAATCCTTGCAATGTATGAGATGATCTTAAAATCTCTGGGGCAAGATTTATTAACTTGAATCTCATATACTGATCACTGATAGCCCTCGCCTTTTCACGTTTCTTGAACTTCAAATGTTCTAGACCTTGTGTGTTGAAAGAAACATCACACTTTAAATATGGGCAATACACTTTCCCGATGCTTCTATAGAAAACCTCACCAGTGTTCTTTGTTTCTTCAAATTGTTGATCAGTAAATCTAATCATCCAATCAAGCCTAACAAATCACAGATAAAGAAACATACAAATCTAACATAACAAAACCCCGGGCACTACGCTCGGGGTTTTGTATGAGAATTATAAGTTTAGACTGATTGACTCCAACATGGAGCAGAAGCATTCCAAGGTGCGGTACCCTGTCGTTCGTACAACCACTCAGCATATGCCATGTTTCCTTCTATCGTATAGATATCGAAACCATGTTTAAGTGATGTTTCAAGGTGATACTTTTCATTGATCTGCATAAGACCAACGTCACGACTATCTACCTTACCGCGGATAACCTGACCATCTTTAGTGTAGTGCTGAAAGCTTGATTCACAGAATGCAATTTTAGCAAGAATAGGAGTCTCCTTGTAATACGCATGAACGGTATCTTTTACCGTAAGGATTTTTTCATCTGAATTAGATACTGATACCTGAAGTACCGTTTCTGAGGCAGTTGATGAATGAGCTACAGTGGTCACTGCTGAAAGAGTATTGCTACTATTCAACAGAGGCGAAGTAAACATAACAAGAGCTGCGGCGAATGTTGCAAAAGGCATAAGTTTCTATAAATTAAAAAATCCAGCTGTTCACTGAATTTCATGTATATTATAGCACCCTTTACCCTATTTTGTCAATCCTTATACATCAATAATCACGATTATATGGCTATGTAGAGCCGTACAATAGAAACATCAAAAACCTATTGAAGACCCTTACAGTTGGCTGCCGGAGTATAACCAGCTTTTCTGGCTTCATCACTGTTTTTAAAGAAGATTTTTGACGTTTCTTTCATACGGAGAGCCCCAGAACACCAAGGAAAATGATACTTATCCCCCGTTTTAGACCCTACAACCATAGGATCTACTGGATTCCCAAGCGAAGTTGAGGCTATACTTTCAATCGCATCACTAACCATCGCTGTATTTTGTTCTCTAGAGATAACCTCTACAGAAGGACGCTTAGACTCAATATTGGTAACCATACCAGCCATATAGGCCGAAATAGTACACAAAATCAATATTATGATATGGATGAATAAATATTTGTCTTTTTTCATATATTAGGTTATACTAGCTTTTACATCGCACCTACAAGCATAGTATACAAATAGAGCGATAAAATATCATTAAAATACCATGGCAACAAAAAAGGCTGGCGGAACAGCAAAAAACCTACGCGACTCAAACCCTAAATATCTAGGCGTTAAGCTTAACCATGGCGAACAAGCCGGTGTTGGTTCTATTATCATACGTCAACGCGGTACAGAATTTCTTCCTGGAAAGAACGTTGATATGGGTAAAGATCATACTATATACGCAAGTAAAGTTGGTATAGTTTCTTTCAAAGACAAAAGAAAGACACACTTTGACGGTTCAAAGTCAGTCAAGAAACAAGTTAGCGTCAAATAAACAAACAAAAACCCCGAAAGGGGTGTTTTGTTATATAGATAAAGATTTTTTCTATCTAAAACAAGAAAATACTACTTAGCTACCACTGAGAGAGTAAAGAAAGCGTTTTTGTCACCGGCACGAACTTCAATTTTGTGCTCACCAACATCTTTAACAGGCTTTTCTAGAACGATAAAGTCTTCAGCTATATCAAGACCACCTTGAGTTTTGATTTCTGCAACAAGCTGATCCTTGTGTATACCCTTGAAAAGATGACCCTTTTCATTAGCATCTTCTGTGATTGTAACTGTAAGATTAGTAATCTTCTTAAGATTCTTTAACAATACAGCTTCAGCATCTTTTTTAGCTTTGATTTCTGTATTCTTCTTAGCCTCAAGACGAGCAAGTTCTTCAGCGGTTGCGCGTAGAGCAAGATTGCGAGGTAAAAGAAAGTTAAAGGCATAACCATCTGATACGTTCTTTACGTCAAACTTCTTAGCTACCCCTGGTACATCTTTGTAAAAAATTACTTTCATAGTAGGTGTATCTTACTTGAAAAAACTATTTTGTCAAAAGGATCTCTATAGCCTTATTAAGTTGAGCATCTACTTTCTTTTCCCTATCTGCAGGAGTTACTTTGACCTCAATATCTGGCTTAAGACCACCTTCTGATATAGACACACCTTTTGGTGTTAGCCAACGTGCAATAGTAACTTTTAGAGATGTATTTGTAGAAACTTTCATATATTCCTGAACAGAACCCTTACCAAAGGTTTGTGTTCCGATTAAAGTAGCACGGCCGTATTCCTGTAGCGCTCCTGCCACAATCTCAGAAGCAGAAGCAGAGCCAGCATCTACAAGTACAACAATCGCATGATCTGAAGGAACGATATTGTATCCTTTGCTTCTATGATATGTGTTCTCTGCCCCACTTTTAAATTCTTCGGTTACGATGACGTTGCCTCCGGGAAGAAACCAACTCGCAATATCAACAGCGGCATCAAGATAACCGCCTGGATTACCACGTAGATCTATGATTAATTTCTTGTTACCAGACTGCACATATGATTTGATTGCATCTTTAAACAAATCAGCTGATTGAGCAGAAAAACTAAATAAACGAATCATGTAGATACCACCTTGAAGCTGTTTGGTCTCTATAGTAGGAATATTGATTGTATCTCTAACGATACTAATCTCAACAGGAACATCAGAATCAGCGTGAAGTACAACAAGTGTTACTGATGTACCTTTTGGCCCACGAATCAATTTAACAGCCTGATCAACCGTCATATTAGTTGTTACTGTACTGTCTATTTTTAGAATCTTGTCACCAGCTTTAATTCCTGCATGTTCTGCTGGACTATTTTTAAGTGGTGCCACTACAGTCAAAATACTATCTTTAAGTGAAACTTCCATACCAACCCCTTGGAAACTACCTTCTATTTCGCTTTCAAATTCTTTTGTCTCTGCTGGCGGGAAAAAGGTTGTATAAGGATCTCCATATGCTTCTGCAAGACCTTTAATCGCACCATATAGTTTTTCTTGATCAGTGATTTTCTCTGTCTTACTAGAAGCAAAACGATCATCTAGAAGAGTCCAGACTTTCCAAAATAAAGCGAAGTCTGTCGTAGACGCTGATATTGGCACATCGCTATTTATTATCCCCATAGGAACCTGCAGTGATTTAGCCTCAAGACGACCAAGATGATAACTAGCACCAGACGCTACTAGCACCATGATTACAATAATACCGACATACGATATATAACGAGGCAAATGATATTTCATAATATATATTGTCTCAAAATTGAACCTTAGAGTCAAAACAGGCTATAATACAAACATGTCACGAAATCCAATATTTCTTAAGAATACCCTATCGGGAGAAAAAGAATCCTTTGTACCACTCGTACCAGATACAGTTTCTATGTATCATTGTGGTCCGACAGTATATGATTTTGCCCATATTGGTAATATGCGTTCATATGTATTTGCAGATATATTAAGACGTACTTTTGAAAGCAACGGATACAAAGTAAAACAAGTTATAAACATTACTGATGTTGGACATATCGTTGCAGATGCTGATGCGGGAGAAGATAAGATAGAAAAAGCAGCAAAAGAAAAAGAACTTTCTCCGCAGGAGATAACCGAATACTATCTTGATAGTTTTATAAAAGATTTACGTGATCTTCATATACGAACTCACGGTACTCACTTCCCTCATGCATCAGAACATATCAAAGAACAAATCGAACTTATAAAAAAACTAGAAGCCAAAGGCTATACGTATAAAACTTCTGACGGTGTATATTTTGATACGTCAAAATACCCTGATTATGGAAAACTTGGCAATATTGATACGGAACATCTTAAAGAAGGTGCTCGTATCGCTGTAAATAAAGAACGTAAAAACATTACTGATTTTGCTCTCTGGAAATTATCACACCCAGATGAAAAACGTCTCCAAGAGTGGCCTTCACCTTGGGGTATTGGTTTCCCTGGTTGGCATATAGAGTGCTCCGCTATGTCCATGAAATATCTTGGCGAAACTTTTGATATTCATACTGGAGGTATTGATCATATTCCTGTACACCATAACAATGAAATTGCTCAATCGGAGTGCGCCACAGGAAAACCTTATGCGACATATTGGCTACACAATGCTTTTATACGTGTAGATGAGCAGAAAATGTCAAAATCTCTTGGAAATATTATTACTGTGTCTGATATAAAAGCAAAAAATATACCTGCCCTCGCTCTTAGATATTGGTTCCTTGGTGGACGATACAGTAGCCAAATGAATTTTACTTGGGAAGCCCTTGCCGATAGCGAACGTGCTAGAGAAAAACTTGAACACTGGTATCGTGGATCGCCAAAAGGAGGATCTGTTCATGAAAAGACATGGGGTCTATTTATCACTGCCCTATCAGACGATCTCGATACCCCTAAAGGTATTGCTATTCTTTGGGATATGCTCAAAGATGAATCAATTCCTGAAGCTGATAAACATGCAACTGCACATGCCATGAATCAGATATTGGCAATTTTCAATGAACACGTTTCAGTATTTTCTGATGAAATTAAAGACCTTATTGAAAAACGTGAAAAAGCCCGCGCTCAAAAAAACTGGGCGCTTAGCGACACTCTTCGTACTACTTTAGAGACAAAAGGTGTACACGTTGAAGATGGCAAAAATGGCACAAAATACTTATAAACAGTTTGTACACGTAGAATCCCCGCTTTTTTAGACGCATTGTGCTCTCATGCTAAAATAATCTATACTCCTTTATGAAACAAGTCACTCGTCCAAACAACCTCAGAACCGTCCCACACAGCCTCGATGCCGAGATGGCCCTTTTAGGTTCAATCATGATTCGTCCCGAAGCTTTTCATGAAGTGGTAGATATCCTTAAACCGGAATCATTTTATTCGGAAAGACACAGAGTAATATGGCTTGCCATACTCGAACTTATAGGCAAATCTTCACCTGTTGATCTTATTTCTCTTTCTTCACGATTACAAGAACTTGGTAGTCTTGAAAAAATTGGTGGCTCAAGTTATTTAACTGAATTAGCAGCTAGCGTTCCTTCTGCTTCAAATGTTCGATATTATGCTGAACTAGTTCAACGTAAAAGTATCATGCGTGAACTTATCAGTGCCGCCGAACAAATCAACACACTCGGCTATGAAGAAGCAAATGATATAGACGAACTTCTTGATAAAGCAGAAAAAAGAATATTTGAAATTGCTCACAAAGGCTCTACTCATAAATTTGTACACCTTAAAGATACTCTTCAAGAAGCCTGGGATCGTATGGATAGACTCCATAAAACTAAAGGCGAACTTCGAGGGGTTCCTACGGGTTTTAAAGATATCGACAATAAACTTGCAGGATTTCAAAAATCAGATCTTATCATCCTAGCCGCCAGACCTTCTATGGGAAAGACCTCTTTTGCTCTAGATATTGCCAGACAAGCAGCTATACAGTACAACGTACCCGTAGGTATCTTTTCTCTTGAAATGAGTTCCCAACAACTTGTTGACCGTATGCTTGCGGCCGAAGCACGTGTTGACGCATGGAAACTACGTACAGGACAACTAACCAGCGAAGACGAATTCGACAAAATTCGTGACTCACTTGGAAGACTCTCTACTGCCCCTATTTATATCGATGACCAACCTGGTTCAAATATTTTGAAAATGCGAGCAACAGCCAGAAGATTAAAAAGTGAAAAAGGTCTTGGTATGATTGTTGTTGATTATCTTCAACTCATGATGCCAACCCAATCTCGATCTTCTGATAACGTTGTTCAGCAAGTTACTGAGATTTCTCGTGCTCTCAAACAACTTGCCCGAGAAATGGAAGTGCCCGTTCTAGCTCTCTCTCAGCTTTCTCGTGCTGTTGAGCAACGTGGTGGACGTCCCCGCCTATCTGACCTTCGAGACTCTGGTTCTATTGAACAAGATGCCGATGTGGTTATGTTTATTCATCGTGAAGATAAACAAAAAGAAGACTCTGGCAGACCAAACATCGCCGAGATTCTTATAGAAAAACACCGTAACGGTCCAACAGGAAAAGCTGAACTTTATTTTGATGATAAAAAGGCTACTTTCCTTTCTATTGATAAAAACCTTGATAGCACCATGAACGGTGGAGGTTCAGCTGATTTTTAATATATGACTGCTTTTGATAAACTTGTAGAAATATTTAGAACATTCCCTGGGGTTGGCCCACGCCAAGCTAAACGTTTTGCATATCACTTAGTACGCAGTTCAAGTTCCCTCACTACTGAACTTGCCACTGCCACACAAGCAGTTAAAAAAGAAGTTCGTCAGTGTACGTCTTGTCAGCGTTTCTTCTCTGGCAACACCACCCTCTGTACAATATGTAGTGACACCAGTCGTGATTCTGGACTACTCATGATTATCGCTCACGATACAGATTTGGAATCTATAGAAAAAAGCAAAACATATACTGGCTATTATTTTGTTCTTGGGGGTCTCCTTTCTCTTACAGACGACGAAACAAATATTCGCACTCGAGAATTAACTCAGATTATAAACGACCGCAAAAATACTCTCAAAGAAGTAATCATTGCTCTTAGTGTTACAGCCGAAGGAGATCATACAACTGAATACATTCATAAAATCCTCAATCCCCTTCTTGAAGGTGTCTCCGTCACCATTACAGTTCTTGGTAGAGGATTTTCTACAGGTAGTGAGCTTGAATATGCAGATAGCGAAACAATCAAACATGCTTTTTCTGGTAGGAAGAGTATTTAATAGTTTTTCTTGCTTTTCTATAAAAACTGAGTAGTATTTGAAACTGGTCAGTTCCACTCATTCACCAACCTCAAGGAGGTTCACATGCGAACGTTCGCGAAGCTAATTTTTTTCTTTGGATTTGCTGTTTGGATGATTGTTGCGGTTATAGTTACATCACTGCTTTGTTACTTTACAATTTGGAGTCTTTTCCTACTACCGATCACACTTATCTCTTATCTGTTTAAACAAGGTTGTGGAAGATTCAAATGTAATCAATGCCAGAGAAAATATACCTACGTAGCAGAATGGAATGTGTTTACCAGTAACGGTACTCCATTTTCAAGAGTCTGCTGTTTACGATGCGGGAACGAATCATACCGTATAAAATAAGCTCCTTCCCAAATACTTCACATCGCCTCAATTGCCACCAACACCCGCCTGGTGGCTTTTTTATTTGCCATGATAAAATACATGTATATGAAAATAGAAAAGAAAGTCTGGCCGGAATACTTCCAGCAAATTATCAATGACAAGAAAACCTTTGAACTAAGACTCAATGATTTCGATATTTCTGAAGGTGATATCCTATTACTTAAAGAGTGGGACCCTCAAACAAAAGACTACACGGGTAGAACACTTGAGAAAACTGTTGGTTATGTTGGAAAATGGAAAATCGATGAATTAACAAAATTCTGGCCCAAAGAAGATATAGAAACAAAGGGTCTACAAATTATTTCTCTCAAAGACTAAACAAAAAATCTCCTCCAGAGGTTTTCTGAAAGAGACTTTTTGAGCTTCGGGCCTTGATCGAGTGATCTAGGCTATTTCGCCGATTTTGACTTTGAAGAAGGGCTGACGATGACCGTTTTTCTTGAAGTAACGACTCTTCTGCTTGAAGTGTATAACAGTAACTTTTGGTGCACGTCCGATTTCTTCGAGAGTTGCAGTAACAGAGGCACCCTTTACAAAAGGAGCTCCAACAGTAACTTTTTCACCATCTGCAACCAAGAGAACTTTGTCAAAAGTAAGAGTATTGCCTACTTCATAAGTACCAATAATCTTCTCAATCTTAAGAGACTCTCCTGAAGAGACCTTGTATTGCTTACCGCCTGTGGCTATAACTGCGAATTTCATAGTGTCCAATATTACCTCAAGACGTTAGATAAATCAAGGGTATACAAGTCTTTATTGATTACCTTGGTTTGGTGATATCGCGAGGAGTAAAAAGGTTAACTGTCCACTCAAGAGCGATTTCAAAGCGTTTACGCCAAGAAATAAATTTAAACAAATATACTGTACGCCATATAAACCACATAACCGGCCCACCAAAACTTAAACCGTATATTGTTCCAACAGCACTCCACTGACCAAGTGATACAAGCGTAGCTGGTATAGAAACATTGTACTTTTTAGGTCGTGATTCTCTCTGTATATTGTGAGCAACAATCTTCGCTTGTTGTACTGCCACTTGAGCAAGCATAGGAGCACCATCAGCTATATCGCCAAGAATAAAAACATGAGGATGTCCAGAGTCACGAAGATACGGATCTGTTTTTACTCTACCAGATGGACTAAGAGTAAGATGTTTAACATGAGGTGTAATAGCTTTTACACCAGCACACCAAACAACAAAAAACGTTTCTATTGGATTTTCTCCGGCTATTTCTATTTTTTGTGGAGTCACTGATGTTACAGTCATACTTGTTTTAACTTCTACCCCAGCCTTTTCAAGTGCTTTTTTTGCCATACGCTGAACAACTGGCTTTGCTTGTGTTAAAAGTTCAGGATTTGCCGAAAGAAGAACAATTCGTACTGAACGAGCAAGATCAACTTGTCGATAGTAACGACACAATGTTCCTTTTACAAAATCAGCGATCTCTGCAACAAGCTCCACACCAGTTGGCCCACCACCGACAACCACAAAAGAGAGTAGCTTTTGGCGTTCTATTTCGTCAGTAGTTTGAGAAGCCTTTTCACAAGCAGTGATAATACGATCTCTAATTGTAAGCGCATCAGCCAAGTTTTTTAATACTAAACTATTTTCTTCTGCTCCTGGAATATTATAAAAATTTGTCTCTGCACCAGTAGAAAGAACAACATAATCAAAATTAAAATCACCAACACTGGTTGATACGACACGTTCAACAACATCAACTTTTTCAACAATACCTTCCACAACTTTCACACCTTCATGTCTAAATATTTCTCTAAGTGATTCAGAGGCACTAAGTGGCGATAAACCACCAGTTGCAACCTCATGAAGAAGCGGTGTAAAAAGAAAATAATTAGTACGATTTATAATCGTAATCTCTACTTCTCCCCTACGTACCGCAGACCATAAATATCTAGCTGTATATACCCCACCAAAACCTCCTCCAACAATAACAATCTTTTTTTTCATATTTATTCTATATCAGGCTTATCAAGTGTAACTACTTCTATATTAAGAGCATCACCAGTAATCTTCAATACGTCTTTATCTATCTTTTTAAACTCTTTTGTAGATGAATTATAATGATTAATTGCTGTAGAAAGTGATCCTCCAAGTTTACCATGGTACTCTTCAAAAACTTTAAGATGTTTAGCTAAATCTTCTACTTTTGTAGCTATAAGTCTTGCTGATTCTTCTATCTGCAAAGCTTTGAGACCCTGAAGTACAGTCTGCAGATACGCCAAGAAAGAAGTTGGCGATACGATAATTACACGATATTTACTTGCAGCTCTCTGTATGAGATTTTGATCTTCTTCATCAAGCGTGCCGATCTTATTGACCAAAAGATCATAATAAATTGCTTCATGTGGTACAAACATAAAAGCAAAATCAAGCGTCCCCTCTGCCGGTCTAATATACTTTGCTGTTTCTTGTATGCGCATCTTGAGATCACTCAAAAACGTTTTATATAGTTTTTCTTTTGTATCTTCATGTTTTTCTTCTATAAAACGATTGTAGTTTTCAAGAGAAAACTTAGAATCTACAGGGATTAGTTTATCTTTAACCTTAACTACAGCATCGACTATTTCTCCATCTTTAAACTTATATTGCATTTCGTATCCTCCCGGCAAAGTATTCTGTAAAAGTGTTTCGAGATAATACTCTCCAAGTACTCCACGTTGTTTTGGATTTTTAAGAATATCTTGAAGGGACTTGAGTTGATCTGCCACACCGGCTACTTGTTTACCTGTTTCTTTAACCTCTGTGATCTCTCTTGTAATATCTCTAATCAATCTTTGTGACTCTCCAAACTGTCTTGAAAGTGAGGTGTTTATAATCTCTGAATTTTTACCTAGTTTGTCGTCTACAGTATTTCTAAGTTCGTTCATTTGTTGCATCAGTAGAGAAAAAGCATCTGATTTATCTGGTTTCGCTAGCTTTCTCGACATATTGTAAATAACAAAAACTGCTGTCACGACAGCAATACATAAAACCATCAATATAACTATGATTATCGTCTGCATGTATATAGTATATCTTATATAGAGCCTAATTTCATATTGAAATTTTATATACACAGATCAAAATTGACTACTTGATTAAAACGTGCTCTACTGTAAATAGTTCTTTGACTGGCTCGTCTGGGGTTTCAGCGTGTTACTGAAATGAGAGATGAGCCCAAATCAGGAGACCTTACAATGGCCAAGTCTACGTCCTCTATTGTGTCCATTTTGGGACTTGTTATGTCGATCATCACTAACCTGGTTAGGCGGGTGGAGGCACTAGGTGGTTCTGAAGAGATGGTTCGCCAACTGGCGAATCCTGACAACCCACTTATCCAACAGATCGCAGAGATGATTGTTAGAAACAACAGGAAAGAACTCCTTGTTCCGCATTGGTTGAACATATGTAAAGCACTTCAGCAACCAAAGTCAGACCCTGAACACCGCATGGCGATGAAAAATGTAAACGCCTGGTTAAGCACAGAGAATGACCCCAGCAATGAGTTTTCTTTTGTACACATGATAGGGCTACAGGGATTATTTCCTCTCTTTTGGTCCACAAGTCCTACTTTTGGAGAAAAAATTCCCCTCTCTGTCATAAGCAGAATTGAAAGAGATTCTATGAACGGGGGAGTACTGGAATTTGGACTACATTTGGCCATCACAGACGAATGCTCTAAAAACATGAACATATCTTTGTTCGAGAGAGATGCTTCGAAATATCCTATTGGTTCTGTCTTAGAATACAAAGGAGGCAGGTATGTCGTTACACATAACCGCAACAACAGCTTAGACGAAAACATTCGGGACATAATTCTGAATCCCCAAAATAAAGTGGAAGTTGAACTCTGATCCACCACAAACACCTTCCGCTACCGCCCACCGACTAACACTCGGTGGTTTTTTTATTTATACAAATATCCCCTATTCTGCTATCATATACACCTATGATCCAAACAGACATCAAAAATCAAATCAAAGACGCTATGCTCAAAAAAGAAGCTACGCGTCTTTTAGTATTACGTGGCCTTTTAGCAGGTTTTACAAACGAATTAGTTGCGCAGAAACGCCCACCACAAGAAGAACTATCTGATGAAGATTGTATAAAAGTAATCGAACGTGCTGTTAAACAAAGAAAAGATTCTATAGAACAATTTACTAAAGGAAATCGTGAAGATCTTGCAGAAAGTGAAAAAGCAGAACTTGCAGTACTTGTAACCTTTCTTCCTGAAATGATGAGTCGTGAAGATATACAAAAAATCGTATCTACTCGTAAAGAAGAGCTCGGTATTACTGACAAAAGTAAAGCTGGTGTTTTTATGGGTACTATCATGAAAGAACTCAAGGGAAAAGCTCGTGGTGAGGATGTAAAAGCTGTGATTGATAGCTTATTTGAGTAATCCACAGCCTGTTTTTAAATTGTTTGACGTTTACTGTTTAGGGTTGTATAATTATATACAGATGAAGGTAGGCGTACTACTTTCTTTTGATCATTGTATCTAACCTTACGGAAAGGACTCTGTATGCCACGATTTGGGAAAAGAAGGCGTCGGCGAGTGTTTGACGGACAAGATATCCATATTCTTGTCCCTTTTGTGGAGCACGAAGTGACGGTTCCTGGAACAAACGAAGAAACTCCGTACGATCCCGAAAATGACGCGGAGTACGAACATCTCACAAAACTCATGGCAGAAAGGAGTGGTCATGCTTCCGAACAATCTCGACAGCAAGATCCGAATTTTGGCAGATGAAGCGAGTCGATCGCGAAGGATCAATCACGAGAAAGATCCCCGTTCAGCTGTACAGCGAGTACTAAACGCTCACAACATACCCATAGACCACGACAGTGATAATGGTATCTACAGGCTCGTACTAAAAGAGCTCAGTAGACGTGCTAGGATCGTAAAGAAAAGAAACCAAGTCCAAGGGAAAATACACCAGGGAACGCCCAGAGAAGTACAAGGGCTTCTCTTCTCTGAAATGTTTATGCGAGTTTGCAGATAAAAAAGCACACCCTCACAAGCAAAAAGCGCCTCTCGCGAGACGCTTTTTTTATTTTCTTTTTAAAGAAAAACTAAACCTTTGGAGTTTCTGGTAGACAATTACAATTCTTACAGAATTTATCGTGCAAAGAATACTTGCCTGGGCCAGTAAATATAATACCGAGTGACAATGCTAATAGAACAAGATCAATTTCAGCTTTAGTTATTCCTCCATTTGGCAACTTTACTTTCAAAATTGCTACAACCATAACAATAGCAAGTAGGATTCCAGCAAGACCTGTTCCAACGCCTAAGATTATAGCTATACCACCAACAGTTTCTACGATTGCCACTACATAAGCCAAAAATGAATTGAAACCTAGACTAGAAAAGAAACTAATAGTTCCTTCCATATCCATAAGCTTGCCATAGCCATGGTAAAGAAAAGCGCCTCCCAAAGCTAAACGCACAAGCAATAGTCCTAGTGCTTTATGTTTCCAACCGCAAATTATATTATTTATCATAAATTAATATTAATATTAAATCTGTACTATACTTCCCAATTATAGCAAAAAAAGGTATAAATCTATCAATGAAGTAATACACATGGCCCTATCGTCTATCGGCTAGGACGGAGCCTTCTCAAGGCTCAAAGCGGGGTTCGATTCCCCGTAGGGTCACACAAATATAAAAGTGCCGGCTTGTCCGGTGCTTTTATATTTGCAAGTGATCTCTGGGAGAGAGAATCGAAAGACGGAGCGAGCGAAAGCGAGTGAGTCGGGGTCGCGGGCGAGTGAAGCGAGACCTGTGACCGATTCCCCGTAGGGTCACACAAATTCGGCGACTCTTATACCACATACACATTCAGAGTAACTTCATTTCTGTAACTTCAAAATAGTTGAGACTTCTTTTTTCAATCTTACTCATACCTTTACTTTACAAAAATTATTAAGGTTTGAGGATATTTATGTTTATTTTGATTACGAAATACTAGACAATAACAATATAGTATGTTATTTTATATCTTTCAGCAACGTGCTGATTTTGTACATTCACAGACACACATTCGGAGACTAAAATGAAAACCAATAATCCTGCCTGCACAGATTTCATTGTGGCGGCGATTCGAGAAGTCCGCCCCAAGACTCACGGGGTTAAACGGGGTGCAGCTGCGGGCGTCAACCTGAAGAAAATCTTCAACATCACAACGACTGTTTACTCTGCCAAAGAGTTCACACAGGCACTGGACAAGTTGCTGCAGGATGGAACAGTGATTCTTTCAGCGATGACGTACACGTGGTCAGAAAGGGGCGAAAACAACACCAACTACTCGAGGGGTGAAGTTATTCGACTCTCGCAAGCACCGTCAGAAGACCGCTGCGCAGAAAACGACTGGTGGGAGGATGGTAGCGGCAAACTCCTACAGCGCCCTATAACAGCAGTCTCCGGTCGAGCTCACAAGAATATCAGACTTCACATCATTGCTGATGGTTTGCCTGACAGAATCGCTGGACTGGTTAGCAATTCTCCTCTGAATAAACAATTCAAGACCGTGGCTATTGCCACCAGAATCCTCGAAAAGCTCCGTAAGAAGCAGTAAGGCTCCCGAATCTCTCAACTAGTAATCCACCAGATTATTGTTGAGAGATTTTTATTTTCATAATTATTTATTCAAATAATTATAGTAGCTCTATTACCTATGCGGCAGAAAGAGTATAGGTTTACATAGTCGTAAACTATTGGAAAATAAGTCTGCTCTACGCATTTTTAGATGTTTTAATAGCGAAACGGTAAACATATGAAATCTGATTCCACCGAATTATCTCATTCTGTAAGAAGTTCCAAAGCGGGGACTGGAGAATCACACGAATATAAAATACTAAAAGGTAGACATTACTCGAATCGCAAAAGGGGTAAAGTAGGACACGATCTGTTTTTTTAATATTTCTTGCTTTTGTACTCCTTTGGCGTAGACTACTATACAGTCTCGTTCCTAATCATATTTTGTGACTAAGTC
>CAYTZA010000001.1:65143-67779 GCA_964442365.1 uncultured Candidatus Saccharibacteria bacterium | reverse complement strand
TGATTTGGAATCGTTGGTGGTGCTTGAACATTTGAATCAAGAAACACATTGACGGTATTTAGAGCAAAATGCATGATAGAAAATACTCCGAGCATAATCACCATACCTATTACGCCTGCCAATATATGTCGAGATCCATTTTGACGATCAGCATCTCCCCCTTTGGCAATATACAGGTCATATACTCCCCAGATGAACATAAGGAGGGCAACTGCAAATAGAAGGATGACGATAGGAGTAATAATATTTCTATTAATATTATTTATTAGTTCATTTATCTGAGGATTACCCATACAATTACAATTTAAGCCCCGACAGAACCAGCGAAATCAAGAATCGGAATATCTGTAGATCCTATTGGTATCTCTTCATCTGGTTGGTTTTGTCTAATAATACTTTCTTCCGCACGGTTAGAAGCGTTTTCAACCTTCGGCACCGTTAAAGTACTATTGTCATCGTCAACATTGAAGAATGAAAGTATGCCATTTGCCAAACCATATAGACCTATGATAACAGCGAAAGCTATTACACCGTAAATCATGTAGCCACGAGCTTCTTTACGTTTCTCAGCATCTCCTGCTCTAAGTACGAACTGTATGATACCTACGATAAAGACAATAACTGCTACACCGGCTAGGACGACGAGGAGAACATTTACAAGTTCTACGAGAGATTCGACTGTATCTTGTAATTGTCCAGCATCAAATGTTTCAGCAGCTAACACTACTATAGGAGTAAGCAGAGTTAAAGCCAGAGTGTATGCGTATTTTTTCATACCCTTATAACCGCAAACATTAACTAGTCAATCTGAGGGATACTTGTTGTTTCAGTTGCAGTAATACCAAAGAAAGAAAGAACAGCATTTGCCAAACCATATAGACCTATGATAACAGCGAAAGCTATTACACCGTAAATCATGTAGCCACGAGCTTCTTTACGTTTCTCAGCATCTCCTGCTCTAAGTACGAACTGTATGATACCTACGATAAAGACAATAACTGCTACACCGGCTAGGACGACGAGAGCGGAATTTACTACTCCTTTTAACTGATTGGCAACAGAAATCAAATTATCAGTTGAAAAATCTTGAGCAAAAGCAATTACTGGTAAGAAAACAACAGAAAGAGCTGCTAATGATAATACTGTATTTTTTTTCATATTTTTTATTTATATTATTAATTATCAAAAAAACTTTCTAATGACGCATCAACATCCCTATTCATTCTATCTTCAACCTTCGGCACCGTTAAAGTACTATTGTCATCGTCAACATTGAAGAATGAAAGTATGCCATTTGCCAAACCATATAGACCTATGATAACAGCGAAAGCTATTACACCGTAAATCATGTAGCCACGAGCTTCTTTACGTTTCTCAGCATCTCCTGCTCTAAGTACGAACTGTATGATACCTACGATAAAGACAATAACTGCTACACCGGCTAGGACGACGAGGAGAACATTTACAAGTTCTACGAGAGATTCGACTGTATCTTGTAATTGTCCAGCATCAAATGTTTCAGCAGCTAACACTACTATAGGAGTAAGCAGAGTTAAAGCCAGAGTGTATGCGTATTTTTTCATATTAATTATTTATCTAATTATATTCAAATTATAAAGGTTAAAATGCCTCAAGACAAGTAAACTGTGGATAGCATAGAAACGGTCTCAGGCTCAAGTTTCGGAAAGACCGGACCGACAAAACCAATACCCAAAAGACTAGCCACACCGTTGACTATACCCCATATTCCTGTAATCACAGTAAGAGCAATCACTCCATAAATCATATAGTTACGCCACTCTGCCCGAGCAGAAGCATCACCAGCACTATAAAGGTACCGAACAATACCCCATATAAATACCATTACAGCCAGACCAACTACAAGAATAATTACACTATTTACAACACCAATCAAACCCTTCACAAGACTCACCAGATCACCCTCAGCAAGAGAGGTCTGGGTTCCACCAGTAGAAGTGTCAAACGGTGGACACTCTCCTGGTTTTGGATCAGCAGGACAAATAATAGAAGCGGATAAAACTGGTACGTATAAGAAACTCAAAAGGATAGTAAGAGTGAAAACTATGTAACTTTTTTTATAAAAAATATTCATATATTAACAAGATATACTTGATACATCGGGTAATTTTGAAGGATCTTCAACTACACTACTTATAACATTTACTACAAAAGCTGTAATCGCCCAAGCACCAAGTAGTATAGCGGTACCGATTACGGCATTGAAAAAAGCTGTTTTTGCTTTTGTAAGCTCCGCTGGATTACCTTGAGCTGCTATAAAAAGAAATCCTGAATAGATTATATATAGAGCCGCTACGATAGCCATAATACCGACAACGCCGTTAACTATATCGTAGAGTAAACATTGTAAACTATCTGCTTTGAGAGGGTTTTTGATAGTGAGAGAAAAACTTGAAGTAGCTGGTTTTGGATTGTTGCCAGTAGATAGTCCCGTAGTAACATCTCCCTGTCCCGTTCCAAGACCTCCGGTAGTACTATTTGTACCTGTTGTTAAACCATCAGTATCAGCGTTTACACTTGAAAATATAAAAAAAGAAAATACGATTATCAATACAAAACCCAAACTCTTTACGTAGAACTTCATATATACAATAAGT
>CAYTZA010000001.1:49004-65043 GCA_964442365.1 uncultured Candidatus Saccharibacteria bacterium | reverse complement strand
GATTATCAATACAAAACCCAAACTCTTTACGTAGAACTTCATATATACAATAAGTGTACCTTGTTTATAAATTAAAACAAACCCCCAAGTTGCTGTGAAGCACGATTAATCGCTTCACTTGTTCGCAATCTTCCTGAAGTAATATAGTTTATAAGTTCAGCAAATATTGCCGATGTCTTTTGAGGACTTGGATCTATCCAACCACGACTTTTGAAAGCACTATCATAAAAAACTGCTCTATCTGCCCTTTCTTGTCGAACTGACAATACATCACGACGCACAGGCATAAGACCAGCACCAACACTTGCCTGACTCACAGAAGAACCTGTAATCACACCGAGTACACTGTATGCGGCGGATAGTTTTGTCGATGAACGCATAGAAACAATCACAATATACGAACCATACGTAGTTGGTACAGTAGAACCACGAGCCTGCGGAAGTGTGGCAACATCAAAGTTTAGATTTGGATTCTTTGCACGAATTTCAGAAATCTCACTTGCTCTACCAAAATACAAAGCTAAGTCTCCGGCAATAAACGTAGAGCGATCATCGGAGAAACTACGATTCCAAGAATATGTTGCTTTTTGAGGATTAGTAAATTCCAAAAAGAAATCTATTGATGATTGAGTTGGGTTACGAGTATTACCAAAAGAATACTGAAGCCCTGATTCAAAAGAATTTTTTCCTGTATTTAGAAAAGTAACCTTTCCTCCCGCTTGATATATCAAAGCTGAAAGAATATCTTTGGCATGAAGAATATTGTTGTATTCACCAAGAGCAACTGCACTTTTTTGTATATTAAAATCTGCATCTTTTTGAGTAACTTTCTCAGCAAAACCGTACAATTCGTCCCAGTACCTTGGAGGATTAACAAAACCAGTAGTATTTAACATATCTCGATTCCAATACATAACCAAAGGATCAACAGCTAAAGGAAAAGCCGTAATCCCTTCCGGTGTAAGAAAGATTTCAGCACCTTCTATAAAAGAATCTTTATATGTTCTTTCAGAATATGAAGCGTACGGAGTCGATACTGTTTTACCACGATAGGTATACAATTCTGAATCAGTCATAATAAGCATATCAGGCGCGCTCCCCACAGCAATCGCTTCCAATAGACTTGCATACATAGTCGTAGGATTTCTGTATGTATATTTTGCATTTATACGAGATTCGTTCGGACCAATTCTGTTTAGAGCGTCAAATTGTGCTGGTGAAAGTGTTCCCCATATACTAAGTTGTGGTAATTCCCCTTCTTTTGGGCCAGATCTAGAAATTGCAAGTGTCAATACTCCAGCAAAAATAGCGACAATAAAGATACCACTAAAAATAAGTTGAAATTTTGAGATATCTTTCATATCTTTTTCAATATAATACCATAATGATGCTTTCCAACTTGAATAGATTTGTCAAAAACAAAACCATTTTTTAGAAATAACTGTCGTGCTTGTTTTTCATCTACCACATGATCAACATGACGACCAATCTCTGTTGATTGTTCTGACCAATCAATCACCACAGCCAAACCACCTTTTTTAAGTATACGAAATATCTCTTGAATCGCTACATCTTTTTGTTCGATCTGAAAAAGAGTGTTACTTATAAGAACAAGATCACATATATCATCGGATAATTGTGTACCTCCTTTTTGTTCTACATCACCCCAAACCACTTCAACGTTTTGACGTCCTGCCGACTCCGCATCATGAGCAATCGATGTTAAAAAATCCTGTTGTATATCAACAGCGTACACTTTTCCTTTATCACCAACGATACGAGAAATCGGTAGTATATAGAAACCAGAACCAGCACCAATATCAGCAACAACCATACCTTGCGCAAGTGGCAAGTTATTTACGATATCTTGTGGATTAGAGAACATACTTAGATTATAAACAAACAGCGGACGCAAGGCTATCCCCTTCGCGCAGTTTCATAATACGTACACCTTGAGTTTGTCTTCCAAGTGTCGATATCTCTTTACTATCTACTCGTATAACCTGACTCTTTTTTGATATAGCTACAAGTTCAGTTTCTTCGTCAGTAATCACGTGAGCAGCGATAAGCTTTCCTGTTCGTGTTGTTACTTCAGCTGTTTTTATACCAGAACCTCCACGATTCTGTACTTTGTATTCTTCAAGTTCTGTCTTTTTACCATAACCGTTTTCTGAAACCACAAGAAGAGTAGCTGTTTTTACTGCACCTTTAGATACCACACCAGCAGAAATAATCTCATCTTTATCATCTAGACGCATAGCAATCACTCCAGCAGCTGCGCGACCCATTTCACGGATATCCGATTCTTTAAAACGAATAGATTGTCCATCACGAGAGACTACGACTACTTCATCACCAGCATCAACAAAAAGTGCTTTTACCAAATCATCACCAGCTCCGAGTTTTATAGCGATAAGACCATTGCGACGCACATCGTGGAAACTAGCCGCAGATACTTTTTTACCAGTACCTTGTCGCGTAATCATCATAAGAGCCAATTTATCTGCTTTTTTAAGCTCTTTTGGCATAGCCAGTACTGACGTCACTTTTTCTTCAGCTTCAAGCTGGAGATAGTTCATGATTGATTTACCTTTTGTAGCTCTTCTACCTTCAGGAAGTTCGTACATCTTTATCTGATAGACTTTTCCACGGTTAGTGAAGAACATGAGATCGCTATGAGTTGTTGTCGTCAAGAAATGCGATACAAAATCTTCTTCTTTGGTATCCAAATCAACAACGCCGACACCACCACGCTTTTGTTTACGATATTCTTCTGGATCTGTACGCTTTACATATCCACCAGAAGTAAGTACCAAAATAGATTCTTCATCTGGTACTAAATCTTCAAGAGAAAGTGATTTTGCTTGATGTTTAATAATCTTAGTGCGACGTTCATCGGCATATTTGAGTTTAATCTCAGCAAGTTCGTCCTTGATTACTCCACGAATCTTTTTAATACTTCCAAGCAATTCTTTGAGAGTTTTTATAAGCGCCTGAATTTCTGTAAGTTCTTCTTCAACTTTTTTACGTTCAAGACCTGCAAGCTTCTGAAGTTTCATATCAAGAATCGCTGTAGCCTGACGATCTGAAAACTTGAACTCTTTCATGAGAGCTACGTGAGCAGATGCAGCGTCTTTTGATGCTCGTATAAGTTTAATAATCTGATCAATATGATCCAAAGCTTTTTTGAGACCGAGCAATATATGCTCACGATCTTCGGCTTTTGCAAGATCATAAGCAGTGCGACGTTTGACTATGATTTCACGATGAGAAATAAATTCTTGAAGAATTGTCTTTAGAGAAAGTGTCTGTGGTATACCGTGAACAAGAGCGATGGTGTTGTAGTGAAATGTTTCTTCTAGACGTGTATGTTTATACAAATAGTTAAGTACCGCTTGAGGATTAGCATTGCCTTTAAGTTCAATCACGATACGGATATCATCTGTTGATTCATCACGCATCTCTTTGATACCTTCGAGTTTTTTCTCACGAACATGATCTGCAATACTTTCAAGAAGTGTTGATTTGTTGAGACGGTATGGAATCGAAGAAATAATAATCTGAAATGCTCCTGATTTCGTTTCAATAATCTCTGCCTCACCACGAACAACTACCCCACCCTTACCTGTAGTATATGCGTGTTGTATATCAGACTGACCAAAAGCAATACCTCCTGTTGGGAAATCAGGACCTTTTATAAACTGCAAAAGATCTTCTGTCGTAGCATCTTCGTTTTGAAGTAGATGTGCTGTAGCGTCAACAACCTCACCGAGATTGTGAGGAGGAATATTTGTCGCCATACCAACAGCAATACCAAGCGTACCGTTTAACAAAAGATTTGGTACAGCAGTAGGTAGAAGTGTTGGTTCACGTTTAGTAGCATCGTAGTTTGGACGCCAATCAACAGTCTCTTTTTCTATATCACGCAAAATCTCACCAGCAAGACGACTCATCTTTGCTTCAGTATATCGATATGCCGCTGGTGGATCACCGTCTATGGAACCGAAGTTTCCTTGTCCAAGAATCAAAGGATATCTAAAAGAAAACGGTTGAGCCATACCAACAAGAGAATCATATACAGCAACGTCTCCATGAGGGTGGTAGTTACCAAGCACATCTCCAACTACTGTAGCTGATTTACGAAACTTAGCTGAAGCAGTCAAACCTTTTTCATACATAGAAAACAAAATACGACGATGTACAGGTTTCAAACCATCTCGTACATCTGGCAAAGCACGAGAAGTAATAACGGACATAGCATAATCGAGATACGATTCACGCATCTCTTGTGTAATATTGCGCGCAACTACACCTTCACCTTCTGCCCGCTCTATTGGTTTATCTGATCCATCTTTTACAGCCATATACTATTTATCTGAATATACTAATAACCCCATGCCATGCCGAAGCAACACTATCGACTAAAACAGCAAAAGGACTCGATGTTTTAGCTTCAGCTATCACTTCAGAACCACCAAAAAATGGTTGCGTCGTAAACCATATACCAAAAATAAACAAAGTGGCCACAAAAGATACACTAAAAGCAACTGCTCTTTTATGATGTTCTGGCTTTTTACTGAGATGATCAATTATCTTTCGCATGTTTGAGTATCATTATAGCACCCTCTTTGCCTTCAAGATCTTTTTTCTTCAAAGTAAGCTTATCAACAGGCTCAGCACTTTTCTCTCCAGCTTCTTTAAGAAACATTTCAAGAGCTTTTGCATCTCCAAATGCCACCGGAATAATCACTTTTGGCTCAAGAGACACTGCCAAAGCATAACCATCACGAGCTGATAGTATCCCTTCAGGACCAACAGGAACAAAAAGTATATCAATTTCTTCAAGTTGTTCTACAGCTTCACGAGGAATATCTTTACTACCCAGTGCTCCAAGAAAACAAAGATTCATAGAATCGACGTTTAGTGTATATATAGTATTGATATGTGGTTTTCCTCCATATTGCGAAGACGACTCTAGACCTCGTATAAAAATACCACCTCTTTCATATTCTCCTGGGCCCTGAATCACAAAGGGTTCTTTATCGCCGAAAGAAACTTGCTCTGCACCGTTCATATCTGGATCGTTTGTACTTATAAGACAAAGACCAGCACCAAACCGTACTGGACTAAATTTTTTAGAATCTTTTGATATAGGATTGACTGCTATCGTAGTATCACCAAACTGTATTTTAAAACATGAAGCGCCGAAGTACGTAAGAATCATAGACATGCATTCTAGCAAAATATCTATCCTTAGCCAAGAGTTACAGATAACAAACTAAACCCTGTACAAAATCATTATTTTCTGTATAATAGCCCCCACTACCTGCTTGCTCGCCACAAGGGCGTCAAGTTGCCTAAAGCACAAGGTTGTTATTAATAACCAAAGTTTTAATATTATTTATGGAAGATACAACAGAAGTGATTGCTCATAAGACGATCATGTCAAAACTCTTCGCTGATACAGTAGACCCACCAAAGACCGGCGATGTAGTAGAAGGACCAGTTATCGGTATAGAAAAATCATCAGTATACGTAGATCTTAAGCCATACGGATCAGGTATTATTTACGGAAGAGAATTTATCTCTGCTCGCGATATCATCAGAAAACTTTCTATTGGCGATATTATAAGCGCCAAAGTAGTTGACCAAAGTCACAAAGATGGATATATAGAACTTTCTCTAAAAGAAGCTAAACAAGCTATTGTTTGGGGCGAAGCTCTCGAAGCAGCAAAAGACAAAAAGATTATTGAAGTTACAGTACAAGAAGCCAATAAAGGTGGCCTTATTATTACATGGCAAGGTATACAAGGTTTTCTTCCCGCTTCTCAACTCAAAGCCGATCACTACCCTCGCGTAGCCGACGGTGATAAAGATAAAATCCTTGAAGAACTCAAAAAACTAGTCGGTGGAAAGCTTGATGTAACAATTATTTCTGCTATACCAAACGAAGGAAAGCTTATATTCTCAGAAAAAGTACAGCAAGAAAAAGACAAAGGAAAGATTGTCGAAAAATACAAAGTTGGAGACGAACTTACAGGAGAAGTTACAGGTATCGTTGATTTTGGAATCTTTGTTAAAGTAGAAGAAGGACTTGAAGGGCTTGTTCATATTTCAGAACTTGATTGGTCTCTCGTTGAAGATCCTAAACAACTCTTCAAAATCGCTGATCGTGTTAAAGTCAAAGTAATTGAAGTTAAAGACGGTAAAGTTTCTCTTTCCATAAAGGCACTCAAAACAAATCCTTGGACAGAAGCAGCTAAAAAATACAAAAAGGACGGAACCGTCGAAGCTGTTGTTATTAAGTACAATAAATATGGCGCCCTCGCTTCAATCGAAGAAGGTGTTGCTGGATTGGTGCATGTCTCAGAGTTCGGTAGTGATGCCGCACTCAAGAGCAAACTAGAACTCGGAAAAAACTACACATTTAAAATTACTTCTTTTGATCCAAAGGCGCAGAAAATGACGCTTTCATGGCAAAAATCTTAGACGGTATAATCGTACGTAATCATATTCGTGAGAGACTGAAAGAAAAAATTCAGTCTCTTTCGGTTTTATCTGGCTTTACCACACCCAAATTAGTAATCATTCAAGTAGGTACACTCCATGAATCAACAGTATTTATCAGACAAAAGAAACTATTCGGAGAAGCTATTGGAGCACAAGTAGAACTTCGTCAATTTGATGAACATATACATGAAGACGCTCTTATACAAGAAATACAATCTTGCAATACTGATAAAACTATTCATGGGATTATCGTACAAATGCCCTTACCTGCAAGCCTAGATCCACACCGTATTATAGAAAGTCTCGATCCAATAAAAGACGTAGACGGTTTGCACTCAGCAAATATCAAATTACTCTGGGAGAAAAAGACAAACGGACACATACCCGCAACCGCTCGTGGGATTATTTCTCTTTTAGATTTTTATAATATCCCTATAGAAGGAAAACACACGGTGGTTATTGGACGTTCTGCTCTTGTTGGTAAACCAACAGCCCTCGCTTTTCTAAATCGCAACAGTACTGTCACAATATGTCACAGTAAAACTACAAATATCACTGAAGAAACACGCCGAGCAGATATTCTTGTTACTGCTACGGGGAAAGATCTTATTACTTCTAAACATGTATCACCTCATCAGACAGTAATCGATGTCGGTATTAGACCTATTGTTAAAAAAGACGGATCACCTGGTATTGCTGGAGATGTAGAATTTGATCAAGTAAAAGATATTGTATCAGCTTTATCGCCTGTTCCTGGAGGTGTTGGACCTATGACGGTTGCTTCACTTTTCGAAAACCTTATGGATGCATACTATCGAGCATTGAATCGAGACATTGCTTCATAAAGATTTCCTTCAACAAGCATAGTAAGAGCTTCTTCTACTTTTTTAGAAAGATTTTTAAGGTTTTTTTGTTCAACAGGCTTAAATTCACCTAAAATAGTCTTCTCTACAGCTTCACCTACTGGTTTTTTGACCTTGCCACTTGGTGTAACAGGAGAAATACCAATACGAATACGAATAAAGCCTTCTGTCTTTATAGCTTTAACAATAGACTCCACACCACGATGTCCTCCAGCACTTCTATTGAAAGAAATTTTAAATGTTCCAATACCCATATCAAGCTCATCATGAATCACAATAAGTTGAGAAGCTTTTTTAGCATTCCACTCAATCGACTTTAAAGCTATGCCTGATTTATTCATAAATGTCTCAGGTTGAAGACAAAGTACAGGAGTTTTACCTATTTTTGTTTTTAGTAATAAAGATTGATGTGGTGAAGACATTTTCCAACCATCACTTCCAAATATATGGTTAAGCACTATTCGTCCGGTATTGTGACGAGTATTTGTGTATTCTTCTCCAGGATTTCCTAAACCGACAACAATATATGACATATATACGTATCATACCCGATTGACCGATTTGTAGCGAGTCCGTTTTCGTGATACAGTGTCGGAAATTATGAACGATACCAAGAAGAAAAACTCATGGTTTGACACCATACGTTTTATCGTTATCGCTCTTATTATCATTATCCCTTTTCGTATGTTTGTGGCAGAGCCGTTTATCGTCAACGGACAATCTATGGATCCTACTTTTGTCGAAAACGAATACTTGATTATTGATCGCCTAAGTTATCGTTTAGAGAAACCACAACGTGGTGATGTTGTTGTATTTAAATATCCAAATAATCCAAAGATATATTACATAAAAAGGATTATAGGACTTCCTGGAGAAACTTTGTACATGAAAGACGGTTCTGTACATATTGAAACATCTTCTAGTACAACTGTGGTATTAAACGATACTTTTATATCAAATAAAGATAAAAGCACATATCCAACAGTCACACTAACTTCAGATCAGTATTTTGTTTTAGGAGATAATCGACCTGTAAGTTCTGACTCTCGCTCTTGGGGTCCGCTTGAAGAAAAGTTTATTGTTGGAACACCTTTTATAAGCCTTTTTCCTTTCAACAAAATAGACATATATCCTGGCGCATATCAGTTTAAAGACTAACCATGACAACTACAAAAAAAACCCGCACTATACCAGCAACTATATACGAACAGGTACATGAATCTGCCCGCACAGCACTTTATTTTGGTTTTATACCAGAAAAAATTAAAAGTACTGAAGACGATATCCGACACGCAAAAGCTCTCGACAAAAAAGAAGAACACGAAATAGAAGCTGAACTTGCGCCTATAGATTTTAAGACCGAAGACAAAGTTACTCTTATTAGAATCGCAAACGAAAGAGGAGCTCAAGGTGGACAACCACTTATGACATATAGAGAGTCTGAAACACGCAATCAGCTTTTTATTCATCTTGATATTATCGGCAATAGTAAAGCTGTTAGTGAGGCTCTGATTATCGGAGCAGCACGATCCATACTAAATGACGCTGGTATCGATACTACTGTGGTTGTAAATTGCATAGGAGACAAAGATTCTACTCAACGTTTTACAAAAGCTTTGACTGAATATTATCGTTTACACTTGAATACTCTTCCCCCAGAGTGTCGTCAACTTATAAAAAAAGACGTATTTTCAGTTACTTTGTGTGCAAGAGATTCATGCGCAGTAATCGCTGAAGAATCACCACGAAGCATGAACTTTCTTAGTGAGCCTAGTAGAGTGCACTTCAAAGAAGTTCTTGAATACATGGATCTCTCCAATATTCCATACATCATAGACGATACTCTTCTTCCTGGAAAAAGTTACGCTTCACATACTGTATTTAAACTTATTGAAAGTACTACAAATAAAAATCCTACGGTGTACGCTTATGGTGCTAGGTACAATACCCTTTCAAAACGTATTGGTGGTAAAAGAGAACTTGGAGCAGTAGGTATAACTATTGCAATCAATAAAAAGGAAATCGGAGAAATAAAAAAGAAAATCAAAATACCAGCATCACCTTTCTTCTTTATCCATGTCGGCACAGAGGCACGTCTACGTAGTATTGGTATTTTAGAATTACTCCGCCAAGAAAAACTTCCTTTGGAACACAGTATCATAAAAGACAAACTATCAGGACAACTCGCACAAGCAGAAGAACGTCGAGCACCATATGTCCTTCTTATGGGACAGCGTGAATGTATAGACGAAAGTGTAATTATAAGAAACACAGAAAATCGTTCACAAAAATCTGTAAAAATCGCCGATTTACCACAAACACTTAAAAAACTACTCTAAATCTTGCGAGAGTAAGATTGGTATGGTATGCTGTCTACCTATGATAAATGTTGAGATAACTCGCGGTGCCAATGAAAACCCAATCAGTGTAATTAAACGTTTTACACGAAAAGTTCAAAGTTCTGGCGTACTTCCTCGCGTCCGATCTATACGCTATGCAAAAAGAAAAGCATCTCCTTATGTAAGTAAGAAACGCGCCCTCAAAACTCTAGCTAAACGCGCTGTTACAGCAGAACTCATAAAGATGGGCAAAATGACTGAGCGTGCACCACGCCGATAGCCTATCGACAGATGTTTTCTATTTCGCGAACAAACCTTACAAAAGACACACCTCCACGTGTGCCTTTTTCTGTTATTGCAAAAACTATACTCGGAACAGACTACGAACTTAGTCTTGTATTCGTAAATAGTAAAAAATCACGAGAAATAAATCGTACTCATCGAGGAAAAGATAAACCCACAAACATCCTTAGTTTTCCGATTAACAATAATACTGGAGAAATTTTTATAGATATAGAACTTTGTAAAAAAGAATGTATCCAATTTGATCGAACATATACAAATTTTATCGCTTTTTTATTTATCCACGGTTTATTGCATTTGAAAGGATACGATCATAGTAGTACAATGGAACGTAAGGAAAGACAATACCGAAAAAAATTTGGTATCTAGTTTCTTTAGCACATGTCAAAAACTATAGCTGTAGGTATAGATATTGGAACGCACCACGTTAAAGTGGTAGCCGCCGAACACCCTGAGGGTCGTGAGCGACCTTTACCGCGTATTATTGCTACAGGCTTTGTTGAGTCAAAAGGTCTTCGACATGGCTATATGACACATACTCAAGAAATTACACGTAGTATTTCAGAAGCTTTGAGTCAAGCGCAAAAAACTGCTGGCACTCCTATTAAAAAAGCGTATCTCTCGGTTGGTGGTGTAGGCTTAAGTAGTATTACTACACAAGCATCTGTAATAGTCTCACGAGCAGATAGTGAAATAACCGAAGCAGAGCTTACAAAAGTAGGTGAAGCTTGTGAAGCTGATATACCAACAGCATACATGCTCAATCGAAAAGTTATACATGCTATACCACTAGGATACAAAGTCGATGGAAAAACAGTTCTTGGTAGACCACAAGGTATGAAAGGTATGAAACTTGAAGCTCGCACACTGTTTATTACCTGCCTCGAACAACACCTAAACGATCTCGTAGAAGCGGTCAATAGTGTCGGTGTTGAAATTGAAGATGTGATGGCAGGACCACTAGCTGCAAGTCTCGTTACTCTTACAAAAGCACAACGTATTGCCGGCTGTGTATTGGCCAATATAGGTGCAGAAACAGTTTCAATCGTAGTATTTGAAAATGACACCCCTATTTCTCTAGAAGTATTCCCTATTGGTGGTGTGGATATTACTCACGATATAGCTCTTGGTTTAAAAGTTCCTCTTGAACAAGCAGAAGATTTAAAAAAGGGACGTCTTGGAGACACTGCTTTTTCTAAAAAGAAATTAGAAGAAATTATACACGCTCGTCTTAGTGATATGTTTGATCTAATTGAAACACATTTAAAAAAAATTGGACGAAGTGGTCTTTTGCCAGCCGGCATCATAATCACAGGCGGTTCATCTTACAATACTGATATTGAAGAAATTGCACGAAATACACTTCGTATACCTGCACGTATTGCACGCACAAACTTTGAAGGAAACGAAAAAAATCCAATCAAAGATACTTTTTTTACTATAGCTTATGGCCTCTGTCTTCTTGGCTCAATCAATCAATCTGGTAACGATTTCTGGGGAGGATCAGGTATTATTAAACAAACAAAAAAGAAATTTATTCAGTGGATTAGACAGTTTTTACCGTAACAAAACAAGGCTTTTAGTCAATATAGCTATTTTGTAAGGATGTGTTAGCATATGCATATTGTCATGGATTACAGTAAAAAAACACCTATGCCACAAGTAAAACCAGAAGTTGAAGCTTTCGCACGAATCAAGGTACTCGGTATTGGAGGATCGGGTAAAAACGCGGTCAACCACATGATCAATTCAAAAGTTCGTGGTGTTGATTTTATCGCTATAAACACAGACGCCCAAGATCTCCACAATTCCCTCGCTAAAAAGAAAATACATATTGGTAAAAACGTCACCAAAGGTCTTGGTGCTGGTATGAATCCAGAAATTGGAAAACGCGCCGCTGAAGAAACACGAGAAGAAATACAAGAAGCTCTCAAAGGCTCTGATATGGTCTTTGTTGCAGGAGGAGAAGGTGGAGGAACGTTTACAGGCGCAGGACCACAAGTAGCCCGTATTTCAAAAGAAATGGGTTCTCTTACTGTAGCCGTTGTTACTAAACCTTTTTCTTTCGAAGGACAACAGCGTATGCGCAATGCTGACGCAGGTCTCGATGAACTTCGAAAAGCTGTAGACGCTATTATTGTTATTCCAAACGACAGAATCCTTACTACTATCAGCAAAGAAACTACCGCAAAAAATGCTTTCGCTATGTGTGATGAAGTACTCAAACAAGCTGTTGAAGGTATTTCAGACCTTATTACTTCCCCTGGATATATCAACGTCGACTTTGCAGACATACGCGCAATCCTAGAAAATGCCGGAACAGCACTTATGGGTGTTGGTACTGCAAGTGGAGAAAAACGTGCAGAAGAAGCAGCTAAAGGTGCTATCAATTCCCCACTTATTGACATATCTATACACGGTGCAAAAGGAGTACTCTTTTCTATAGCAGGAGGAGATGATCTTACTATGTTTGAAATTCAAGACGCTGCCAAAGTTATCACTGAATCAATCGATCCTAACGCTAAAGTAATCTTTGGAACAGTTCGAGATTCAAAACTTAAGAAAAACGAAATCAAAGTTACAGTGATTGCTTCTGGTTTCCCAGACGGTCAAGTTCCTGGAAAAAAATCACTTTTTAGTGCCATCACTGATCCAACACCAAATCGAAACACGGATAACGATCGTTCATCTGAAAAAACAGGAAAAATTTACAATACAATCACTACCCCAGCCCCAACACAAACCAAACAAGTTGAAAAAACAGCTCCAGTTGTAGATGAGAAAAAAAATCCATCCGAAGAAGACGACGATTGGGGTGCTATCCCTGCCTTTTTACGACGTTCTAAGATAAAATAGTTATATATTATGATGTACGACCTCGCAATTATTGGCGGTGGTCCTGCAGGCGTTGCCGCGGGCGTTTATGCCGCACGCAAACGTCTCAAGACGGTCTTTATCACTAAAAACTTTGACGGGCAAAGTTCTGTATCAGAAAAAATAGAAAACTGGATAGGTACTAAATCAATAAGTGGCGCCGAACTTGCAAAAAGTCTCAAAGAACACCTTTTTCATCATGCCGGAGAATCTCTAGAAATTAAAGAAGGTGAATATGTAAAAACTATCACCAGAGCTCGAGGACATTTCACGATTACAACAGATACTGGTGCCTACGAAACCCGCACCATCCTTATTACAACAGGTAGCTCTCGTCGCAAACTTGATATTCCAGGAGCAGCACAGTTTGACAATAAAGGTGTAACCTACTGCGCTTCATGTGATGGACCACTTTTCGCCAATATGGATGTTGCAGTGATCGGTGGAGGCAATGCCGCTTTTGAAACAGCCTCTCAGCTTCTTGCGTATTGTAAAAGCGTCACTCTTTTACATCGTAGTGACCGTTTTCGTGCCGATGAAGTAACTGTCAACAAAGTACTGTCACATCCTTCTATGAAAGTTCATAAAAATGTTGATCTTGTAGAAATCAAAGGAGATTCTTTTGTACAAAGTATTGTTTATATAGACAAAGCCACAAACGAAAAGAAAACACTTCCTGTACAAGGAATATTCGTAGAAATAGGTTCTCTTCCAAACACTGATTACGTAAAAGATCTCGTCAAAAGGGACGACTGGAATCATATTGTTGTTAATCCTCGTAATCAAAGATCATCACGTGCTGGTATTTGGGCAGCAGGAGATTGTACAGATGGACTATTTCATCAAAACAATATCGCCGCCGGTGATGCCGTTAAAGCCCTAGAGGATATATATCTATATATACACACTTCATCTCGATAAAAATAACCCCTTCAAATCCTATTACGTACAGTAATACTATAGGCGGAAGAGGTGGGATTTGGTCACAACTTTTTGCTACGCAAAAGTCGCGACCCCGCCTCATCACGTCGTCCCCCGGACGACGGATTCCGGCCTTCAAATCCTATTACGTACAGTAATACTATAGGCGGAAGAGGTGGGATTTGAACCCACGAGGAACTTTCGCCCCTGCCGCTTTTCGAGAGCGGTGCTTTCAACCACTCAGCCACTCTTCCAACAAAACATATTCGTGGATAAAAGCATAGCATTTTTTGCCATTTTCACAAAAAATGCTATATTGTTACGGTGTGATTTTAAGGCCCTATCGTCTAGCCTGGTCCAGGACGTGAGCTTTTCAAGCTTAAAACTCGGGTTCAAATCCCGATAGGGTCACATATATTACTCAACGTAGACTGATTTTGAAGTTTTTGAAGTATTACCAGCTCTATCAACAGCAGTAGAACTCACAACGTAGTAACCGGAAGCTAGATCTGAAACTGTCCAAGAAACTTTACACGAAGCTACATTTATACAAGTCTTCAACAATGAAGTACCAACCATAAGATCGATTCTCGCAATACCACTTTGATCTTTAGCTGAAGATGATATGGAAGCTCTATTGCTTGTAATTTGATTTGGCGCACTCAAAGATACCGATGGACCAACAGTATCTAGTGGTTTAATAGAGGTATATTTTAATTCGGCAACACTATCGCTATGATTCCCCGATGAATCAGATAACTTTGTTTGTATGGTATAAGTACCATCTGCAATAGTTGAACCTGGTGTTACTTTATAAGATCCGGTACTTGTTGCTCCAGGAGTAAGAGTTACGCTTGTTGGAGATATAGAAATTCCCCAACCAGAAATTCCTGTGGCAGAAAGTTTAAATATTGTTGAATCACAAGTAGAACTATCATTGTTTTTAATCGAAGCGGTGTACGTACGATCAATACTTGGAGCACCTGATTGAGAACTTGAAGCAAATACAAAAGTTGGCTGATTTCTCACACATACCGCAGTGGGTGATGTATAAGAATACGTTGCAGAGGTGGAAACCGTTGCGTGTGTGTTGGTACTATCAGAAACAAAAAGTTCCAATGTAGATGTTCCGCTACTTAAAGTAGAAGGAGGAGTGGCTGTAACAGTCAAATTACCTGTTCCACCAGCCAACAATGAAATTTGAGTCACTGAAGGGACGATTTGCCAACCACTTGGTGCAGAAGCTCTTATATCAAATACGCTATTTGCACATGTCGCACTGTCGTTGTTTTTTATTGACGCTGTATATGTACGAGCAATACTTGGAGCGCCTGATTGAGAAGATGGGGTCATACTAACTAAAGGAGCGGATCGCGTACAAGCAACCAAAGGAGCATACGATACATAACTAACTGAGTGTGATGTGGCAGCATGATTCCCTGCTGTGTCAGAAATTGTCACTGTTGTTGAATATGTTCCATCGGCAACACCTACAGGAGAAGTCACACTTAGTGTTGAATTACTTGTAGAACCAGGAGCGATAGAAACACTAGAAACAGAAAGATTCTTTGTCCAACCAACAGGTACCTGAGCTCCGATACCAAAGGAACTAGATGAACATTCTGAAGTGTCATT
This sequence comes from uncultured Candidatus Saccharibacteria bacterium, assembly GCA_964442365.1. GTDB lineage: Bacteria > Patescibacteriota > Minisyncoccia > Phycocordibacterales > DAORIS01 > CAYTZA01. The sequence goes on along the minus strand of CAYTZA010000001.1, from coordinate 49,598 downwards.
ATTTTTAATAGATATTACATAATCAACTTTTGCCCCCGGAGAACCAGATTGTGATATAGGATTAATCGATACCGTATGATTATTACGTGTGCATACCGGAGCAGGTACACCACCAATTGTTATTTCCAAAGTTGCAGAATTACTATCGTGAAAAATTTGTTTAACTACAATCGTATTTGCACTATCAGTAAACGTAGCCCCATCAACAAGAACATCATTATCTCTATTACCATCACCAGGAGTTAGCGGGACTTGTTTGGTTCGTGAAGGACTCGTCATATTACTTACGCCACTCCAGATATGCATAGACACACCTTTTGTTATATCTCTTCCGGCAAGTCCACTATCAACACCTACTGGACCACGATATGAAATATAATAATATTCATTTGTATTTGTTTTAGGAATACGGATAACTTTATTTGTTGTATCTGTGCCAGACAAAGCCTTAACCGTATATGTACCAGACGTTGTCACCGACTGAACTGTTGTTGTTGGAAGCCAACCCATTTCAATCATATGAGGAGCGTTAAAACTAGAGAAATAATTCCAATATAATTTCATCCAACTATTACCCATAGGATCATGATTATC
>CAYTZA010000001.1:0-48904 GCA_964442365.1 uncultured Candidatus Saccharibacteria bacterium | reverse complement strand
AGAAATAATTCCAATATAATTTCATCCAACTATTACCCATAGGATCATGATTATCCCCATATTCAGAAGCAGTACAGCTTGTAGAAATCTGACTGGTGCCACAATCAAGTGTCTGAGCATGATTCATACCATAATTGTGTCCTTGTTCATGAGTATACAAAGTATAATCAACCCGACCCATAATCCACGTACGTCCAGGTTTGCCACCATACGTACCCCAACCACCCCAAGAACAATACGAGCTAACAGCTTTATCAGGCAACATATACATAACACGATCATATAAAGCAGGATCGTATCCAGCAGCTTTGGCTGCAGCATCTGCGGCATATGCCCATGAATAAAGCGTAGATGTTTGATCACAGCCTGTATTTGGATAAGGAACAGTGAACCATCCAACAACATTTCCTGTTAAGGTAGTAGCTCCATTTGAGACAGTGGCATAATATGCTGCGGCTGAATCAGTCTGACCGAACATACTAGCCGCCACCTGCTCTTTAGTTGCTGTTTGACGTGTGTCGTTAGTAAAATTTGTAAGAATCACCAATACTTTTTTAGCATTGATCGCAGAAACATCAGTCGTAGCTCCAACAATCTCTACACCCGTTGGCAAAGACGATGTATCACCTGCTCCAGCACCAAACTCTGGCACAATCTCTTGATCAATACTTATACCTTTTATCTTGACCTTCTGCTCTGTCTTAAGACGTGAGTTTTCTAATTCTGAACCTATGCGCACTCGATAATGTTTATTATCAATACTATTTTTTACATCGTACGCAACTTCGTGTCGTTTTCCGTCGATATCGTCCCCTATCAATACAGTTAATTCTCCTTCTATATTTACATCCTTTTCAAGTAAATTTTGAATATCGATAGGCATCTTATTTCTAATATCTCTCGTCAAAGCCAATCGATAAAAAGCTTGTGGATCCTCTTTTGCTGTTTTTATAATTTCTTTTTTACGAATATCTATCAAAGCACGGAGGTCTTTGTTAATTTTTTGTTTCTTTTCAAGAGAATCCGCTTTTTCATATTGACTTGCAAGATCTAGCAATCTCTTATTATATCCTTTCACCACCTCTTCACGGGAATTAGAATTAGTTCCAAAAATACCAGAAGCTGATACAGCGGCAGCTGTTTGATTTCTAATAATCTCCATAGATACAGAAAAAATCTGTCCATAAAGGAGGGTTGCAACTACAGTAAAAATCAGAAGATGCATCATAGTATGCGCAGAATGCTTATGCCAGTCAGTATATAGAGCGCTCTTTTTCTTCAAATACAAATGTACCTTACGCATATAAAAATATTAGTATAATAATAACTATATTTTACTATAGTTATCACTACTACTGCATAATATATTCGGAAAATTGTGGATATCTCTATTTTTTGATAGATTACTACTTGTATGTTTATGCGCGGTTAGCTCAGCTGGTAGAGCGCAACATTGACGTTGTTGATGCCGGGGGTTCGAGTCCCTCACCGCGCACATTTACTTTTTTTATAAGCTATATTACACTATTCTTTATGTCATCAAAGACACACCAATTCCATCTCGCAACATTTGTGCTTAATACTATTAAGATTACTTTTGACTTACCTAAGCGGAGATAGTATTGACGTGTATATATAACTCACACCACCTCAAAACCTCCGCCACAAGCGGGGGTTTTGTTTTGGTCTTAGAGCGGTAATCAAGTAACTACTCTAAGACCAGAAAACAACGTGTTTTTTGGAAAATTGTTCTTTTCACAAAGGAGTGTGCTATGGATACTTTGCCACGCGCTTTTCCGTCCACAGTAAGCACAACAGATCTCTCGTGTCACGTAATTCTAAAAATAATGCGCGATATCAACAGAGAAAGAGTTGGTACAAGTAAACAGGTCCCTTGCTTAACGACAATTATTGGCGAGAGGACCGGAGTCTGTGTTGAGCTAGGAATTGATTCAGGTAACAAACTATTCTCTACCCGTTATGTTGAGCTTTCCGATTGTTACCTTATCAGAATCAATCCGAAAATCTTTTCTTTCCCGGAACGCATAAAGCAAGTTTCTCATGAGATTCTAGCTATGATGCGACGCGGAGTAAAAGAGTGGGTAGAAAAAGATCCCACGACAGGAATTGTTATCCGTAGATGTAGAAATGCCTATGGATTAGAACCTGATAACAAAAAGAAGAGTGCTCGGTATCATCACTGGGTTCAAAACCGAGAAAGTCTTATAAAAAAAAGGCGTGATAAGCGTAAGCAAGAGCGCGAACACAACTCTGTTGCACACTGTTAAAGAACACCGCCCCTAGATACCACCAGGTACCTAGGGGCTTTTTTATAAAAAAATACTGTTAGCTAAAAGAAGTGTTTTCATGTAGATTATTAAAATGCGAATACTCGGTATAGAAACAAGTTGTGACGAAACAGCTTTATCAATAGTAGAAGCTGGCGGGGACATAGAAAATCCCTCTTTTAACCTTGTAGATTCAGTACTTTTTTCACAGATCGATATACACAAAGCTTTTGGAGGAGTATTCCCTGCTATAGCAAAAAGAGAACACGCCAAACGTCTCGTACCTCTTCTTAAAGAATTACTACAAAAAACAAAGACCGAACACGGAGGCTATACCGAAATTAATACCCAAGAAGTATCTTCTCTTCTAGAAAGAGAATATGATTTACATAAAGATTTTATCGAATATATCTCAAATATTAAAAAACCAAATATTGACGCTATAGCAGTTACTTATGGACCAGGATTAGAACCCGCACTTTGGGTAGGGATCAATTTTGCCAAAGCACTTGGAAAAGTCTGGGACATACCAGTCATAGCAACTAACCATATGGAAGGTCATGTTATTTCCCCACTTCTTTCTGAAACAAAAACTCCTGTAGTATTTCCAGCTTTAGCACTGCTTATAAGTGGCGGACACACTGAACTAGTACTCGTACAGAGTTGGGGACAATATAAAATGATCGGAGCAACTAGAGATGACGCTGTTGGAGAGGCTTTTGATAAAGTGGCACGCTTAATAGGACTACCATATCCAGGAGGACCTGAGATATCAAAATTAGCTGAAATTGCACGCTTAAAAAATTACCCTCGTGTTTATACACTTCCGAGACCCATGCTTAAAAGTCAGGATTATGATTTTTCTTTTTCAGGAATAAAAACAGCAGTGCTCTATACTCTCAAAGACAAACCTGCAATAACAGACGAACTTAAAGCTGATCTTGCTAGAGAATTTGAAGATGCTGTAACAGAAGTATTACTTACCAAAACCAAAAAAGCTCTCGAGGAGTACTATGCACAGTCACTTATTATAGGAGGCGGGGTTATTGCAAATAATTACATCACACAAGCGTTTACTATTCTCTCAGAGAAAATGTATTTACACCTCCATATACCAACAAAGAACCTTTCTACGGACAATGCCACCATGATTGCTATGGCTGGGTATATTACATGGCTCAAAAACGATAAAACTATCGACAATAGCGATATTAGAGCCTCTGGCAATGCCTCTATGGTATGATTGGATACGATTATGAACGATAAATTACTCAAACCATACGACCCGCAAGAGACCGAAACACGCATATACGAACTCTGGGAAAAGTCAGGGTATTTTAACCCTGACAAGTGTATAGAGGCCGGAATAGCAAAAAAAGATGCTCCGGTATTTTCTATAGTTATGCCACCACCAAACGTTACTGGTGTACTACACATGGGACACGGTCTCATGGTTACAATAGAAGATATCATGGTGCGTTTTCATCGCATGCGAGGATATCGTACACTTTGGATTCCTGGGACAGATCACGCCGCTATCGCAACACAATCAAAAGTTGAAAAGGATATTTTAAAAAAAGAAGACAAAAGTCGACACGATCTTGGTCGTGAAGTATTTCTCAAACGTGTAGAACAATTTGCCCAAGAAAGTCACGATACGATTGTTTCTCAAATAAAACGTATCGGTGCTTCATGTGATTGGTCAAGAGAAGCATTTACACTCGATACTACTCGTACGAAAGCTGTACGTACTATATTTAAAAGTATGTATGACGAAGGTTTGATCTACAGAGGGAATCGTATTGTTAACTGGGATCCAAAAGGACAAACTACTATTTCTGACGATGAAATTGTTTACGAAGAAAGACAATCTACTTTATATACATTTAAATATTCAAAAGACTTCCCTATTAGCATTTCCACAACACGTCCAGAAACAAAAGTTGGTGACACTGCTGTAGCAGTACATCCAGACGATACTCGCTATACAGATTACATAGGAAAAGAATACGATATTGTTTTTTGTGGAGTGCCTATTCATATTAAAATTATCGCTGATCAAAGTGTAGAAAAAGATTTCGGAACTGGAGCTTTAGGTGTTACTCCAGCACATAGTACAACTGACTGGGAAATAGCTGAACGTCATAAATTGCCAGTCGTACAAGTTATCAACGAATATGCTCGTATGACAGTAGGCGGTGAAAATATACTAAACAAAAAAACAACAGAGGCACGCACTGCTATAGTAGAATGGCTCAAAACAGAAAAGCTCTTAGAAAAAGAAGAACCTACGACACAACGCATCGCAACAGCAGAGCGTACAGGAGGTATTGTTGAGCCACTTCCAAAACTACAATGGTTTATAAACGTCAATAAACCAATACCTTCCAGAGAAAATAAAACTTTTAAAGATCTTGCTCGTGAAGCTATATCTCCAGAATCAATATCAATAATTCCTGATTATTTTTCTAAAACATATTTTAATTGGATAGATAATTTACGAGATTGGTGTATTTCACGTCAGATTTGGTACGGACACCGTATACCAGTATGGTATAAAAAATATTCTAGTGGTCATGAAGAAATCTATACAGGCATAGACGCACCAACAGGTTCAGATTGGATACAAGATGAAGACACCCTTGATACGTGGTTCTCTTCTGGACTGTGGACGTTTTCAACTCTTGGCTGGCCAGAACAAACAAAAGATCTTGCCACATATCACCCAACAAATATTATTGAAACTGGTTATGAAATCTTATTCTTCTGGATTGCTCGTATGATTATCATGACAAAATATGCTATTGGAACTATACCCTTTAAAACAATATACCTTCACGGAACAGTACGTGACGGCAAAGGACAAAAAATGTCTAAATCCCTAGGAAACGGTATCGATCCTATTGATGTAGCAAATAAATTTGGCGCTGATGCTGGGCGTATGGCACTTATTGTTGGTACTGCTCCAGGAACTGATAGTAAAATAGACGAAAATAAAATAAAGGGCTACAAAAACTTTGGTAATAAACTTTGGAATATAGCTCGTTTTGTACTCTCAAATACCGAAGGCATATCGCCTGATAAAACAAAAATAACTTCAGATACTGACAAAGCCCTAATAACTGAATTGCAGGAAATTTCTGAGGATATCACTAATGATCTTGAAAATTACCGTTTTCACCTTGCTTCAGAAAAAATATATCACTATGCATGGCACCGATTTGCTGACGTTATACTAGAAGAAAGTAAAATAATACTTACTGATACCAACAATGTGGACAATGCTCTCTCTCGTCGTCAAACACTCCTTGCTATACTAGAACAAGTGCTTATCATCCTTCACCCTTTTATGCCCTTTATTACCGAAGAACTGTGGAGTATGATGCCCGCACATAAAGAAAAGTCAGAGCTACTTATCATACATCCATGGAAGGCCTTTTAACTTTTAGTTTTATTATTACTGCAGGATTTTTACCTGCTTTTATTTGGTTGTGGTTTATCCTCAAAGAAGATCGTCCACATCCAGAACCACGCCTACGCCTAACAATGGCTTTTATTTCTGGTATGTTGGCAGTTGTAGCAGTACTACCTTTACAGGCCTTTTTCCAAAACAGAGGAATATCAGCGGTATTTGTTATAATTTTATTTGCTGGATTTGAAGAATTATTCAAATTCTTATTTGCCTATTTAGGCGCACTTCGTAGTAAAGACGCCGATGAGCCCATGGACGAAGTTATATACATGGCAACAGCAGCTCTCGGTTTTGCAGCTCTTGAAAATTGTTTATTTCTAGCAAGACCATTTATTGAGGGTGATATTAGTCACGCTCTCGCTATTGCACACGCACGTTTCCTTGGTTCAACTCTTATACATGTTACCTGTTCAAGTATTATTGGTATGTATATGGCAAAATATTTTTATAATAAAAAAAACAAATGGGAAGCTATTGGACTCGGACTTATCTTTGCTATCGGTTTGCACAGTATCTATAATTTCTTTATAATGAACCCTAGCATTACTTCTGTACTCAATATATTCATTGGTCTCTGGGTTATCTGTATTATCTTAGTGCTTGTACTCAATCATATAAAGAAACATTTTACCTATGAACAAAGATAAAAAATCATTTTTTGAAAGATTAACAGGAACAGTAAAAGCTAATCATGACAGTGATGAAGTATTACACCACCACTATCCAGGTACTGAAATAGAAGACACAGAAGACGCTTCTCAATCAAGCGAAGACGAAGGAGAACTTACAGTAGATGTATATCAAAATAGTGATGAAATTGTTATAAAAACAATGGTTGCTGGTGTTAAACCAGAAGACCTTGATATTTCAATCACCAGAGATATGGTAACTATTAAAGGCACTCGTCAAAGTTCTCGCGAAACAGAAGAAGGAGAATATTTTCACCAAGAACTCTATTGGGGATCATTTTCAAGAACTATTATGTTGCCAGAAGAAGTCGATGTTGAAGAATCTGAGGCCAATGAAAAATACGGCCTTCTTACAATCAGACTTCCTAAAATAGATAAACACCGTCAAACTCGTCTTCGTGTTCGAACTAATTCTTAAAAATAAAAAAGTCCCAACCTTTTCAGATCGGGACATGCATACTAAGAAGTCAATTCTTCAACGCTCGTCTGCAACACGCCAGCAAGCTTTTCTATGGTAAATCTTTTTGGATATGGAGTGCCTCTGCGCTCCATACTACTTACAGCTTGATGAGTAACATGAAGTTCTCTTGCGAGTCTTCTAGCACTCATGCCAATACGTATTCTATGAGAGCGAACGGATTTACCAAATTTGCTCAGACCACTTTCTTTTTTTCTTAATCCCAAAAATGGTGCAAAGACTGCCTCATCAACAGAAAGAATGCGAGCAAAAATTGGCAATAAACTGCGGTAACAAGTACTCAAGTTATTACGAAACTCAATAGCTCTTACTTGTTTAGTTGTAAGACCCAATTGCAATGCAAACTGTTCAGTAGACAGACCTTGCTTAGCACAGAGAGATCTAATCAACTTCCCAAGCCTTGTTCTTTGTCGTGGTGTTCTAATCTTTATACACTTACTCAAAGAACTAGCATCTAAATTCAGAATTTTTGTCAGTATCTTGAGTTGATCTGGTCTCAAAGATTTCAAACTACCAACCTCTAATTTACTAACTAATTGATTTTTAATACCAGAACGCGGAATCTTGGAATTCAATTCTGTCTGACTCAGACCGAGCTCAATTCGACGTTCTCGAACAATACGCCCAATTTCTGTGCTTGTAGGCACCATACCAGCACCAACAGAAACCCCGCGCCTCTTTCTTTCTTTTGACATTGATCACACTCCTTTTTTAAAAAAACACACCTAAACAAAATAATCAGATTCTGTCATTTTTTTACCACAATTCACACAAATAGTCTATATGTTCGTTTTTTTGTGCCGAGGGCCGGATTCGAACCGGCGACCCCATCCTCTTCAGGGATATGCTCTACCAACTGAGCTACCTCGGCATACCGACATTTATCAGCAGTCACACAATCACTGACTAAGCCATTCTACTGGAATTTTACTATTTTACAAGGTCTTTTAAGGCGCTAAAACTAAAGTTTAGTAAAGGCGAAGAAGAGGCATTTTTTTCACTTACAATACCTACAGCCTCTTTAATAGAATCTATATATATCTGAATATAGTAAAAAGCTCCGATACCAATACCGATCACGATTACCCAATAAAAAATCGTCCACAATCCAGAAAACACCTGAACTCGACGCATCTTATGTACTAATTTATTGGTATCTTCTGCAAGTTCCAAAATCTTATCGAGCTTTTCTTTATCGTCCATCTGTAAATCATATCATATGTTGAATATTTTTTTATTAGTGATATTCTGTTAAAAGAACTCGAACATAAAGGAGAATCGCAGATGCTCATCAAAGTCTTAAACTTGTTGAAAACGTGTTTCGGCTTGGACATGCATACTCTTTGGAGAGATCGGGATCAGCATCTTTCGGGACACGGTCCTGAATTTTACCCAAATCTCAATCTTGATCTCGTGCAACTGGCAAGCATGGATCCGGAACAAAGGAGGATATACGCCGAACAGATTCTTCAAGGGCGCATGCTGGCGCATCGAGTTGAAGAGGAGGCTGTGCCTTGGTAAAAATACCGATCCACCCAAACAACATCCCGCACATGCGGGTTTTTTATTACCAAAAAATCCAGTACTTCAGTACGGAGAGGATATCGTTTTTATTACACTACTATTTTTCTTTTTAAAATATACTGTTGTCTTTGGGCTCCGAGATTCCGCCTCCAGAAAAGGTGGTTTTGATTTTATAATAGTGCCACCGGCAGGAATTGAACCTGCATCTAGGGCTTAGGAGTCCCTTGTTCTATCCGTTGAACTACGGCAGCATTGAATCGCTCCTTTATTTCACTTAATAAACTCATAATCAGTTTAAAGTAAGGCGCACTTTTTGCAACCCTCACCCTGCACATTCCATACTTTAACTTCCCTATTTTGTTACCTTGTATCGTATTAATATTACGTATATCTTTAATACGTATTGATAAAAGTTTTGCCCAAAATCTTCTAGATTTTTCCTTATCAATCCCGTCGTATAATCTTAAAGTTATCCTTAATTCTTCTTTTTTCATACCCATATCATAAAGACAAGAAAGAAAGGTTTTTATGAGAGCCGGATCAGAATTGATAAGATTTAATTCTCTTTTATTACCTTCACCCCAATAAATACCCAGTAACAACAGCAATCTCTGTTCACGGGACAAGACCGACGGTAAGATATTTTTTGCACACTGAGTAGCACGGTCCCAGTCAGCTATCGCTTTTCGTTTACTGCCACCTTACTTTTCCTTTAAAGTATTTCGGTACTTCGCCAGAACAGAAACATCTTTTGCATACTTAAAAACTGTTGAAGAACCTCTTTTTGTGACTTTGATAATTTCAGGTAAACTCCAACCACGTTCTCTCAGATACTTTATTCTTTTTATCTCATTTTGAGATATGGGTTTACCACGCATTAAATAATTATATTAAAAATAACCAAACATAAAAAGGACGGGACTGTTCTTATCCATTGAACTACAAGAGCGTCCTATTTTATGCCAACAAGCTCTTTAATATGTTCTTCATCAAAACCAACAATCACATCATTATCAATAGTAATTACAGGCACACCCATTTGATTACTTTTTTCTACCATCTCTTTTCTTTTGTCTAGATTATTCAATACATCATATTCTGTATATGCAATATTATGCTGTTTGAAAAAGTCTTTAGCATGGCGACAATGAATACATGAAGGGGTTGAATATATGGTTATATTTTTCATAGATATGTATTATAACATTATTTATTCTAATAAAAAGAAATCCCTGACAGATTGCCACCATGTTTTCTTTACGGGAACAGGCGGTGTTGTAGTTGCCGGTTCGTCCACAATAATCACCACAGACTCTCCTGGTTTAGCCACATCAAAACGTGTACGTATCTCATATTCCCTACCACGGTCAGTATTGAGATTGGTTAGGGTTTTTTCTAATACAGCCTCGCGTATTGTTAACTTTTCAAGTGTTTGCTCAGATCGGGCTAAATCTTCAGTACTTTCTGTGTATCGAGCGTACAGAGTGTAAAGAGCCTTAAGAGTTACTGTAAAAACAATAAGCAAAATAATTATCCAAACCAATTGCTTAGGTGACAGCTTTTTTGATATTCGCACAAATAACCTCATATATGCTAGTATATCTCGATATGATATTCAATAAAAACTTTAATCGCCGTATTAAGCAAGCCTGGATCGTTCTCTGCGTACTTATTATCGTAAGTATGGTACTTCTATATATCCCTTCTTTACACTCATAAAAGAGACCCTACTGTCCGCTTTTCATCATTTTAACAAAGACTTCTTGCGGAATATTAACTTCTCCACGCTCTTTCATTTTCTTTTTCCCTTTTTTCTGCTTTTCACGTAATTTCATCTTTCGAGTAATATCTCCACCATACATATGCTGAGTGACATCTTTTTTCATACCAGAAATAGTTTCCGAAGAAACAATTCGCCCCATAGCTTTAGCCTGAATTTTCAATGTAAACATCTGACGAGGTAAAATAGCGTGTAGTTTTTTTACTGCTTTTTCAGCATCCTCTTGAACTCTCCTACGAGAAACTATACGCGTAAAAGCCGGCACGATTTCATCTGCAACAAGTAAATCCATACGAACGACATCAGCAGGACGCAATTCTCCGATTTCATAAGAAACAGAAGCATATCCAGAAGTCACACTTTTTATTTGATCAAAAAAATCTCGCATCATTTCACGAAGAGGCATCATGGCACGTATAGAAGTTCTTGATACTCCAAATGTTTCAGTCTCGCCAACTTCTGCTTCATGTTCATATAAAAGTTGTAAAACCACCCCGACATAATCTGGTGGTGTAATAATTTTCATATTAACCCAGGGTTCACGCACTGAAGATATCGTGCCATCTTCAGGAAAAAAGACCGGGGCGTAAATCGTAGTAATAACACCCTGTTTATCTGTTACTTCATATGTAATCGAGGGCGTAGTAACAACTAATTCAAGATTAAATTCTCTTTTTAAACGTTCGGTAATAATTTCAAGATGTAGCATTCCAAGGAAACCGCATCTAAAACCTCGTCCAAGTGTTCCTGAAGATTCTTCTTCAAAAGAAACTGATGAATCAGACAGACGTAAACGTCCCAGAGCAAGACGCAAAGCATGTAAATCATCTTGACTCTCTGGATACAGTGAAGCCCAAACTACTGGTTGTGGCACTAAATATCCAGGAAGCGCAGGAAGTGCGTCTTTAGCCCCTGTAATTGTATCTCCAACAGAAGCAACTCCTGGCTCTTTTATACCAGTTACAATATATCCAATCATACCCGTAGAAAGCTCTTGCACAGGAGTCTCTTGTGGAGCAAAAACACCAACCTCAAGAGCACGAAATGTTCTACCCGCAACAACGAATACAACATCATCTCCAGCTCGAAGTGTGCCATCAAATACACGGACATAAACAATCACCCCACGATGATCAGAATATTGAAAATCAAAAATAAGAGATCTACTTTTCTTACTATCAACAATTTCCTTTTTAGGAGGAGGTATACGTTTGATAATCTCTTCTAAAAGTTTTTCTACACCTTCTCCGGTTTTTCCAGAGGTCTCTAAAATCTCTTCCTCCATACAACCAAGAAGTTCAGATACTTCTTTTTTAACCTCTGCAACACGAGCGGCTGGTGAATCAATCTTACTAAGTACCGGTATAATTACGAGCCCTGCCGCTTCTGCCATATGAAGGGTGGTCAAGGTTTGAGCCTGTACGCCCTGTGTAGCATCTACAAGCAATACAGAGCCTTCTACGGCCTTTAGAGCACGTGATACTTCATAATAGAAGTCTATATGTCCTGGAGTGTCTATGAGATTTAAAGTATGATCAACACCAGCAGATACATACTTCATACGTACTGGTTGCATCTTAATCGTAATACCCCTTTCACGTTCAAGCTCCATAGAATCGAGTACTTGCTCACGCATTTTGCGTGCTTCTACTGTTTTAGTAATTTCAAGCATACGATCAGCAAGAGTAGACTTGCCGTGGTCTATATGAGCTATAATCGTAAAATTACGTATGTGACTAGTATCCATAGAGCGATATACTACATGCTTGTATCGGGCACTGCAATAGGCTTACGTTTTGATTTAGTGATACTTTCAACAAGCTCATGAACTTCACGATTATCGAAAACATAAAGAATTATCATCACAATCGCCAAAGATAATCCCCCAGCTAAAAATCCTTGGCCAAAAATTCCAAGAAGACGTCCAGTATTAAACATGGATACAAATACATTTAGTAGTGTATAAGCAATAATTCCTACCGCCAAAGCTGACCCGACATGGATCACAAAAACTCCCCTTAGAGATCTAATAAACCCAGGAATCTTTTTGTTAAAATAAAAAGCAAGAATAGAAATATTTACCCATGATCCAATAGAAAAAGCGAGAGGTAACATAAGCACTTTTGTATGTTGAGGTATATCTTCTACACGCAACAACATACTTACAAAATTTGAAAAAGCTGGATTTTCACTAAAATACCACAACAAACCATACACTCCAATAATCGTACACACACCCGATATGATATTTATAATAAAAGGCGATTTTGTATCACGAAGAGCGTAATACGCTCTGGTAACAATAAGTATGGCACATTGAGGAACTAAAGATAATGTAAACAATGCCAAAGCGGCTGCTGTTAAACGAGTATCTTCCCAATCAAATAAACCCGCTCCATACACAGTACGTACAATTTGGGCACGCACCACAATAAATACTGCGACAGTAATAAAACCTAAAAATATAACCTGTCTGAGTGTATGGGTTATTTTTTCCAGGAAAAGTTCCCTATCTTTTTCTTGAGAAAGTTTTGAAAGGATTGGAAATAAAGCAACAGCATAACTTACACCAATGAGTGATAAAGGTACTGACTGAAGATTCCAAGCAAGGGTAAATACCGAAATCGAACCAAATGATAGTGTACCCGCAATAATAACCAACATAAATTCAACAATTTCACTTACCGAAAGAGAAAGAGTTCTTGGTAAAGACAACATCATCACTTTTAACAACAAAGCCCGATCCATAACTCTTGTAAATACAGGCAAAATTCCCTCTTTCCATAAATATGGTATTTGTACAGAAACATGCAAAAAAGCCCCGCATACAACCCCCAAAGCAAGTCCCATAACACCAAAAAGTGGATATAGAACAATAACACCAAAAATAATTCCAATATTGTATAGTACCGGCGCACTACCATAAAGAACGAAACGCTGTTTAACTTGCGTAAGACTCGCCAAAAGATTTGATACTCCGAGTAAAATAGGTGAAAGTAAAAGAAGGCGTGTAATATTTATCAAAGTATCTTGCTCTTCAATAAATTCTGGAAATATAAAAGGGATAACGTAAGGGATAAAAATAAACACACCTACAGCAATCACAAACATAACCGTAAAAAAGGCCGTAAATATAACAGAAACCACTCTTTTTACTTCTGCAGTACCACGATTTTCTGCTTCATGAATAAGAGGAATCAAAACAGAAATAGATACAAGTGATGAAACTATAACAAAAATAAAATCCGGTATACGAAAAGCTGCATAATACATATCCAAGGTTCTATCTGCACCAAAAAAAGATGCGAACAAACGATCACGGAAAATAGCCAAAATTTGAGATACCAAAGAGAATCCTGCAAGAAAATAAGCAGCATGACTTACACCCCTTATTTCTTTATGGAAAAGTGCTAAGGTTCTTTTTACCATACCTAATTATCTTTAATTGGTAGTGTTGTACGTTTCTCTGGAGAAGAACTAGCAGTAGAAGTTACTGACGGAAAGGCTCCTTTTCCAGCTTTCAAATTTGAAAGAATACCATCAACCTCTTTATTGTCAGGATTATTTTTTAATAAAATCTCAAATAAAGCAATAGCATCTTTATCTCGATTTACTTTGTCATATGAAAGTCCTAGAAAATACTGAGCGTTGGCATACTGAGGGTTAAGTGTTACTGCTCTTTCAAATGCTCTTATAGCACCATCGTAATCTTTATTGTTATATCGAAGCAATCCAAGCTGGAAAAAGACACCGTAGTTAAGAGGCGCTGTTAGTGTAGCAGCTTCAGCTGAAGTTATAGCGTCCTTAATCGATCCCTCTCCAATCAAAATCTGAGAGAGTAAGAAATAAGCGTCTGTGTAATCATTTTTCTTTGTCAGAGCAGAAGCAATATATTCTTTAGCCTTTTTAATATCACCGTAGGCTCTTTCTAGCTGTGCTTTTGTTAATACGATTGATGGATTTTGTGGGTTAAGTATTTCAGCTTCAGAATAAGCTTTTAGAGCCTGTTCGTAAGCGTTTGGATTATCTGGAGTGGTAATTGTTTGATATACACGACCAAGATTCATCCAGTTTAAATAATCCTTATCATCGAGAGCTACAGATCGAGAAGCAATCTGCAATGTATTTTGTAATACTCCCTCCACATCACTTTGAGCACTCTTACCAGAAGTTTCAGCCAAAAGTGCGTTTAACTTTGCGAGAGAAAGGATTGTATAAAAACGATAATATCCATCGTCCTCTTTTAAACTAAGCGCTTTATTAATAGAAACCTCGGCGCTGGCGATATTACCTGTTTCATATTCATAAGAAGCATAATTAGCATAAACAACCGAAGCAAAAGTAACACCCACATAATACGAGACAACGATAACAATAATTAGAGACACAACCAAACCTGATACACCAGCAAAAGCAACCCTAGGATCTTCAGTGATAGATATAGTACGCACAGGTATAATTTTCTCGTGAATACAAGCGGCTATAAAAAGTCCTGTAAAAAAGAAAGCGAGCGTAACAATACTTGTATTTGGAGAGTATATGATCACAAAAATCCATAAATATAATCCACCCAAAAAAGAAACTCCGAGAGAAAATTTATGAGATATGTTCTCCATACGTCTAAACAAAGCTTTGTAGCCTGTATATAAGAAAAATCCTATACATGCAAACCACGAAAGTAACCCAACAATACCAATAGTAACTATTGAACTAATAACAATACTAAATCCAACAAAAAAATCAGTGTCCCAAAATTGAGTGTAATTTACTTCAGCTGGATGGTAGCGATTCCAAGCTTCACGAAAACGATTTGGACCATATCCTAAAATATATTTGTCTAAAAAAACTTGTTTTCCAATACCAATAGTTGTCATAAAAGAAGGCCTCGCTTCAATAGTAGAGATATTAAGTGGTGCCACCCAGGATAGCCCTGGTACTTCCGCCAAAACACTATATATATTTTTACCAGCAAATAAAATAGAAAATACAGCAATAACAAGAATAACTAAAGGGAGTACGGGGGTACGAGATGAATCTTTTAAAGAAATTTTAGTTGAAAAACTATAAATAAAAACAATCAAAGCAAAGGAGCCTATTACATACCACACCAAAGGAACATTGATAATAGTAAGAAATACTAGAGAAATCACAAACAAACACCAAAGTATGTAACGACTTATTCCGCTAGATTTTACAAATTCAAGTGCACCCAAGGTTAATACCAACATGAGACCAAAATAAATTGCAGTATCACTCATTGAACCAAAGAGAGTAACTGCTGGATCACGTAAAATTGCAATAGGAACAAAAGAAGGGAAAAATAGACTACAAAGTTCTAAAACACCAAGCACTAGACCTCCAATCAACATCAACCAAAAAAGTAACACTGAACGAGTACGCGATACAAATACACTAGAAACTATATAAACAAACACTGTCATTAAACCAATAAAAAAGACTGTATCGTGAGAGACGAAACCAATAAATGATACTCCGTAATTTGATGAAGCAAATCCCGCTATAAGATAAACCAAAAATAATACCCCGAAAGATCCTAATAGTTTTGATTGAGGTATTTCAATTTTTCCCTTGAAAAGACTGTGCAATATTAAACCAATAGCACATGCAAATATTGAAATAGAAATAAGTATAATTTTACTTACACCAAAAAAAGATTCAGACGGTAATATTAAAAAAGGTAATAAAAATATTAATACGTATAACACGCCTACGACTATTTTTTCAAAACGTGAAGCTGTTTCTATTGTATGTTCAGTGTTCATATGCTCTGTATTATAACCTATTTACCAAACGAACAATCCCCGTCTAACATTTTATTGTTTGACGGGGATGTCGACGTCTATAAGCCGAATTCTGTTTTAGACAACTATATATCTGGGATGTGTATTGCTACGCACCTCAAGCGGCTCTCTTCATGATTACTCACGAAGCACGGCCTTGCACTCAGGTAAGAATTTTGCCGTTTCACCCCATCTTACGATGGACTCGTCTCTGTTCGCATCTCTTGCTTTCGCATGGCGGGCGTTACCCGCTACCCTTCTCCTTGGCAAGCCAAGGGAGTGTTCGGACTTTCCTCTAGTCTTACCGAAGTAAAACCAGCAGTTATCCGACGTCTATATATTATACCATATTTTTATTATAAAAACAAACTACACAAGCCTTTTTTCAAAAAGTGTTTTTAACATCTGTGGATTGGCAGAGCCTTTGGTCAATTTCATACCCTGCCCAATCAAAAACTGCAAAGAAGCCTGCTTACCAGCTTTGTATTCTTCTACTACTTTTTGATTTTGAGTGATTATAGAATCAATAATTTTTATAAGCTCTTCTTCATTGCTTTTCTGTATAAGACCATTCTTTTCTGCAATTTCTTGTGGATCACCACCCTGTTCAAACATTATTTTAAGAGTATCTTTTGCTCCACGAGAAGATAAAATATTTTTACTTACCATTTCAATTAGTTTTCTAAAACTAGAACTATCTATCGTATTTTCTTTTCCAGAACTTTTTACAAGACCCATCAAATCAGAAACGACATAGTTTACGGCAAGTTTTACAAGTTCAGCATCTCTATTATCACCTATAACTTTTTCAAAAAACTGCGCCCAAGTATAATTATTTACAAAAAATTCTACATCAGAATCTTTAAGTCCAAATGTATTCTTATATCGCTCTCGTCTTTGTGAAGGAAGTTCCGGTATTTCTTTTTTAAGGAGCTCAATAGAAAATTCTGGTATTTCTGAAATATTAATCTTTGGCAGATCAGGATCGGGAAAATATCTATAATCATGCGAATCTTCTTTTTTTCGCTGACTAAAAGTAGTTTCTTTATTTTCATCAAAACCTCGCGTTTCTTGCACTACAACGCCACCACTTTCTAAAAGAGCCGTGTGTCTTTGAATTTCATAAGCAATCGCTTTTTCTACAGCTCTAAATGAATTCAAATTCTTTACCTCTACTTTAGTACCAAACTTCTTTGGATCATCACTAATAGAAATATTTGCTTCTACTCGCATTTCTCCTTTTTCCATGTTCGCATGAGCAACACCAAGATACTGAAGCGTAAGCTGAAGCTCGCGAGCAAAAGCAGAAGCCTGCTCACCACTTTTTATAACTGGTTCGGTAACAAGCTCCATAAGTGGCACACCCGAACGATTAAAATTCACGAGGCTACCACCATCAGTATGTTCTGAACTTGCCGTATCTTCTTCAAGATGAATACGAGTAATATCTACCCCGGCAAGAGTCCCTCCTTGTACCAAAGGATATTTGTACTGACTAATCTGATAACCTTTTGGAATATCCGGATAAAAATAATTTTTTCGATCAAATTCTGTAAAATCAGCTAATTTTGCACCAAGAGCTATGCCCACTTTGAGAACATTTTTGACTGCCTGTTTATTAATCACTGGCAATGTACCCGGGTGACCCATACAAACAGGGCAAACATTGTGATTGGGGCGAGATTCTTCAGAATCATTTTTACAACCACAAAACATTTTTGTATTGGTTTTTAATTCAGCGTGTATTTCAAGACCAATAGTAGGAAAATATGTTTTCATGCTGTTCTCAAAAGTTTAACAAGATTATCTTTAAGTTCTTTAATCGATTTATCATCTATAATACATACAGTAAAAACATCTGGATTAAGATCTTTAGCCGCTTTAATCTTATGGGCAAGATCTTGTTCATCTACTGTATCGGTCTTAGTAAGTATAATCACTTCTCTTTTCTCCGCCAAATCTTTACTATACAAAGAGAGCTCATTTCTAATAGTTCGATGAGCATCAGTAATATCACTGTTTTCAAGAGAAATACAATGAAACAGTACTTTAGTTCTTTTTATATGACGTAAAAATTGGTGGCCCAAACCTTTACCTTCAGAAGCACCTTCTATCAACCCCGGAATATCAGCGAGAATGAAACCCTCCATATCACCAAGGTTTGGTTCAAGTGTAGTAAATTCATAACTAGCAACTTTTGCTTGAGCACGAGACAGAGCATTTAGTAAACTAGATTTTCCAGCATTTGGAAAACCAATAAGTCCAGCATCAGCAAAAAGTTGAAGTTCGATAGAAAAATCTGCTTCTTCACCATCTTTTCCTGGAGTAGATTCTTTTGGACTAGTATTTGTCGATGCTTTAAAATGTTCATTGCCGAGACCGCCAGTACCACCAGTAAGCACACAGATTCTTTCTTCATCTTTTTCAAGAGAATACTGTTTGCCTGTTTTAAGATTTGTAACAACAGATCCTATTGGTAAATCTATAACGATATCTTTACCATCTTTACCTTGTTTACTATCGCGCATACCATCATCGCCCTTATCTGCTTCAAAGTCTTTTTTATGACGATAACGAGCAAGCAAACCAATATCACGAACAGCGTGAATATACACATCACCACCACGACCTCCGTTACCACCCGAAGCCCCAGCCAGATCTCTACCCTTTTCATGTCTCCAGCGAACCACACCATCGCCTCCGCGACCTGCTTTCAAACTAAGTGTTAATTCATCAATAAGTGCCATAATCTATGACTCTACAGCAATTTGTGCCAAGCGCAAAGCCCCCTCCTTACTTTTAGCCACAGCCAAGAAAAGATTATTATGACAGAAAACGGCATCCGGAACACCAGAAACCTTTACAAATTCACCGTCTCTTTTACCAGCCCATGATTTAGGCATCTCCTTACGAAGCTCATAACTCATAGTCTTTGCGGGAACTGCTTCCACTTTCCAGTTTGTAGATTGAATATCTTTTCGTAAAACATACAAAGGTTCAATTTTAGTCAATAAGTATGTTTGCCATGGATAATTATCATCGAGAACAATAATACGTTTATCACTTGCATCTTCATAAGCCTTCTCCACATAAGTAACAGCCTCCAACCCATCTCGAGCTTGTACAATCTCTCTCTGTAGTATCATACGAGCAAATTCTACAAGTTTTAAAAAGTTTTGATCAGTTTCTGCCGGATCCTCTTTCCATGTTGGACCACAAGAAAACGTAATTGTTTGAAATGTATAGGGAAACAATCCAGGAATTCGTGGATCATAAAGATCTAAACCGTTGTCCATAGCATCGATCGCCTGCACAACTTTCTTGTCTATCGCTTCGGCAATATCTTTAGACCCACAAATCTTTTCTCCAAACTCTTTCCACACCAAACCAAAAGCTGCATAAGGTATATTGTTATCTCTTTTTCCTGCCCCACCTTCCTGATGATGGTCAAAACGTAGTGTTGTAGGATCATATACATCTCCAACGTCAAAAACAATATCTCCTGAATCTAAGACCGATCGCTCGCGCGAGCGTAAGATCCGAGCATCCGGAAAAAGAATAGTCAGTGTCGCCGCTGCAAAAACATCATCCGCGTGAAAACGAGAATTATGTGTAACTAAAGTCTTAGGCATGAGGATTGTTTACAAATTTTGGATAGAGTTTAATAAGTTCGGTAGCAAGAGCAAGCACTACAGGCCCAGCAAGAAAACCAATTGGTCCAAAAAATACTAATCCACCAAGAACTGAAATAAGAATCAAAAGAGGATGTAATTGAATACGACGTTCCATAAGTATTGGACCAAGTACGTTATCTACAGATCCAATCAAAAATCCTGCCCATACTGCATAACCAATAGCACCAAATATGTTACCACTTGCAAACAGTATAAGTATTGCTGGCACACTTACAAGAGCTGTACCAACTCCAGGAATAAGCGAAGCTACAGCAGCAACAGTACCCCACAAGATCGGTTGACTGATACCAAATAGCATAAATCCAGCAGCAGTACACACACCTTGTATGATACCGATAATTAAAGTTCCTTTAATAACAGAACTTATCGTAAGTTCTATACGCTTGATAATATCTTCATCATCCTTTTCATCAAAGGGGCTGAGCTTTATCAAATAATTTCTGAACTCTTTTCCATCACGAAATAGATAAAAAAGAGTAATCACCATAATAAACAAGTTGAGTAAAACTGTTAGGAAACTAGCAAAAAACTGAGTGGCATGATTCAAAATCCACTGTAGTCCAGATTCTATATACAAACGAAGATCAATATTAAACTGAGGGACGTATACTTGAATCTGTTCTTCGAAGCGTGACAGAGTTTGATCAATAATGCCCGCAGAAGATGAAGCGTCAGCAAGGGTTGTATAAAAATCACGCGCTTCATTAAATACTAAAACACCTAAAATACTAAGTGGCACAAATACCACAATCAATACTCCGATAACTGCCAAAAAAGCTGCCATGTTTTTTCTTGTTGGCATGCGCTTTTTAAACCATATATGAATCTCTTCACATGCCACGGCACACATAGCCGCAAGAAAAAGAGCAGTGATAAAAGGCTGAAATATAAAATAGATAATAACCCCTACACCAAGAAGAAGTGTAAAGAAATAAACATGTTGAAATCGTTCTGATATCATATTGTTTATTGTATCAAACTTTTCCCCGTCATAGAATCTGGTACACGAATATCAAGCAAGCTAAGTACTGTTGGAGCAATATCAGCGAGTGTGCCCCATTGTTTCAAAGATATACCACCTTTAGTTACTATGGCCGGTACTTGATTTAAAGTATGAGCAGTATGTTTATCTCCCGTTATGAGATCTATATTAGTCTCAGCATTGCCATGGTCCGCAGTCACAAAAGCTACTCCGCTTTTTTTATGTAAAACATCTAGTACCCGACCAAGTTGTTTATCAACTTCTTCAACCGCTTCGATTATTGCGGGTACGTTAGCCGTATGTCCTACCATGTCTGGATTGGCAAAATTTATAAAAATAAAATCAACTCCACTTTGAATACGCTTAATTGCTTCATCGGCGATTGCTTCAGCACGCATACGAGGAGCAAGATCATGAGTGTCAACATCTTTTCTTGATGGAAGTAAAACATGTTCTTCCCCTTTATAAGGGTTTTCAACACCTCCATTTAAAAAATATGTGGCATGAGGAAATTTTTCTGTTTCAGCAATATGAGCTTGTGTAAGATTTGCATCTGATACTTCTTTTGCAATCGTTGTTTCTATCGAAACCTGAGGAAAAGCAATAAGGCAAGGAAATTCTGTCCCGTACGATGTCATTGTTGTAAAACATATATTTTTACTTTCTCTTTTTTCCATAAATTTTCGAGAAAGCATTCTGGCTCTGTCTGCTCGAAAATTAAAAAAGAACACAGAATCATTGTCTGCAATATAAGATCCTTTGCCTTCTTTATTTAAAAATACATGAGGTTCAAGATGTTCGTCTTGTTTACCTTCCGTATATAATTTATTAATTTTTTCTGATGGTGTATTTTCTTTAAGATGACATACATGCCCCTTGCACTCAAAAAGAGCTTGCTCAACTTTTTCTAACCGATCCCAATTATTATCACGATCCATAGCATAAAATCGCCCGGATATTGTAGCGATAAAACCTATACCAATATTCTGTAAAACTTGTTCAAGTTCTTCTAGATATTGACCGGCACTTTGTGGCGGTGTGTCCCGACCATCAGTAAATATATGCAAAGCAACACGCTCAATACCATAATCTTTAGCTGATCGAATAAAAGCAAATAGATGCTCACTATGAGCATGAACTCCACCATCACCAAGAAGACCTACAACATGTAAAGTAGAATCGTATTTTTTAACATTCTCAAATAGTGCTACAAAAGCTGGATTCTTTCCGAAAGTTCCTGAATCAATAGCTTTTTTAATTCGCACAAGGTCAGTATCGATCGCTTTTCCAGCTCCTATAGTAGTATGCCCAATCTCACTATTACCCATTTGACCATCTGGCAAACCAACAGCCAAACCAGAAGCTTCAAGTAGAGTGTGCGGATATTGAGACCATAATTTCTTAAATACAGGTGTATGGGCTGAAGCAATAGCATTGTGAAGAGTATCTTCTCGATATCCCCAGCCATCAAGGACAATAAGTACTGTTTGTTGCTTCATTTTTTTCATGAACGAAAGAATCATAGCATATTTCTTAAAAGTATGGTTACATATCCTACAGTTGTTTCTTGTCTCTTTCACCACCAACAAGGAGGACTCATGCTCGTAAAAAACTGTCCGTCTGATCAAGAAATCTTCCAAAAGGTTCAGAAACTTCTCGCCGAAGCTCTCGGTGTTGATGAAGAGGAAGTCACTTACACATCCAGAATCTATGCTGATCTTGGAGCAGAATCTATCGACCGACTCGACATCACCTTCCGCGCCGAAAGAATGTGGAGGATCAAAATCAACCCAGGCGAAATGACTGCTGAGAGCATAATTGATGAGCCGGACTGCGTTAAAAACGGTCTAGTCACTGACCTTGGTATGAAAAAAATGAGGAAGAAATTTCGGCACATTAAGGGTCTAGATGCTTTCGAAACACATCGCAAGGTCGAAGAACTTCAAGACTTGTTTACCGTTGAGAACTTGTGTCGTTTTGTAAAAAGCAAGCTCACTAAGTAGACACAACCATATTCACACACCACTTCACTCGAGGTGGTTTTTATTTTTTAAAGGCTTTTGCTCCTGGAAAGACTGCTCCGGTACCGAGTTCTTCTTCTATACGAAGCAATTGATTGTATTTTGCAAGACGATCACTACGAGAAAGCGAACCTGTTTTAATTTGTCCCGTACCAAGACCAACAACAAAGTCGGCAATAGTTGTATCTTCAGTCTCTCCTGATCGATGTGACACAACTGAAGTATATCCAGCAGTGGATGCCATAGCGATAGCATCTATAGTTTCAGACACTGTTCCAATTTGATTTAATTTAATCAAAATCGAATTACCAACTTTCTTTTCAATACCGTCTTTTAATCTTTTTATATTTGTCACAAAGAGATCATCTCCTACAATTTGTACACGATTACCAAGCTTGGCTGTCATTTCTACATATCCCGCCCAATCATCTTCAGCAAGACCATCTTCTATAGAAACAATAGGATATTTATTTACCCAATTAGCATAATACTCAACCATTTCAGTGCTCGTTAGTTTTTTTCCTTCGGTTGCCAAATTATACATACCATCAATATACAATTCTGTTGCTGCAGCATCGATTGCCAATGCAATATCTTTACCGGGTGTATATCCCGCTTTTTCTATAGCCTCAAGGATAAGTTCTATAGCAGCTTCATTGTTTGGAAGTGAAGGTGCATATCCACCCTCGTCACCAACTGACGTATTTAGTTTCCTTTCTGATAAAATCTTTTTAAGTGCGTGAAATGTTTCTGCTCCATAGCGCAAAGCTTCTTTAAAAGATTTTGCTCCCACAGGCACAATCATAAACTCCTGAAGATCTGTAGAATTCTCAGCATGCTTACCACCATTGAGTACATTCATCATCGGGACAGGTAATATAAGTTTTGATTTAGTTCCTGATATATCATGAAAATATTGATACAAAGGAATTTTGAGAGACATCGCCGCTGCATGTGAAAAAGCAAGAGAAACCCCAAGAATAGCATTTGCTCCGAGTTTACCTTTATTTTCTGTCCCATCTAGAGCGATAAGAGATTCATCGAGACTTCTCTGTGTATATTCTTGACCAATACAAGATCGAGCGATCTCATTGTTCACATGTGATACAGCTTTCTCAACCCCCTTTCCACCATAACGTTTACCACCATCACGAAGTTCTACCGCTTCATGACTACCAGTAGAAGCACCTGACGGAACAGCGGCTCTACCACGAGAACCGTCTACTAGAACAACATCGACCTCTACTGTTGGATTACCTCTTGAATCTACTATCTCTCGCGCGTGTATATGTGAAATTTTATGCATAAAAACGATTGTACCATGCTAAAACAACTTATGAAAAGGACGAGAAATATACTCCATAACTTTTTGAAAGGTGGAACGTTTAGACCATTCTTTCCAACGAATTTCTCGAGAAAGAGAGAAATCTTTTTTAAAATGTTCCTCGATATGAGAAACAAAAGCATCATCAGTGGAACTAATATTTGCTTCGTGATTAAAAATAAAACTTAGATTATCAAGATTAAAAGAACCAACCGTTGCCCAACTTTCATCTACCATGGCCATTTTAGTATGATAAAAACTTCCTTTATACATAAATACTCTTATACCAGCCTGTAAAGCATGCGTAATATACCAACCCTGTATATAGTTAATCATATAAATATCTGAAACTTCTGGGACAAGAAGACGAACATCAACACCTCGATGAGCAGCCATACGCAATACTCTAAAAAACCTACCGTCTGGAGCAAAATACGGCGTAGCCATATATATACGCTGTTGCGCATTGCGTACATGAGCAATATGATCATAGTAAACAAAACGTTGTCCAAAGTGTGGAGAATTTATAGAAATCTCATGATGCTTATGGTACACAGGCGGTTTCGTGAAGCGACGATAACGACCCCTTACTACTCGTTTCCACATAAGATCAAAAATATGAGTCATGTTACGACAAAGATCCCCTCGAACCTCAACCATAGTATCTCTCCACGATCTCATTCCATCTTCTATACCAACTCCACCGATAAAACCTATCGAATCATCAACAACCAACACTTTACGATGATCACGGAAAAAATGTGATGTTATGTTACCAACACGCCATAGAGATATCGGATTAAAAAAGACTACTTCTACACCTTTTGCACGAAGATGGTGATCAAGACCAGAAAGATAGAAAGCGAGACTTCCTACCATATCAAGCAATACTCTAACTTTAACACCAGAGCGCGCTTTCTCTACAAGAACTTCAATAAATTGAGTTCCAATATGATCCTGACTAAAAATATACTGTTCAAGACATATGCTTTTTGTGGCGCCACGACAAGCATCGAGCATAGCTTTCCACGAGCTTTCAGTACTCGTATGAAAATGTACAATAGGTTTATTGGCTAATATCATACAACTTCTTTCCAGCCTTCTTGGATATGCTGGTCAAGGTGTTTATATTTTATCTCTTTTTTGACTCCATCTTTTTCCACAGATACTTTGTCATTTCTTCCTTTCTTTTCTTCTTTCTGTCCTTTCAATATTATGGGTGATGAAGCAGTATCTGATCCACCAATAAGACTCGCTTGTGCCTGAACTTTTTGCATAACACGTTCGATATCAGTAGGAGCACTTTCTGCAATAGATCCTATAAGTGACAGAGCGTGAGCGTTGATAGATCCTTGCATTTCTTTAAAGAGTCTTAGTCCATCTTTTTTATACTCAACAAGCGGATCACGTTGTCCATAGGCACGAAGATTAACTGAACTTCTAAGATAATCCATCTGTTCAAGATGATCTATCCAAAACATATCAATTGTTTGTAACATGATACGTCTAAATGTTTTGTAAAACTCTTCGTCACCAAGAGTCTTCTTTTTTTCTTCAATACTCTTTTTGACATCATCAGCAATATTTTCGCTAAGTAATATATCTTCGAGTACTTTTTTCAGTTCTGGTTCTTGCCCAAGCAAAACAGATCGACGTCTTTCATATACAATTTTTCTTTGATAGTTAAGTACATCATCATACTGTAGTGTATGTTTACGAGAATCAAAATGTAATCCTTCTATTTTAGTCTGTGCTGATTCAAGTCCCCTGGTTAATAATCTATTTTCAATAGGTTCATCTTCTTTCATGCCAAGCTTACCCATCATGCGTTTTACCAAATCTGAAGCAAACACGCGCATAATAGGATCTTCGAGTGATACAAAAAACTGTGTACTACCAGGATCACCCTGTCTTCCAGAACGACCTCGAAGCTGATTATCAATACGTCGTGCCTCATGTCTTTCTGTACCTATTACAAACAATCCACCAAGATTTTTAATAGCATCATATTCTTCAGGACTAGATCCTGCTCCGCCAAGTCTAATATCCACTCCTCGGCCTGCCATGTTTGTAGCAATCGTAACACCACCCTTCTTTCCTGCCTGAGCAATTATCTCTCCTTCTTTTTCATGATTCTTAGCATTGAGTACTTGATACGGTACAGAAATTTTATCCAAATATGAAGAAAAGGTTTCATTTTTTTCTATAGAGACCGTACCAATAAGTACAGGTTGTCCTTTTTCATGCAACGCTTTTACTTGTTGCGCTACAGCCAAAAATTTACCATGTTCACTTTGATATATACGATCGTTAAGATCGAGTCTGGCAATAGGACGATGTGTAGGCACAACCATCGTATCTAAACCGTATACTTTATAAAACTCTTCTTTTGAAGTTACAGCCGTACCAGTCATACCTGCAAGTTTTTTGTATAGACGAAAATAATTTTGAAATGTAATAGAAGCGTAAGTACGTGTTTCTTTCTGGACATTGACACCTTCTTTTGATTCAACCGCTTGATGCAAACCATCAGACCAACGACGCCCTGGTTGCATGCGCCCAGTAAATTCATCAACAATAATTACTTCACCGTTGCGTACAACATATTCTTTTTCTCTTTTAAATAAAGCCTTTGCGCGTACGGCTGTTTCCAAATGATGTACGTATTTAATACCTTTCTCAGTGTAAATATTATCAACACCAAGAGCTTTTTCAGCTTGTTCTATACCTTTGTCAGTAAGTTGTATCTGTCTAAGTTTCTCATCAATCGTATAGTGCTCACCCTCTGAAAGTTTATCAGCAATTTTTGAAAATACCGCATAAAGATTTTCTGATTCAACCGTAGGCGCAGAGATAATAAGAGGAGTACGTGCTTCATCGATAAGTATAGAGTCTACTTCGTCGACAATAGCAAAATAATGTCCACGCTGACGAAGTGAAGATACTTGATATTCTATGTTGTCACGAAGATAATCAAAGCCGTATTCATTGTTGGTACCATAAGTAATATCAGCAGCATATGCTTCAGTACGACTACACGGACGAAGAAAATCGTACATAACTTTAAAAGAAGCGACCTCATCACGTTCTTTGTCTTCTTCTTTATGACTCGGATCATATCTAAAAGAAAGATCACTGTTTATAACACCAACAGTCATACCAAGAGCGTCATATATTTGACCCATCCATACAGCATCACGGCGAGAAAGATAATCGTTTACAGTAACCACGTGTGCACCCTGCCCCATAAGAGCATTGAGATATGTTGGAAGCGTAGCAACAAGTGTCTTTCCTTCTCCTGTCTTCATTTCAGCTATCGCTCCAGAGTGGAGTATCATGCCTCCAACAAGCTGCACATCAAAATGCCTCTGATTGAGTGTGCGTTTTGCAGCCTCACGAACAGCAGCAAATGCATCTGGCAATAGATCATCAAGATATTCACCCTTCTCTAAGCGCTCACGAAACGCTACAGTACGCCCCTTTAACTCTTCTGTCGAAAGCTTTGTATATACCTCTTCTAAAGCGTTTATAGCCTCAATACGAGGCTTATATTTCTTTATTATAGATGTATTACTACCACCTTTAAATAGTCCTGCGAGTGAAAACATACGGGCAATCGTATCATATTTATCCCCAATCGAAAAGTGTGGTTTTTATGATCTTTTTATCTTCTTCTATAAGATTCTTTATGGTCACTGTGTAATCGTAGTCTCATGAATGAAGAACCTTGGAATATTGTTTATTATGAATCTGCAAGAGGAGACAAACTAATTGAAGAGTTTATTAATACTTTGCAAGAAAAGACACAAATAAAAGTCATTCGCTCTATAGAATTATTAAAAAAATACGGAATACGTCTTGGTCCGCCGCATATTAAAAAAATTAGAAATACATCTTTATGGGAAATCAGAATACTTGGATCAGATAATATTCGTGTTTTTTATGTAACACAAATAGAACGAACATTTCTTATTCTTCATATATTCAAAAAGAAAACCCAAAAAACCGAGATACAAGAGATTAATACAGCAATCAAAAGACTAAATAACTACAAATTTGTAATATAACAAAATTGTGATAATATAACTATATGAATTTCTTGGAACATAAAAAAGAACTTATGAAGAATCCCGCCTTCAGAAAAGCATATGCTGAATCTGAATTAGAATTCCAAATCGCTTGTGCTCTCATAGAAGCACGAATCAAAAAGGGCTACACCCAAGAAAAACTTGCTCGAAAATTAAAAACAAAACAATCAGTTATTTCTCGTGTTGAAAACGCACAAACTACTCCGTCTCTTTCTTTTATACGAAGACTAGCTCTTGTTCTAGATATCCCCTTCCATATCAAACTTGGTTAAATAAATCCCTTGGACATGACGGGGATCGAACCCGCACTCTCTAGCTTTACCACAAATACAATTATAGACCATCAAACTTGTTTTAGTCAAACACTTTCCACTTCTGGTTCTAAACGTATAGATGTAGCCGAGTATACTGCTTCAATAATTTTTTTTGCCAAAGAAGAAATATCACTTGCTGTAGCCTTTCCATAGTTTACAAGCACTAAAGCTTGCACTGGAGAAATACCAGCATCACCTTCGCGATAACCTCTTAATTTACAAATATTATCGATAATCCATGCAGCAGAAACTTTTACCATTTCATCAGAAATTGGAAATACTGGCATGTTTGGATATTTTTTTGACAACTGATCAGCGTGAACTTTTTCTATAACAGGATTTTTAAAAAAAGATCCAGCACTACCCAAACGAGAAAGATCTGGTAATTTCTCGGTGCGAATAGCAATCACAGCATCACGGACTCCTTGAATACCTGGATGCGAGTTCTTTTGTTCAGTAAAATATATCTGTAAATCTTTATATGAAATATCGGGAGGAATATTTTTTATCAATTTAAACGCTGCTTTGATAACAATATAATTTCTTCCTTCTGGAGTTTTAAAAATACTCGAACGATAACCAAAATCACAATCTATTTTATGTAAACGTATAATTTCTCCTGTTCGCATATCAAATACGTCAGCCCAAACAAAAACACGTTCAAGTTCAGTCCCGTAAGCACCAATATTTTGAACTACAGCCCCACCAAGTGTTCCTGGTATTAAAGACAGATTCTCTAATCCGGATAAACCATATTGAACACTCGCTTTAACAACATCGTCCCAAATATCACCAGCATGCGCAACACACTCACCTCGATCAACAATACTGTCACAACTAATACCAGTAAATACAGGTTGTATTACTAAACCGGAAAAACCTTTATCTGAAATAAGTACATTTGAACCACCGCCAAGTATAAAAATAGGAATATCTAGGGCATGAGCATAACCAACAGCAGCTTTTAAATCATCAAGCGTTGAAACACGGGTATATAAACGAGCATTGCCACCAATCTTAAAAGTGGTGAGTGGACCAAGTGGTATGTCGTGCTCAATTCTCATATACAAAAAAAGTGCGTCCAGTATCGGTCGTCGGGGCTAGCTCCTTAAACAAATGTAATGTGAGTGCGACCGGCGACCGGTGCTAGAAACACCAGATTTTTATTATAACCCGTAAGTGATTATTTTGTCACCCGAACAACACAAAAGCTCTCTTGCGAGAGCTATGTGTTACATTTGTTTGCCAGTGCTAACACTTCTGAAAGCACTCACCTTACTATTATATCACAATGATAAAATTCTAATCAAGTACTACTGACTAAACAATGACCTAGTACCACTGTTAATTGCCTGAATATATTGCGCAGCTTGAGTGCCAGCACCAGAGAGTATATTCAGAGCCTTCGTTTTATTACCCATTTCTAAATACCCTGCAGCAAGTAGAATTTTACTATTTGTATCCGTAGGATTTTGGATAGAATATTTCTCTAAAAGATCGACCCCTTTCGATATGTTTCCTGTGGTGATAAAAGCTTTAATTACTCTAACGTCTGCAATCACTGACGGATATTGTACCAATATGTCGTTAATTTCTTTTTGTTTGCCAGCATAAACAGCTGAGATTAGATACAAAGCTCTTGCTTGTTCATATTCAGGGGCTAAATCATATGCCTGTTTAAACACTTCAAATGCTTCTGAATATTTCTTTTGATTAATAAGAATCTCTCCTTTTACAAACTTAAAAGATTGTTTAGACGGAGAAAGTTTCTCTGCAGCTTCTGCCCCTTGTAAAGCTTCTGGGTACATACGAATACCTGATAAAAATGTACTCAAAAAGAAATGATACCTTGGATCGTTGAGATTATTTTGAACTTGTTTTGTCATTTCGCTTGCTACAAGCATAACTGTTTCGTTTGCCAAAGTAGGATCAGCACGTAATGCATTTTGGCCTGAAGTAACAAGTTGTTCACGAATCTCAGTCGTACCAAAAGTGTTATAACTCAAAGCTTTTTTATACGCATCGAGCATATCTCTTAAAGTTTGTGTTTCACCTTTACGTCCAACATTTCCTTCTGCATATTCGGCTTGATATATGAAAGCAGATATAAGTGTTGTATTTGCTTGCAAGGGACGCACTACCACTAACCACAAAAGACCCACAAAAAGAACACTTGAAACTGTTCCTAAAACATACCCAGTATTTCGATTCCTTATCAAAGGAATTCCTGTATCAGATCTGTCTGTAGATGTACTGTAGATATACTGCATGTATGCAAGCAAAGAGAAGAAAAATACATAACTCACCAAATGATCGAATACGAATAAATTGTGTATAGAATATGCAACCACAAGACTAGCCAGTACCGCTTTCTCAGCACGACTAAGTAGTGTTGCTGGTGCAATTGTGAGATACCAGAGGAATACTACAAATAGAGACAAATAGGACAATAAACCGAATACTCCTCCTGCTATAAGCCAATCAAGAAACACATTGTGAGCACGATCAAACCACTGCTCCTGACCATACATATTTGGATTATAGTATTTTGCAAATACGTAATTAAAACTTTCTTGACCCCAACCAAACAGCGGTCGCTCTTTAATACCTTCCCAAGCCATAGGCCATAAAAGTGTTCTACTGTATCCCTGACTTTCAAAAACACCCTTCACATCAAAAGTAACAAGATTACTGTAACGTCCGATAAGAGGACTAGACTGAGCAAACTCTGTACCTCGAAGCAAACCAAGTGTCACGATTATCACAACAGCAAGTCCAATACCAACACCCCCAAGTACACGTAAATATGTTTTTTGTCTCTCAAATAAAGCCAGTATTATGGCAAGTACCATGCCACCGCCAAACAATCCAAGAAGAGCTCCTCGTGTACCAGTAAAATACAACACTACACTATTACCAACAATCAAAAATCCATACCACAATATTTTTTCAAAAGCAGGTGTCGCATGTTTTTTACTCTGCTCAAGAGTACGAATGAGAAAAAAGATAGCTAGAAAAACATGGATAAGAGCATACACCGCAAGATACGATGAATTACCAAGGGAACCAAATACTCGGTCTACTCCTTTTGATAAATCGGCCAAACCCCGTATTCCAACAACTACACTCACGATAAGTGACGAATTGAAAAACCATAGCCACAGTTTATGAGTATTAAAAACTGTACTTGCAACTATAAAATACGCAAAAAGACACAAAAGCGTAATATATCCCTCCATACGCTCAAAGTTACTCCAGAAACTTTTATAAGGATTCTCACTTAAAAAAGTTGATAGACCCATCAGTGCCAAAAAGGCGACAATTGCCCAAAGTATAAAAGACTTTTTAGGAAGATATGCACGATCGTTTATTACAAGCCATACATATAAAGCACAAACAATAAGTACTATTGTTCTAAAAAAGAATCCTTTTCCTGTGATAAAAGGAAAAAATAGACTATTAGATACAATAAGTGGTACAAACAATACTGAAAAAAGCGCTACTGTGATAATTTGTATTATTAGGGTATTTTTTTTCATAAGCCTTTATATGCTAACATATATTTTGTGGAACAGAGTAATTCACTAAAGGCCCTCCGTAACGCTTCGTACAGCATTATAGGCTTCATATGGCCACTCATATTCTCGCTTTTCTTTACACCTATTATTGTATTCTCTCTTGGAACTAAAGAATTTGGTATATATGTGTTCATAACAACAATCGTTAGTCTTCTTGGTTTATTAGACCTTGGTGTTTCGACTGCGGTTACAAAATATATTGCTGAATATAATTCTCAAAATAACAGACAAAAACTACAAAATCTCATAGGTTCAACACAAACTATTTTTTTGATTATGGGTGTGATTGGATTAATTGGAGTTATTGGCTCCATGGAACTTGGTATATACATATTTCCAAATTTTTTTATTGATTATTTAGAATATAAAACAGCCATCATACTTGCTGGGGGTATATTCTTTATTAATGCTATTTCTTCAGTCTATACGATTATTCCACCAGCTATACAGAGATTTGATATCACAACAAAAGTTGGCATATGCATACTAACTGCCACAAACATAACCACAGTAATTGCGGTGATAAATGACTACTCAGTTACAGATCTTTTTGTTATTCAATTTATTTTTATGCTGATATCCATGGTGATAGGTATACGTATAGCCAAAAAACTAATGCCTGATATTAGTTTTAGATTTATTTTTGATAAAGAAGAAATCAAAAAATGTTACAGTTTTGGTCTAGTCACTTTTCTAAACAATCTCGCTACATCATCACTTACTTATCTTGATAGACTTATTATTCCTTTTTATGTAGGACCTACAAACCTTACGTACTATAGTCTCCCCGGCAATGCCTCAAATCGTATACCAGCAATATCTAACAGTCTTACTAATATTGTTTTCCCTATGACAGCGCATTTTGAAGGATCCGGAAATCGAGAACAGACACAGAGACTCTACATACGCTCCCTTCGTCTTATTACGATCATGGCCGCTGTTCTGACAGTATTGGTTGTATCATTTTCTTATCAAATTCTTTTGTATTGGCTCAACAAAGATTTTGCAGATACAGCGTCTAATATTCTTATAATTCTTGCCTTTACTAATTTTTTCTTAGCACTTTCTGGAGTTTTGTCTCAATTTTTACTTGGCATGGGAAAACTGCGCGTACTTTCAATCATGTCAATATGTACCGCAGTTCTTAATACCATCTTACTTGTAATACTTATTCCTCACTGGGGTATTATGGGTGCGGCATGGGCGTATCTTCTTTCTCTGGGACCCATAGCATATGCCTTTTTCTATACAGAGAAACATATATTTGCACTAGGAGTAAGGCACAAACACCATACACATACATGGCTTAAAATAATTCTTATAGGAGGTATTTTGTATATACTAAATACATTTGTATTAGCACATCTTATTTCAAACATGTTTACCCTATTACTTGTTGGTTTTACTTCTTTTTGTATATTTATTGTTTTGTATAAACTATGTGGTTTTTTTGAAACAGAAGATTGGAATGATTTTGAACGTTTTTTTCAAATTCTTATAAAGAAAGTGCGTCGAATATGAAAATCACAAAAGGTATATGACCACAAACCTAAAATTATCCATCATAATCCCCTGCTACAATTGCGAAAAAACACTCGAAGAAGCGGTTGCTTCTTGTTACGCACAAGGATTAGATAATTTTGAAATTGTTTTAGTTGAAGATTGTTCTACAGACAATACAAAAGAGGTTATCGACAATATTCTTAAAAAATACAAAAATATATCCGCATATTTTAATCAAGAAAATAAAGGTGGTGGTTATACAAGAAATAAAGCTGTAGAGTATTCAAAATCTGAAGTAATCTTTTGTTTAGATAGTGACGACATGTTACCACCAAACACTCTAGCTCCTATGCTCACCATGCTTATGGATAAAAACTGTGATGGAGTGGGCTTGCATCATTCGACAAAATTTTTAGAAAACAATATCAATAACATCCAAAGAATCGACACATTTAGTTTTGTTGGAGAAAAAATACCATTTGAAAGTCTCCTTGAAAAAAATAATCAGTATTGCCCTCTTTATTCTGTATTCATGTTTACCAAAAAAGCTTTCAAGATAGCAGGTGGTTATCCCATCGAACACGGTTTTGATACTCAAGGATTTGCATGGCGCTTCCTTTGTCATGGATTGATTGCATATACATGTCCAAATACCAATTATCTACATCGTATTACTAGCACACCATCATATTATGTGCGCGAATACAACGATGGGAAAATAAATAGAAATTGGCAAATAATTCTAGATGAATTTATTTTTCTATTTACTCCAGAAGTACAGAGATTAATTATCGAAGGCTGTAAACATAATCAAAACTTATTTGATGAAATAAAAAAAATATCACAAGTTTTTGTTACAAATACAACGGAACTTATTGAACAAAATATAGACAGAAAAAGTGTCCCTCTGAGCGTACATCCACAAAAAATAATTAAAAGAAATAGTTTAGTTGGTATCTACTACAGAACAAAAAACAAACTTAAAATATATAAAAGCATAGTTCAAAACAGAGACTACAATATAATTTTATTATATTATTTAATAAAGATAAAAATAAAAAGTAAACTAAAAATAGCTTTTTTAAAAGATGGGACAAAGGATAATAATTACATAGACATAGTAATACCAACGATCTTAAAAGATGAAATTATTACAAAAAATGTAATAGACTCTACAAAGTTTATTAAACATAAAATAAATAAAATATTTTTAATATGTCCCAAAAATGATAAGAATATCGCTTTTTGTAAAAAAAATAACTGTATTTTTATAGATGAGGATACGGTTACACCTTATACGAAACAAAACCTAAAAGAAAAATTCAATTCATGGAATCGTAGTAATTGGATTTTTCAACAATTACTTAAACTTGGAGCAGATTCATTTGTAACAACTGATTCGTACATAACACTAGACGATGATACTATTTTTATCTCTCCCCAAGATTTTATAAGAGAAAATAAATTTATTATAAGACAAAGCATAGAATGGAATAAAGATTATTATGATACTTTTACAAAAATCTTTAAATACAAAAATCCAAATTATTTTTCTTCTGTATGTCATATGATGATTTTTAATAAAAGTCTTTTAAATGAAATGAAAAAGGAAATAGAAAATACACACAAAGATACCAAAAATCCATGGTTTGAAATTATTATTAAAAAAATAGACACCGATAAAAACTCTTGTTTTTCTGAGTTTGAAACTTACAGTAATTGGCTGGCAAAAAGATACTCGAAATATATAATACACGAACCATTTTACAATATAAATTTAAACAAAAAAGAATTTATTTCATTTGATAATCTTGTAAAAAAATATAATAAATACTATACAACCGTATCATTTCAAGAATATGAAAATAAATAACACTCAATTTACCACTCCAATCCTTCTCATAATATTTAATCGTCCGGATAAAGCACGTACTCTATTTGCCAAAATACGAGAAATAAAACCTACTAAACTTTTTATTGCTGCAGATGGACCGCGTTCTTATAAGGCTGGCGAAGATAATTTATGCGAAGAGACTCGGTCAGTGATTAAAGATATTGATTGGCCATGTGAAATACACACTGATTTTCTTGATCACAATATCGGTTGCGATGAACGTGTTCCCTCAGCTATAACTTGGTTTTTTGAACAAGTTGAAAATGGTATTATTTTTGAAGATGATTGCATTCCACATAAAGATTTCTTTTATTTCTGCCAAGAACTACTAGAAAAATACTCTTCCAATGAAAAAATTATGATGATTTCTGGAAACAATTTCCAAGATGGAAATATTCGCGGTAATGGTAGCTACTATTTTTCAAGATATCCAAATACATGGGGTTGGGCTACATGGAAACGTGCTTGGAAAAAATATGACCATACACTAAAAAATGCCCCCTCTATAAAAACTACACACGGAGATGAACATAAATATTGGTCTAAATTTTACACCCAATTAAAAAGTGGCAAGTATACATTTTGGGATGCAAAATGGCTCTTTTCTATATGGCAAAATAACTCCCTATCAATTACTCCAAATATGAACTTAGTTAGTAACATAGGTTTCGGAAAAGACTCTACTCATACTAAGACAAAAGATGCGTCCCTAGAAAGACCAACAAATAGTTTAGAATATATTATTCATCCAAAAGAGATAAAAGAATCTTCTGAAGCAGATAGATATTTGTTTGTTAAAGTATATAAAACTTCTCTCTTTAAAAAGATACAAACAAAAATACGTTTATTGTTACAAAAAATATGAATATTCTAATCATAGGCACGACAGATATAATGGGTGGAGCCGCTAAAGTATCATGGGATATCAAACAAGCACTTGAAAAACAAGGACATACTGTTTCTATGTTTGTAGCTGATAAGCGTAGCCAAGATCCAAAAGTCAAAATAATTCCTCGACAAAAATGGCGTAAATATCTTGGTTTTCTTTTAGCTACTGATGATCTTTTAAAAAGTGACTGGATACTCAAAACTAAAGAATTTAAAGAGGCTGATATAGTGCACTGTCATAACCTCCACGGAAGATTCTTTAATCTTTCTACTCTCCAAAAAATGTCCCTTTTAAAACCCGTAATCTGGACACTACACGACGAATGGGCTCTTACAGCACACTGCGCTCACTCACTAGAAAATACCAAACTATGCAATGGTCTATATACTTGTCCGAGTATTAATATGCAACCACGTACTCTCTGGAACAATGATTACTACCTAACCTGGAGAAAATCTCAAATATATAAAAAATCAAAGCTTCATATTGTAGCTCCATCACTCTGGCTAAAAAAAAGACTGGAAAAAACAGTTCTGGACACGCAAGATGTACGCCTTATTTATAATGGCATAGATACATCAGTTTTTGTACGTAAAGACAAACAAGAAGCACGAAATATTCTAAATCTCCCTCACGATAAAAAAATTGTATTGTTTCTTGCCGATGATCCTAAAAAAAATCCCTGGAAAGGATGGGTTCACGCTGAGAAAGTTATAAAATCATATGCACAAGATTCAAATACACTTTTTGTAATTGTTGGCTATCACAAACCAGAAGAAAGTCAGAGTAACATTCTGAATATCACACATATCAGTGACAAAAAAACTTTGGCCCTTTATTATTCCGCATCGGATGCCCTACTCTTTACTTCTATCGCTGAAAACTTTCCTTTGGTTATTTTGGAAGCCATGTCTTGTGGTCTACCAATTGTTGCATTTGATGTTGGTGGTGTTGCTGAAGCAGTAGAGCATGAACAAAACGGCTATATAACAAACAAAGAAAATACTAGCGAACTAATTACTAATCTAAATACACTATTTTCTTTGTCAAAAGAAGAATATGGTCGCATGGGAGAACAGTCTATACAAAAAGTTCATACCAGATTTACACTCAAACACATGACCGATGCATATCTTGCATTTTATGCATCTCTAGTACAATAGACACATGATAACGATTAAACTTGTAGGCGGGCTCGGCAACCAACTATTCCAATACGCTTTTGGTAGAGCTCTTGCTACAAAACAGAATACTGAACTAGTATTGGATCATACTACGTATACCACTTGGCAGTTCCAGACAAATGACGCCGTGCGCAATTTCAAATTAGATCATTTCAATATAAAAGCTCGACTTATCACCGAAACAGAATCACTCGCTCAGCATACTTTTAAAAAGAGACTTTTAAGAAAAATAAAAAGAAAGATATTCCCACACCAAGCATATATTTTTAATCCTCAATATTTTTCTGTACAAAATGATTCATATTTAGAAGGATTCTGGCAAAGTGAAAAATACTTTTCTCCAATAGCCGATGAAATACGGAAAGAATTAACCCTCAAAACTCCTCTTACAACACAAGCAACATCACTACGCAATACAATCAAAACTTCTACACCAGCAATTTCTCTTCATGTTCGACGTGGTGATTATGCAAATAATCCAAGTATCAGCAAACGTTTTGGTATGTGTGATATAGAATATTATAAAAAAGCCCTTGCTCTACTAACAGAAAAACTTGGTACATATTCTGTGTTTATATTTTCTGACGATATAGAATGGGCAAAAGAACATCTACCACAAATACTACCCCTTGGTGTACAAGATCACTACATGTCTCGCCCAGACCCTGCTGACTATGGAAAGTTTGACTACGAGGAAATTATTCTCATGAGCTCTTGTGATCATCATATTATTGCCAATTCAAGTTTTAGTTGGTGGGGAGCATGGCTTAATCCAAACAATAAAAAAATAGTGATCGCTCCAAAACAATGGATTGCCGACAAAAGAGTCAAAACAAGAGATGTTATACCAAGTAACTGGATACAAATATGATCAGTGTAATCCTTGCTACCAAAAATGGTTCCAAATATATAGATCGAGCTATTGAAAGTGTTTTAAAACAAAAAGATGCCGATTTTGAATTGATTATAATAAGTGACGGAAGTACAGACAATACCGTAGAAAAAGCCACTAGGTGGTCAGAAAAAGATTCTCGAACCAAAGTCATCGTCCTTGAAAAAAATATTGGTCCTGGTTTAGCTCGTGATAAAGCTATACGAGAATCTCTCGGCGAATACGTAGCGATTATAGATGATGATGATTTCTGGATATCAGACAATAAACTCTCTATTCAGAAGACATTTCTTGATAATCACACTAAGACTGTTCTTATAGGAGGGGCAAAAACTCGTATTGTCGATGAACAAGAAAAATTACTCAAATACTACACAAATCCAGTTTCTGATAAAAATATACGCAGAAGTATACTTATCAAAAATAATTTCATGAACTGTACGGTTATGTTTCGAAAAGAAGCTTACATCCGTGCTGGAGGATTCAAAGCACTATATCTAGCAGAAGATTACGATCTCTGGCTTCGTATGGGACAATTTGGCCAATTTTCTAATATTGAAGGTTTTGAAGTTGCTTATACCGAAAGAACTGGAGGTGCTAGTAAACAAAGAAAATTGGAACTATACAGAACAAATATTAAACTTATTATTTCTCACAAAAAAGAATACCCTCATGCATGGCTAGGTGTCCTCAAAAGCTCTCTTCGTATTGCCCTATTCCGCCTTCAAAATATTTTTTAATACGTCTGCAGGCACCTCTCTAGTAGAAATATCAGTATTTGTTTTTATATCTCTTTTCTCTTCAGTCTTCTCTATCGTTTTTTTGGGTTGAGTTGAAGTAGGAGTAGCGTTTTTTAGTGCAGCTTCTAAAGCGGCCTTTAGTGACCCACTATCTTTTTTTACAGGAGGTTTTGCTACAAGTGTCTCTCTTGGTTCTTTTGAAACAGGAATAGTTATTTTTGGGCGATGTTCAACTTTTGGCACTACAGGACGAGATTCCTGACGTGGTGCTGGTTCTTCACGAGGTGCTGGTGGAACAATATTGGTTTTAGGAATTGGTTTTACAGAAGCGTTAATTGGTTTGTGCCACTCACGAATCTCCTCTTCAACTTTTTCACGCGACTGTGCAAAACTAGCTCTAGAAGCTTCCACGATAGCCTCTTTTTCAGAAACAATAGGTTTAGGAATCGGAGGAAGAGTATTGGCAGAAAAAGGATGCGAAGAAATACCATCGATCATAAGTTTGAGATAAATCTGCACAAAACCAAGATTAACAAGATCTTGCGCTTCAAAATATGGAGCAAATTCTTTTTCAAGTATTTCAGCATCAAAAGCTCCAACACGAAAAGCAATCATAGTACCGACGTTACCAAAAACTGCAGCACGCACCTCTTCACTCATCTGCTCTATATACTGGTGAGCAATCGTAAGATTAAGTTTGTATTTACGCGCTTCTGACAAAATGTCTGCAAAAGACTCATTGGCGAAAGACTGGAACTCATCCACATAAAGATAGAAATTTGGCGTTTTATTCATCGTTGTCGGAGACAAATCTGCTCGAGACATAGCAGCCAAATATATTTTAGTAATAAGCATACTACCAAGAAGGTTTGCATTGCCCTCACCCACACGTCCCTTTGAAAGGTTAATGATGAGAATTTTACGCTCATCCATAATCTTTCTCATATCAAAAGACGACCGTGGCTGACCAATAATATTGCGCACCATTGGATTTGCGATAAACTGTCCGATTTTGTTTTGGATCGCAGCACCAGCTTCTTGCATGTATTTTTCACCGTACTTAGCAAATTCATCCGTCCAAAAAGCTTTTACTGAAGGATCTGAAATATTGTCTACCACCTTTTTTCTATAATCCTTATCAACTAGCATACGGTTAACACCGATCAGTGTAGAATCTGGATACTCCAGCAAAGAAAGTAGAATATTATTTAAAATATACTCCATACGAGCTGACCAAGCATCAACCCAGATTTTTTTAAACGCACTCATAAGCCCGTTTGCCACTAAGTGCCTACGTTCAAAACCAACATCCTCCATGACATTGAAAGAAATTGGATAATCGAGATCAAAAGGAGCAAAATATACTACATCTTTTATACGTTCTTGTGGCACATAATCAAGGAGCAATTCTGCAGTCTTACCGTGAGGATCAATAAAGGCTAGACCCTCTCCGTTTTGTATATCCTGCACAGCCATGTTTTCAAGGAGAGTAGACTTACCCATACCCGTCTTTCCAATAATATACACATGACGAGTACGGTCAGAGGCTTTGATACCAAATTTTACATGCTGATTACGAGAGTCAGTCTCAGCAAAATAATTAACCTTATCTTCAGAACTAGACATGTAACTATTGTATCGTAGTTGAGGCTTGCGATAAAGCACCTTTTGTATACTTATTAGAAGCATTCCACAGCATCCAACTAGTAAGACCAACATCTTCAGTAGCTTGTATTTGGGCTTTTACCTCTTTTGCACCATAAGACATTCGTAATCCAAAATCCTGTAACCAAGGACGAAGCTTCAAAGGACTGACACCTATAATATTGGCACGATCAACAGCAGCTTTCATGGAAATATTAATTACTTCATAAGGATAACTTTCTGGATCTTTAAAGTTATTCCACCCTGGAGGATAGTGTGACGGATAGACCATAGGCGCTACAAAATCAAAATTAACAAGAGCATGTTCTAGTACTTGCCCAATATTTAAATCGTCAGTATTGGTTGTAGTCATCCCAAAAAGATCAGCGGAGATTGGAATAGAAAGAGGAGAAAATACCGATTTTATATGTTCAAAAAAACTATTAAGCACGACTGATTTTGTAGTAGTTCCACTCCACGGATAATAAACATCGTTCATATTTCCATCTGAAGGAAATCTAATATAATCAAAATTAAGCTCATCAAAACCACGGCCATACGCCTCTTTACCAATAGCGACAATATAATCCCATACATCATGTGAGCCGGCATCAAGCCACTGTATACCTTTACGATCTGCCCATGGGACAGTGCGATCACTATTTTTCTTTACCGCAAATTCAGGATGTTTTTTTACAAAATATTGATCTTGAAAAACACTAATACGACCGATTACATATATACCCTTACTATGAAGTAAATCTATAAAATCATCGATATCTACAATACGACGAGAACCTGAACCAACAGATTGTAAAAAAGGATCATTGACCTCAAAAGATATCTCTCCTGTGTAATCTTTAATATCTATAACTACAGAATTGATTTCTGTTTCATCGATAAGTGATACAAGTGGTCTACGTATATCTGAAGTACCAGCAACCCAACTGGTCATATATATCGCTTTAACTGCTGATGGAGTAGGAATATGCGTAACAATACGTTTTGGTACTATTTTTTGTGTAGTAGTAGCAGATGGCTGAGCTAAAGCTTCATATGAACTTCTAAAAAAATCTGGCAATATCGCATACGACAGTACAAAAAAACACACCATAAAACCTATTCCACTACCAAGCAGAACATACTTTTTATGGGATTTCTTTTTTCTCATGCTCCTTGTACTGGACCAGTACTTTCTACAAAACTATCCCCTTCGACGATTCTTCCTGGAGGATATTGTGGTACTGCAAAAAAGTTACGAATATCTTCACGATAGACGATAACAATTATTGATATAGCCAATAAAGATATAATCAATGTTTTCCAAGAATCAGGAAATCCTGTAAAAGGGATAAGGGCTATGATGCAGGCAAGTATAAGGATTATTTTCTTCTTCATACTGCGATTGTCTCATATTATTTTTTTGGAAGCAATCTATCAGAAACTGTATTGATATCCCCAGCACCAATTGTCATAAAAACTATACCCTCTTTATCAATACCTTTAAGATACAGGAGAAGATCTTCAAAGTTGCTTTGCACCGATACGGTTTTACACCGTTTTTTTAACTCTTCGGCTAACTGTTCTGACGATATAGAAGGATCAAAAGCCTCACGAGCAGGATATATAGGGACAAAAACTATTTCATCGGCATCATCAAAAGATTTAACAAATTCATTGAATAAAGTTTTAGTGCGACTAAACAAATGTGGCTGAAATACTGCAATAATTTTTTTATCTTTACCAAAAAATTCACGAGCTCCAGCCAATACTGATCGTACTTTGTGAGGATTGTGCGCATAATCATCATATACAAGTGCACCTTTTTCAGTTTTTCCCTTATACTCAAAACGTCTCCATACACCAGAAAAAGTAACCACTGATTTTACAGAATCAGAAAGAGAAATACCCAATGCCTGGGCGGCAGCCAAAGCAGCCCGAGCATTGCTACGATTGTGCTCTCCAGGAACTTTCAGTGAGCCGTCATGTTCTATGGCACTATAATCAACGATCTTACAGTTAACACTCTGTATGACAGGAGCAAGATGTGGATCAGATATATTACAGATAAGATAACCGTCAGTAGGTACACGTTTAGCGAGCTCAATAAAACTATTTTGAATATCAGTAAGATCTTTATAAAAATCAAGATGATCTTCATCGATATTAGTAATTACTAATATTTTAGGATACAAACTATGAAATGATTTTTTATATTCATCAGCTTCTACTACCAAATAATCACTTGCACCAGAAATAAAATTACTTTCTACACCCTTAGAATCTTTCATAAGACTACCAACTATAACTGAGGGGTCCACACCTGTATCGATAAGAATAGTAGCAAGCATGGCAGTAGTAGTTGTCTTTCCATGAGTCCCTGAAATAGCAATGGTTTTTTTGTCTTGTGATATCTGCTTAAGAGCTTGTGGATACGTAAGCATCGGAATACCTCTTTTTTTTGCTTCAATAATATCCGGATGGTTTTCAGGTATAGCAACTGTATAAAGAATACAATCACACGATACCGGAATATGTGATACATCTGACCCAATAAAAACTTCTATACCTAAAATACCAAGCCCTTCTGTTACACGAGAAGCATCACGATCTGATCCAGATACTTGTACCCCACGGCCATAAAGAAACCTCGCAATAGCAGATATACCAATACCACCGATACCAATTATGTAAACATTTTTAACAGTATTTAAATCGATTTGCATAAAGTATTAAATTGTTCACCACGATCAAATTCATTTTTGAAAAGTCCAAAAGATGCAAAAGCTGGACTAAATAGCACGATATCGTCTGGAGCTGCATATATTCTCGCAGAATGAAGAGCATCTGGAAGAGACTCAACACATACAGGATCTAACCGCTGAAATACTTTTTCAGAAATAATCCGATCTGTTCCTGTACCAGGTAGTAACACTACCGCTTTGACATATTTTTTAATCACAGCCGGCAATTCTGACATATCAAGAGCTTTATCTGCCCCACCCATGATAAGTACGATGTGTTTGGCATGATCAATACCAAGCGCTTCTAAAGCCGCAATAGTAGCCTCAGGAGTGGTAGCGGTTGTGTCATTGTAGAAAGATACCCCACTTACTGTCCTAACCAATTCAAGACGTCCTGGGACTCCTTTAAACTTTTCTGCCACACTTTTTATAACTTCTTTTTTTACACCCAAAGCCAGAGCAGCAGTTACCGCCAGTGCTGTATTGTAACGATTATGAATACCGGGCATTTTAAGTTTCCAATCAACAGGAAGTGTATTTTCATCAACAATTATTTTATCAGGACGATTACGTATTAAACTAGCCATCTGTTTCCCTGCCACTAAAATATCTCCTTTTTTCTGAAAACGATATATATATGATTTATCAGTAAAATATTGTTTCGTATCATTTTTATAATAATTCAAATGATCAGACATAAATGTTGTGAAAATAGATACATGAGGAC
Source organism: uncultured Candidatus Saccharibacteria bacterium (assembly GCA_964442365.1). Taxonomy (GTDB): domain Bacteria; phylum Patescibacteriota; class Minisyncoccia; order Phycocordibacterales; family DAORIS01; genus CAYTZA01. The sequence continues at coordinate 4,653 of CAYTZA010000001.1, read as the reverse complement.
TTATTTTAGCCTCTCCAAAACCTTGTAATTGCCAAGAGTCCAATTCAAGCACCACCATGTCACCCTTTTTGGCAACTGGTAATAATTCGAGTGTGGATACTCCTTTTACATTACCACCAAGATATACTTTTTGTTTTTTACCTTTATATGCCTCTTTTAAAATCTCATACAATAGATGCGTAACCGTAGATTTTCCACGCGTACCAGTAATCCCAATAATCGTAGCAGGTGTGATGCGCGCAAATAGAGAGGTACTCATTTCAATTGGTATTCCTTCTTTACGCGCTTCTTCTATATACGGAGAATCAAGTGGAACACCAGCTGATTTTATAATCATGTCTTTGTCACGAAAATCTTCAAGTCTATGCTCTCCGAGAACATAAGTAATATCTTTGAGTTTTTTAAGTTCTGCTAAAGCTGGAGCAAGAGCCTCTTTTGTTTTCAAATCAGTCACAGTAAGGATTGCTCCTTGCGAAGCTAAAAAACGAACATCACCAATACCTCGACCTAAAAGGCCGAGTCCCATAACTGTTATTCTTTTTCCACGAAAATCATTCATAACTGACATCCACACTAATGAATTTATCACCACTTACAATAATATGATCAATTACATGAATACCAAGAATTTTTCCTGCTTCTACGATTTGTTTAGTAGTAGCAATATCAGAATCTGATGCCTTCATAACTCCAGACGGATGATTGTGGGCAATAATCACTGCCGCTGCGCCGTATTGTAAAGCAGGACGAAATACTTCACGTGGATGAACGAGATTAGAGTTTACAGTACCAATAGAAATCACTTCATCGTGTATTACTTGATAGTGAGTATTTAGATAAATACCACGCACATGTTCCTTAGGAAGATTATGCATATCACGCAAATAGTGGTGTGCATCCTCCGGTGTACGAATCACTGCAAGACCTTCAGCTGTTTTATCAAAAAAACGTCTTCCAAGCTCTCCAACCGCAACAATTTGAGAAGCTTTTCCTATAGGAATATCAAGATCTGTTGCCAACTGTTCTGCGCTTACTTGTCGAGACAAGATTCTTTCACCATATTCTTTAACTACTCGATTAGCCATTTCTAATACTTCCTCTTTTTTAGTCCCCGTACCAAGTACAATTGCCATAAGTTCTGCTACAGAAAGTGCTCCTGGACCACCGGCAATAAGCTTCTCTCGAGGCTTATCTGATTCTTCCATATCACGAACCTTGATAACGTAACCAGCCTGACGTTTATTATCAACGTCCATAAGCAGGTCTGTGTCTGTTAAGACATACGATTTTGCAAATGTATTCATATAGAAAATAGTATACCAGACTGCCCCTAAAGTACCCATAAAGGGTATTTAAATAAAGACTAAATAGTCTCTACTACCAACATATTGGTATTGACCTGTTTACTAAATGGCAAACCAGCAATAATCACCACTTTATCTCCCTTTTCTACAATTTTCTTTTTAAGAAGTGTCTTTTTAACTTCAGCAAATGCAGCCATAAGTGTCGTAGTCTTTTTTACCATAAGAGGCATAGTGTTGCCTGTAAGTGCCAACTGATTATAAGTCTTTTCAAACGGTGTAGCTCCGATAATCAACTGCGAAGGTTTAAAACGTGATACCAAACGAGCTGTCGTACCAGAGTGTGTAAGAGCGACAATACATGTGGCACCAATTTCTTCAGCAACATGTACAACAGCACCAGAAACAGCATCGACAGGACGAGGACTTTCATGAGTAATATCTTCAATACTTCTCTGAAGATCGTATGTCTTTTCTACTTCCAAAGACACTCTAGTCATAACTTTTACTGCCTCTATAGGGTATTCACCAAGTGTAGTTTCTTCTGATAGCATGACCGCATCAGTACCATCGATAATAGCGTTAGCAATATCAGATACTTCAGCACGTGTAGGAACAGGACTCTTAATCATAGACTCGAGCATCTGTGTAGCAGTAATCACTGGTTTACCGAGTTCATTACAACGAGCAATAATACGTTTCTGTATAAGGGGTACTTTTTCTGCAGGTATTTCAATAGCAAGATCTCCACGAGCAACCATAACACCGTCAGTTAGATCGATAATAGCATCGAGATTTTCAATAGCTTCTTCAGTCTCAATTTTAGCAATAATCTTTGCTTCTGATTTTGCTTTAGTGAGTAAACCACGAAGTTCCAAAATATCTTCAGGACGTCGTACAAAAGAAAGAGCAATAAAATCAGCTTTGTTTTTAATACCAAATTCTAAGTCTTTACGATCTTTTTCAGTAATAGAACTAATCTTGAGATATGCGCCAGGAAGATTAACTCCTCGACGACCTTTTGTATCACCACCTATAATAACTTTACAAACGATATCATTGCCTTTAATAGCTGTAACTTCAAGACGTTTTTTTCCGTCATCGAGAAGTACCATATTTCCAACCTTAAGCTCTTCTGGCAAAGTAGGATAGTTCACTGATACGCGATTTTCATCACCCACAATCTTGTCAGTTGTAATCGTAAATGCTTTTCCAGGAATAAGTGTAATACGACCGTTTGGTGTACCAAACTCACCAATACGAATCTTTGGACCAGATAGATCTTGAAGAATAGCAACAGAAACACCAAACTTTTTTGATACCTTACGACATACATCGACACGAGCTTGATGTTCAGCAAAATCTCCATGGGAGAAGTTAAGTCGCATAACATTTAAACCCGCTTCTACAAGTTTAGTAAAAACAGGTTCTTTCTCTGTAGCTGGACCAATAGTTGCAACGATCTTTGTCTTTTTTTCGGGTATCATAAAATAAACGTGAATATATAATTTAAGGAGATATAGTAACGTATTTTAGACTTTTTAGCCAGTGGAAACTTACTTTTGTGCGGTAGTATAAAAATACCCCACGCTACAAAAACATACTCGCTCGAAGACTCACTTGTTGTTTTTGTGCGCCTGCCAGGATTCGAACCTGGGACCCCATCAGTATCAGTGATGTGCTCTACCAACTGAGCTACAAGCGCAATATGCAAAGATTACCTCAAAAATATCTAAATTACAAGAAAAAATAATATCCATATACACTTAACCGCCTGGAATCCTCCAAGCGGTTTTATACTCCAATATTGACAGCAGGTATCCACCTGCACAGTACGTAATCCTACGTACCAAGAACAAACGAGTGTCAGAGAAGAGGTTTTACTTTCTTCTGCCAATACTCAATCTTCGCCCGTTTCTGAGTCTCAGAAACTTTCCGGCGAGCCTTTGCACTTTTGGGCTTTCGACCGTTTTTGTCGATAGACCCATCGTCGAAGCATCCAGACGGTCCCCCGTTCCAGATCCTGGACATGTCCTGATAGGTCACCTTACGACCTATTCGAGACTCTGTCGCATAGATATCCATATACCTATGGAAGATCCACAACGAGAGCTCACGATTACCGAAGCAGTCTTGCGCTCGATAATTCGTGCCGTATCGACTATTCACATCGTCGACACAGGGTTGCCTGATCTGGAGACAACCATACGCATGGTCAGGGAGATGTTTGTCTCCATGAGCACGGTCATTGCCTTTTGATTCAACGTGAATCAAGGCTTCGATCAGCGCCGTCCTTGGCGTCTCTGCTATCGCCTGTGATGCAGTGGTCATCCAGACCACAAGAACGCATACGACGATAAGAAGAGAACGTGCCATCAAATCTCCTTTCGAAAGAACATATGCTCTAGATCTGGAACATACCAGCTCTATGCACATTCACTATATATTATATCACCTTTACACCCTATCTGTCAAGTACCTCAAAAGACTCTACTTGAGGGTAATTTTGTGTATAAATTTAGGTATTAAAAAGGGGCCGCCAGAACAGTTGTCTAGCGACCCCAACTCCCTTTCCTTCTCCTATTGCGTTTCTCTCTCCCTTACCGCCCCGTTCAGTCACCGACAATCTCGACACCGAGATCCCGCGCGAGCCCTTTCAGCACGCCCTCGAGTGCGTCAGGATGGTCATAAGCGCCGGTGCGAATCTTGTGCCTTGCACGCAACACGGCACCCTCACGCACCTCTTCAACGGAAACCCCATGCGGCCGAATCTGCTCAGGCATACTCTTCTCCTTCCCGCTAAGCGGGAAAAAAGGTGTGAAAAACAAAAAGAGAACCAACCAAGACTATATCATGTACTGTGTACAATGTCAAATCCACCCTTTTGGGGTGGATTTGTGTATATTGTCCTTTATTTTGTTCCGTTCTTAAGGCTTGCCAAAATCTCGAAAGATTAGAGGCTTACCGTTCATATACAACATCCTGTGTTATATAGATCTAGTTACGTATACCTAGCAAAACGAGTGTCATGTAAAGATACAACACTATGATCTTATCTCTATCTACTTGCGCAGAAGAGATAATCGCCTTTTAAGTTTTGAAAGGCCGAAGCACAATCAAAACGTTGTTCATTTGAAATATTCCACGAGCAGCTTCCGCTACCCGTGCCTTGTTACGACTTACTCCCTGTCATTGAGCTTACCTTAGGACCACATACGTGATATTTCGGGTATTCCCAACTCCCTTGAGTTGACGGGCGGTGAGTACAAGACTTGAGAACGTATTCACCGCAGTATAGCTGACCTGCGATTACTAGCAATTCCGGCTTCATGAGGTCGAGTTGCAGACCTCA